>JAGOWL010000067.1 GCA_018060215.1 Pseudoxanthomonas sp.
GACGAGCGCCCCACCGACGACGGTTCGGGCCAGGGCAACGAGGTCACCGGCGCGCTGGGGCTCAAGTCGATCCACCAGGACCTGGCCAACGCCGGCATGCGGATCATGAACAACTCCTGGGGTGGCCTGTACTGGACCCGGCCCACGGCCACCGCGCCGATCGCCGACGAATACCGGTTCTTCATCCAGGACCGCGACGGCCTGGTGGTATTCGCCACCGGCAACGAGTCGCGGCCGGATCCGACCAACATGGCCGCATTGCCCAGCCAGCCCGGGCCGAACGGGTCCATGCCGGCGGCCGACCTGGAGAAGGGCTGGCTGGCGGTGGCCGCGCTGGACACATCCAATCCCACCGCCCTGATGTACTACTCCAACGCCTGCGGACTGGCCCGGAACTATTGCCTGGTGGCGCCAGGCACGGCGATGTTCACCGGCACCAACGACACCGCCGGCAATCCGACCTACTACTACGGCAGCGGCACCTCCTACGCCGCGCCGCTGGTGTCCGGTGCGGCCGCCGTGGTCTGGCAGAAGTTTCCCTACTTCAACAACGACCTGGTCCGGCAGACCCTGCTGGGCACGGCCACCGACCTGGGCGATCCGGGCGTGGACGCGGTGTTCGGCCATGGCCTGCTCAACGTGGCCAAGGCCCTGGGCGGCCCGGCCCGGTTCGACTGGGGCGACGTGACGGTGAACTTCAGTGGCGAGTCGACCTGGAGCAACCCGATCACCGGCAGCGGTGGCCTGGTCAAGCAGGGCAGCGGCACCCTGGTGCTGGGCACCGGCAGCACGGCGCTGGAGTACACCGGCAACACCCGCGTGCAGGCCGGCACCCTGAAGGTGGCCGGGACGCTGCGCTCGTCGGTGACCGTGGATGCGGGCGCGCGCCTGACCGGCGCCCACTGGCTGGGAGGCAACCTGAGCAACGCCGGCACCGTGGCGATCGACCAGAACCTCGGCACCGGCAGCATGGAGGTGGTCGGCAACTATGTGCACAAGCCCGGTGGCGTGCTGTCCATGGTGGTCGGTTATGGCCCGATGGCGGTGGCCGGTACGGCCACGCTGGAAGGCGGCACGGTGAACGTGGCCGGCGTGCGCAGCGGCTACACCTGGCAGGCGCGCGAGTACGTGCTGACCGCCGGGGGCGGCCTCAGTGGCCGCTTCACCGGCCTGACCACCGGCCCGGGCGTCTTCCTCAACGCCAGCCTGGGCTATGACGCCAACAAGGCGTGGATGGACATCACCCGGTTGGACGTCACCGCCACCGCGCTGGGCCTGGCCGGCATCACCCCGGCCGCGCTGGGTGCGGCGCAGCGGGTGGAAGCGACCTTCGAGGACATCGACGGGCAGCAGGGTGGGGGCGGGGGCGCGATCGCCGACGACTTCATCCGCATCGCCGGTGACTTCCAGCGCACCAGCGGCAGCGCGGCAGCGGTGGCCTCCCTGCGCAGCCTCTCGGGCGAAGTGCATGCCACGGCCGCGGCCGCCACCTTCGATGCGATGGACCTGGGGCGGCAGGCGCTGTCCAGGCGTTTCGACGGACTGGCCTCGGGCCGGCAGCGGACCGGGGCCTGGCTGCAGGGGCTCGGGGGGATGTCGTCAGATGGAGCCGGTGACGCGCAGACCTCCGGTTGGCTCGGCGGCCAGGACCTGAGGCTGGGCGATGCCCTGGTGGGCCTGGCGCTGGGTGAGACCCGCAGCGACAGCCGCCTTGAGGGATTGGCCGACCGCAGCCGCGAGCGCCAGGTGCAGGCGCAGGCCTGGCTGGGCCGGCAATGGGGGAGCGGCTACCTGCTGGGCCAGGTCGGCGCTGGCCAATGGCAGCGCTGGATCGATCGCGACCTGCTGCTGGGCGCCAGCCGTTACGGGGTACACAGCGCCTACCAGGGCGATTTCACCGTGGCCGGGCTGGAGGCTGGCTATCGCTTCCAGGGCGCGGCCGGCACCCTGGTGCCCTATCTGGGCAGCGAGCACGTCCAAGTGCGCAGCGATGGCTTCCAGGAACATGGCGCGGCCGGGTTCGGGCTGCGCAGCGGTGCCAGCACGGCCTGGCGCAGCCAGGCCATCGCCGGCCTGCGCGCCAGCCGCGACTGGGGCGCGCTGAGCCTGTCAGGCTATGCGCACTGGCAGCAGACCCTGGGCAGCGATGGACTGCAGGTCTCGGCCAGCTTCGTCGGGGCCGAAGCCTGGTCACCGTTGGCCGCGTCCGATCCAGCCCGCTCCGGCGGCATGTTCGGCTTCTCAGCCCAGGCCCGGCTGACGCCCGGCTCCTTGCTGTCGCTGGGCTATGACCAGCGTTTCGGCCCGCGCGGGGATGCGGGCATGGCCTGGCTGCGCTACGCGGCCGGGTTCTGAGCCTGAAACCGGCTCCCGGCTTCAGCCGCGAGTCCGTCCCCACCGTAGCATTTTTGATCCCCGCGTCACGAATTCCAGTCGTGTCATGGAGGGGGAATTGTCTTCGGGCGCATAAAGGGTTAAAAGTCTGCATACGTGGGGGCGCGGTCGCGCCTGTGTTCTAGGGGAAAAGGGAATGGAAAACATGCATGCGCGCAAGGCGCTGGCCTTGGCTGTCGTGTCCGTATTGAGCCTGGGGCTGGCGGCCTGCAGCAGTGGCGGCGGCTCCAAGGATGTGCCTCCTCTCGTCATTGGCGGCGGTAGTGGTGGCGGTGGTGGTGGCGGCGGTGGGGGCGGTGGCGGCGGTGGCGGTGGTGGTGGTGGCGGTGGTGGTGGTGGTGATCCGCCGCCCCCTGCAAACGTCGAGCCCCCCATTGACGCGCATCTGGCATTGATCAGCGCCAAGGATGTGGTCGCCAGCGGCATCCATACCGGTGCCGGGGTCGTCATCGGCGTGGTTGATACCGGCGTCAACCCCAACCATCCGTCATTGGCTGGACGGGTGACAAACTTCACCAATGTCTCCGGTGTGGACACCAGCGTTTACGACAAGGTCGGTCATGGCACGACTGTAGCGTCGCTGGCTGCCGGCAAGGCCGTCGGCAACTGGCCCGGCGGCGTGGCCCAGGGCGCCAGCATCGTTTCCTCGCGGATCATCGCCGACGAGGCTCCCGATGATGACGGCTCAGGGCAAGGCAACGAGGTGCGGCCTGGCCAGGGCTATGGGGACTTCTTCCGTGCAGTGAACCTGCAGATTGCCGACGCCGCCTCCCAGGCACGCGCGATCGGCACGATCATCAACAACTCCTGGGGTGGCCTGTACTGGAGCAACGAGCAGGTCACCAACGAATTCGTCAATGCCTACAGTGACCTGATCCTCAACCGCGATGGCCTGGTCGTGTTCGCCAATGGCAACAGTGGCACCGACGAACGCTACCGCGACAACCCGTCCGATAACGCGGCCCTACCCAGCAAATCGGCCGAGGCGGCGTTCCTGGAGCGCGGCTGGCTCACGGTGGCCGCACTGAATCCGACGGAAGCCACGGCGACGCTGACCGACTATTCGCAGGCCTGCGGCGTGGCGATGCGCTACTGCCTCACGGCTCCCGGCAACGTGGTGTTCACCGGGCACAACGATACGGCGGGCAACCCCGCCTACAAGTGGGGCGGCGGCACCTCCTATGCCGCGCCGCTGGTGGCAGGTGCGGCTGCGCTGGTCTGGCAGGCGTTTCCCTATTTCAACAACGACCTGGTCCGGCAGACGATTCTCGGCACGGCGACCGACATCGGCGAGGTCGGCCCGGACGTCGTATTCGGCTACGGCCTGCTCAACGTCGGTGCTGCGGTCAAGGGCCCCGGCCGCTTTGACTGGGGCAACGTGCTGATCGAGTTCGACAACAAGCGCGTGGATCCGGCAAACGGCTTGGACACAAGCATATTCGGCAACGCCATCAGCGGTTCCGGTGGCCTGACCAAGGCTGGCAGTGGCACCCTGGTGCTTGCCGAGCGCAGCTCCTACAGCGGCGACACGATTCTCGCGCAAGGGGGCATGATCGTCCGCCAGGGCCTGGCGAACTCCAGCGTGACCGCCTATGCGGGGACGCGGTTCCAGGGCGTGGGCAGCTTTGGTGGCAACGTCGTCAACGGTGGCGACCTGATCGCAGGCGATGGCCGCAACGCCATGAACATCGCGGGCGACTTCACCAACTACTGGACCGACCCGGATGGGGTGGTGCGCCTGGGAACGCTGCACATCTGGCTGGGCGATCCGCTCGGCGTGGACGGCCAGGCCAAGCTGAGGGATGACACGGCCGGTGCCAGCCATCTGTACATCGAGGGTTTGTCCTCCCGCCCGGATTACGTGTTCAACGAACGTTCCATGGTGCTGTACACGAAGGAAGGGCTGGTCGGTCAGTTCAACAGTGTCGTTGCCTCTGCCCCGAACGTCACCCTGGTCAACTACAGCCTGGAGTACGACCTGCTCAACGCCTATCTGCGAACGCAGCGCGTGGACGTGAGGGCCGCCGCCGCGGTCTGGGGCTTGTCGGCGCTGTCGCAGGGGGCAGCCTCGCGGATGGAAGGAATGATGGGTGGCATTGACGGCAGCCTCGGGACCGGACTGCCGGGCGGGGCTATTGGCGGTGGCATCGACGCCGATCTGCTGGCCGCCGCCGGTGCATTCCAGCAGGCCCAGGGGGTCAGCGGAGTGGATCTGTCACTGCGCAGCCTGTCCGGTCAGTTGCATGGCGCGGCTGCGGCGATGACCTTCGACAGCATCGACGCCAGTCGCCGTGCAGCGAGCAACCGTTTCGACGGCTTCCGCGACAACGGCATGGGCGCCGGTGCCTGGGCGGCCAACCTTGCGCGGGATGGCGGGCTTTCCCTGTCGGGTTTCGATTCCGTCGAGTTCAGCAACAGCGGTGAAATCGTCGGTCATGACCTGGCCTACGGCTCCAATGCGTTGCTGGGCATGGCCTTCAGCCGCCAGCAGCAGCAGGGCTGGTTGCCGGCAATGGGCGACCGCGTGCGTGGCTACCAGTACGAGAGCCAGTTGTATGCGGCCTGGCAGGACGACGGCTGGTATGCCCAGGGGCGTCTGGGTCTGGGTCAGTTCGACCGGCAGATGCAGCGCAATGTGTTGCTCGGCACCCGCGTCAACGGCGTGGCCACTCGTCTGTCCGGCAGCTACTTCACCGCCAACCTGGAATCAGGCCGTGGTTTCAACTGGGCCGGCGCCACGCTGACCCCGTATCTGGGCGTGGACTACACCCGGCTGGACAATGACGGGTTCAACGAGACCGGAGCGGGTGGCCTGGGCTTGCGTGCGGACCAGTGGAACAACACGCGGACCCAGGGTTACCTCGGTTTGCGCGGTGAGCGTCGCTGGCAACTGGGCAATGGCATGTCGATGGCGCTGGACGCACGCGGCGAGTACCAGCAGCGGCTGCGCTCCAACGGGGATGCCTTCGATGCCAGCTTCGTGGGCTTTGAGCAGTGGCAGCCGTTGTATGGCATCGGTCTGGCCCCGAGCAGCAGCCTGTACCAGCTGGGGCTGACCACCGCCTTCTCCCCGCGCAACCTGTTCCGCGTCGATTACAGCCGTCGCCAGAGCAATCGTTATGCAGATGACCAGATCAGCCTGCAGTACCGCCACGCATTCTGAGCGCGGCGCGACACGATGCACCCCACGCGCCCTTCGGGGCGCGTTTTCTTTGGTCACCGCATGTGCGCAGCAGGGCCCGCGCCGGCTCAGTCGTGGCCGGCGAACAGTTCGCGGCCGATCAGCATGCGCCGGATCTCGTTGGTGCCGGCGCCGATGGCGTAGAGCTTGGCGTCGCGCAGCAGGCGGCCGCTGGCGAACTCGTTGATGTAGCCGTTGCCGCCCAGAGACTGGATCGCTTCCAGTGCCACCTGCACCGCCGATTCGGAGGCATGCAGCAGGCAGGACGCGGCGGCCGTGCGCGAGGTGCGGCCGGCGTCGAAATCACGGGCGACCTGGTAGGCGAAGGCGCGCGAGGACTGCAGGGCGGTATACATGTCGGCGACCTTGCCCTGCATCAGGCCGAAGGTGCCGATGGCGGCGTCGAACTGGCGGCGCTCGCGAACATAGGGCAGGGTGAGGTCCAGGGCGGCCTGCATCAGCCCGATCGGGCCGCCGGACAGCACCAGGCGCTCGGTGTTCAGGCCACCCATCAGCACGCGCACGCCCTGGTTCACTTCGCCCAGCACGTTGGCCGCCGGGATCACGCAGTTGTCGAACACCAGCTCACAGGTGTTGGAGCCGCGCATGCCCAGCTTGTCCAGCTTCTGGGCGGTGGAGAAACCGCGCATGCCGCGCTCGACGATGAAGGCGGTCATGCAGCGGCTGCCGGCCTCCTTGCCGGCGGTGCGCATGTACACCACCAGCACGTCGGCCTCCGGACCGTTGGTGATCCACATCTTGTTGCCGTTGGCCACCCAGGCCCCGTCCTTGAGGACGGCGCTGCAGCGCATCGAACCGACCACGTCCGAACCGGCGCCCGGCTCACTCATGGCCAGGGCACCCTTCCATTCACCACTGCACAGCTTCGGCAGGTACCTGGCGCGCTGGGCGTCATTGCCGTTGAGGTAGAGGTTGGACAGGCACAGGTTGGAGTGGGCGCCGTAGCTCAGGCCGACCGAGCCGGAGGCGCGCGAGATCTCCTCCATCGCCACCAGGTGGGCCAGATAGCCCATCCCGCTGCCGCCGTACTCCGGGTCGATGGTCATGCCCAGCAGGCCCATTTCGCCCAGCTTGGGCCACAGGTCCTGGGGGAAGACGTTGTCGGCGTCGATGGCCGCCGCGCGCGGCGCGATCTCGGCCTCGGCGAAACGACGTACCGCTTCGCGCAGGGCGTCCACTTCTTCCCCCAGATGGAACGCGTGCATGCCTGGCCCCGTGGATGGTTTCAATTGCACCCAGTCTAGGCGCAAGCCGGGGGTCCGGGCACGTGCAGGCGCAACAATGGCGGCTGCGCGTGGCTCAGTGCTCGCCGCGCAGGTGGCCCATGCGCGGGCCGCTGCGGCCCATCGGCAGCTTG
The DNA here is from genome assembly GCA_018060215.1 of Pseudoxanthomonas sp. Classification (GTDB taxonomy): domain Bacteria; phylum Pseudomonadota; class Gammaproteobacteria; order Xanthomonadales; family Xanthomonadaceae; genus Pseudoxanthomonas. Next base: position 6,954 of record JAGOWL010000067.1, read on the forward strand.
AGCTTGCCGATGGCCTGCAGGCGCGCTTCGGCGATGCGGTCGGCGGCGTACTGGGGGCTGATGTTCTCGCGCTCGGACAGGTCGTAGATGCGACCCAGGTTGTGGTAGATGCTGCGGATCAGGCGCATGGCCCGCTCGCGGTTGTAGCCGTCGATCTCCAGCGACACGTTCATCACCCCGCCGGCGTTGACCGCGTAGTCCGGGGCGAACAGGATCCCGCGCCGGTGCAGTTCGTCGCCGATGGCGTGGCTGGCCAGCTGGTTGTTGGCCGAGCCGCACACGATCTTGACCTTCAGCCGCTCCAGGGCCTTCTCGTCGATCCCGCCCTCGATCGCGCAGGGCGCGAACACGTCGGCGGCCACGTCGTAGATGTCGGCGCAGGCCACCGCCTCGGCGCCGTACTCGGACACCGCCCGTTCCACCCGGGCCGGGTCCAGGTCGGCCACGAACAGCTTGGCGCCGCGTTCCCTGAGCAATTTCACCAGCTCCATGCCGATATGGCCCAGGCCCTGGACCACGATGCTGGTCTTGTCGATCTGCTCATGGCCGAGCTTGCGCTGCAGCGAGGCCATCAGCCCCTGCAGGGTGCCATAGGCGGTGAACGGGGCCGGGTCGCCGGACCCGCCGTGCACCTGGTGCACGCCGGTGACGAACTCGGTCTCCAGGTAGATCTGTTCCATGTCGTTGACGTCGGTGCCCACGTCCTCGGCGGTGATGTAGCGCCCGCCCAGGGCCTCCACCGCGCGGCCGAAGGCGCGGAACAGCACTTCGGTCTTGGCCGTCTTCGGATCGCCCAGGATCACCGCCTTGCCGCCGCCGATGTTCAACCCGGCCAGGGCGTTCTTGTAGGTCATGGTCCGGCTCAGGCGCAGCACGTCGCGCAGGGCGTCGCCCTCGTCGGCGTAGTGGCGCATGCGCACGCCCCCCAGCGCCGGGCCGAGCACGGTGCTGTGCACGGCCACGATCGCTTTGAGTCCGGCGTCGGGGTTGTTGCAGAACACCAGCTGCTCGTGGCCGGAGGTGGCGAGGGTTTCGAATAGCATCGGTGGGCTCCGCGGCGTTCGACAAACAAAAAAGCGACGGGCCAGGGCAGGGGCGGGTCGTCGCGGGCGCCATTCTACCCCCAGCGGCGGGGCGGCCATATGGCCCGGCCGGCCTGAATAGGGGGCTGCCGTGGCCGCTTGGCCTCGCCGGGGCGGGTACCGCGTTACCGTGGGCACACCCCCGGTGGCTGGTCATCGTGGCCCGGCCCGTCCCTGCAAGGATCCTCGTCATGCCCGCATTGCCATTGGCCGCGCTTGCCGCGGCGTTGACCCTGGCCCTCCTGGCCCCGGTGGCACCGTCCGCCATCGCCGCGCCGGCGCCGGTGGAGACCGCTGCGGCCACGCCGCGTGGAAGCACCTTCCTGCTGCCCGAAGGCTGGGCCCGGCACACGCAGGACAACGCGGTGATCCTCACACCGCCGGAAGCCGGCGGTTCGCGCGTGGCCATCGTCGATGCGCAGGCCGATGACCCGGATGCGGCGGTGGCCGAGGCCTGGGCGGTCCTGGGACTGTCGCCCAAGCTGCTGGTGGCCACCGACTCGGCGCCGCGCGATGGCTGGGAGCAACGGCGCTTCTACGAGTACGACGTGGCCGCCAATGACAAGCGCGTCGTCTATGCCGGCGCCTATCGGCGCGGCCAGGCGTGGACGGTCGTGGGGGTCGACGTGGACCAGGCGATCCGCGAGAAGCGCTCGTCCCAGTTCGGCAAGCTGCACCAGGGCCTGCATCCGGCCGGGTACACCCCCGAGTCCTTCGCCGGGCGTACCGCGCACAAGTTCGACCAGGCGCGCCTGCAGCAGGTCGCCACCTTCGTCGAACAGATGCGCCAGGCCTACGACGTGCCTGGCGTGGCCATCGGCATCGTCCAGGACGGCAAGGTGGTGATGTCCCAAGGGTTCGGCGTGCGCGAACTGGGCAAGCCCGGGCCGGTCGATGGCGATACCCGCTTCATGATCGCCTCCAATACCAAGGCCCTGACCACCCTGATGCTGGCCAAGCTGGTCGATGCCGGCAAGCTGGACTGGGATGCCCGCGCCGCCGACGTGTACCCGCCGTTCCGCCTCGGCGATGCGGCCACCACCGACCAGGTACGGGTCAAGCACCTGGTCTGCGCCTGCACCGGCCTGCCGCGGCAGGACTACGAGTGGCTGTTCGAAGGCGAGAAGCAGACCCCGGCCACGGTGATGGCCACCCTGGCCACCATGCAGCCCACCAGTGGCTTCGGCGAACTGTTCCAGTATTCCAACCCGCTGGCCGCCGCGGCCGGCTACATCGGCGGCCAGGTGGCGCACCCGGGCAGCGAGCTGGGGCAGGGCTACGACCGGGCGATGCAGGAACTGGTGTTCGATCCGCTGGGCATGGACGACACCACCTTCGACTACGCCAGGGCGCAGACCGGCAACTACGCCAGCCCGCACGGCTATGACATCGACCACGCCGTGCAGGTCATGGACATGGGACTGAACGACTCCGTGGCCGCCTCGCGTCCGGCCGGCGCGGGTTGGAGCACGGTCAACGACGTGCTCAAGTACGTGCAGATGGAACTCGACCTGGGTACCTTGCCCGACGGTTCGCGCTATATCGGCGAGCCGGCGCTGTTGCAGCGGCGGGAACCGCAGATCGCCACCGGCGTGGACAGCGACTACGCGATGGCCCTGGAGGTGGACCGGGCCGACGGGGTGGAGGTGATCGACCACGGCGGCGCCATGGGCGGCTTCCGTTCCAACATGATGTGGTGGCCCGAGCAGAAGGTCGGGGCGGTGATCCTGACCAATGCCGACGAGGGCGGGTACCTGCTCGGCCCGTTCAAGCGCTACCTGACCGAACTGATGTTCGACGGTGACCCGCAGGCACAGGCCGCCGCCTTGGCTGTGGCCAAGGCCAACCGCGAGGCCTTCGACGCCCAGCGCAAGCTGCTGCAGTGGCCGGCCGATGCCAACGCCCTGGCCGGGCTTGCGGCGCACTATCGCAACCCGGCGCTGGGGGAGCTGCAGGTGCGCCAAGAGGACGGCAGGACGGTGTTCGACGTCGGTGGCTTCAGCTCCGCGGTCGCCACCCTGCCGCAGCCCGATGGCAGCCTGGCCTTCGTGACCATCGACCCGGTCGCGGCCGGGTTCGCGTTCGTGCGTGCCGACCAGGACGGCGAGCGCAGGCTGGTGGTCCGCGACGGCCAGCATGAATACGTGTTCGCCGAGGTGCACTGAAGGGCGGGCAGCCAGGAATCAGCGCGGCGGGCGGGTGACGGGCCCAGGCTGGCGCGCCCCCAAGGCGGCATGTTCGCCCGGCTTCCAGGCCGGTACGCGACCGGCCAGGCCGGGGCCGCGCTGCAGCGCACCCCACGGTTTCCGATGCAAGCACTAGAATCGAGGCCTGACCTCGATTCCGGTGTACCCATGAGCACGCCCGCCAGCCAGATCCCCGCGGCCAGCCCCGATCCGACACCGCTGCGCTTCGTCACCGCCGCCAGCCTGTTCGACGGCCACGACGCGGCGATCAACATCATGCGCCGGCTGATCCAGGCCCAGGGCGCCGAGGTGATCCATCTGGGCCACAACCGCAGCGTGGAGGACGTGGTCCGCGCCGCGCTGCAGGAGGATGCCGACGCCATCGCCCTGTCCAGCTACCAGGGCGGGCACGTGGAGTACTTCAAGTACATGGTGGACATGCTGCGCGAGCGTGGGGCGGCGCACATCCGCGTGTTCGGTGGCGGCGGAGGCACCATCACCCCCGAGGAGATCCGCGAACTGGAGGCCTACGGCGTCGAACGCATCTACCACCCCAACGACGGCATGAAGATGGGCCTGGTGGAAATGATCGAGGACGTCGTCGCCCGCGCGGCGCAAAAAAGGGGCCAGAGGGAATTTCCCACTGGCGCCCCTGTGAGTCCCGGCGATCTCGCGGGGGAAATTCCCTCTGGCCCCTTTTTTGAGATCGGGATCGGGCGGGTGCTCAGCGCGATCGAGGACGGGGAGTACGGTGAAGCCGAGCTGGCGAGGCTGCGCAGGCAGTGGCAGCTGGCCGCCGGCCGCACCCCGGTGATCGGCATCACCGGCACCGGCGGCGCCGGCAAGTCCTCGGTCACCGACGAACTGCTCAACCGCTTCCTGTCCAGCTTCCCGGCCATGCGTATTGCCGTGATCTCGGTGGACCCGACCCGGCGCCGCAGTGGCGGGGCATTGCTGGGCGACCGCATCCGCATGAACTCGCTGCGCAGCCATCGCGCGTACATGCGCTCGATGGCCACCCGCCGCCAGAACGTGGCCACCAACGCGGTGCTCAGGGACTGTATTGCCTACCTGAAGTCGCTGGATTTCGACCTGGTGATCGTGGAGACCGCCGGCATCGGCCAGTCCGATTCGGAGATCGTGGATCTGGTCGATTTCCCGATGTACGTGATGACCTCCGACTACGGCGCGGCCAGCCAGCTGGAAAAAATCGACATGCTCGACTACGCCGAGCTGATCGTGCTCAACAAGTACGACCGCCGCGGCGCCGAGGATGCGCTGCGCGACGTGCGCAAGCAGTGGAAGCGCAACCGGGTCGC
>JAGOWL010000068.1 GCA_018060215.1 Pseudoxanthomonas sp.
AGATCGTGCAATTCCAGCGACGCATGCTGGCCAGGATCGCATGCGTGCTCTCGGCCTGGCTGCGCAAAGCCGCCTTCAGTTCCCCGCAGGCGCGACGCCGTGCCTGTTCCTGCAACCAGCCACCCAGCGAGGAATCGTGCATCCGTACGCCCGGCAGATGGTTGGTCGGCGCGAATGGGTCCGGTCCGTTGGACCTCCGCAACGGATCGGGGGCGAAGTCCGTGCCGGGAACCAGTTCTGAGCCGGGGATGGCGGACCAGGCATCGTCCGCGTCGGTATGCGAAATCGTTGCCGTGGCCGGCTCGGGTGCGGAAGCGTTCACCGCATCCTTCCGCGCTGCCGGCTGCGGCGACGGACGCGCCACCTCCATTGCCGAGGACGGATCCTGCGGCGCGACAGGCGCCGGCTGCTCGTGCTCGGACCAGATCAGGCGGATGCGCTGGGTTTCGGCCATCAATACCGGCTCCACCATGCCGATGGCGGATCGCAGCAGCAGGTACAGCCCGAGGTGCAGGACCGCGACCAGCACCACCACCGGCCAACGCCATCGGTCCGGTTCGCCTGCCCACCGATCGTGCCCACCCTGGCCCATGACCAGGCCTCCATCCATGCCGACACCGTTCCCGCGGTCCGTCGTCCCATCCATGACCGCGTACCGGGCACGAAGTTCCGGATCGCAACCGATGGCGCGGGATCAGGCCGGCGACGCCAGCTTCAGCCCGACCACACCGGCCACGATCAGGCCGATGCAGGCCAGCCGCGCCGGCGAGGCGCTCTCGCCCAGCAACGCGATGCCCAGCATCGCCACGCCCACCGCACCGATCCCGGTCCACACCGCGTAGGCGGTGCCCACCGGGATCGTACGCATCGCCAGGGTCATCAGGTACAGGCTGGCCGCCGCCGCGGCCGCGGTACCGAGGCTGGGCCACAGGCGGGTGAAACCGTCGGTGTGCTTCAGCCCGAGGGCAAAGCCGATCTCGAACAGGCCGGCCAGCAACAGGTGGGTCCATGCCATGGGTGTGCGACTCCTTCCTCGTGCGCATGGGGCCGCGGCCGCGTGCGCGTCAAACAAAAACGGCCCGGAGCCATCGCTCCGGACCGCCGTCGGCCTGTGTCCGCGGCCTGCGCCGCGCGCGGGCCGTCCCGCGCAATCAATCCAGCATCGTGCCGGCGCCGGGCTTGACCCCTGCGCCCCCCCGGCCGACGCGGATCACTCCACCAGGTTGCGCGCGTGGAACAGTTCCTCGATCTCGCGCTTGAGCAGGGCCTCGATGCGCATGCGCTCCTTGAAGGAGAGGTTGCGCGCCTTCTCCTCGAACAGGTAGGTGTCGAGGTCGAATTCCTTCAGGTGCATCTTGGTGTTGAAGATGTTCTCCTGGTAGACATTGACGTCGATCATCTCGTAGCGCGACTTGATGTTCTTGGCCAGGAACTCCTGGATCGTGTTGATCTTGTGGTCGATGTAGTGCTTCTTGCCCTTGATGTCACGGGTGAAGCCACGCACGCGGTAGTCCATCACCACGATGTCCGACTCGAAGCTCTCGATCAGGTAGTTCAGCGCCTTCAGCGGCGAGATCACCCCGCAGGTGGCCACGTCGATGTCGGCACGGAAGGTGGCGATGCCGTTCTGCGGGTGCGTCTCCGGGTAGGTGTGCACCGTGATGTGGCTCTTGTCCAGGTGCGCGACCACCGCGTCGGAGATGACCTCCTTGCCGGCCTGCTTCTTGTCGATCACCGGCTCCTCGGAAATGAGGATGGTCACCGAGGCACCCTGCGGGTCGTAGTCCTGGCGGGCCACGTTGAGGATGTTGGCGCCGATGATCTGGGCCACGTCGGTCAGGATCTGGGTCAGGCGGTCGGCGTTGTACGCCTCATCGATGTACGCGATGTAACGCTGGCGCTCGTCTTCGGACACGGCGTAGCAGACATCATAGATGTTGAAGCTCAGCGCCTTGGTGAGGTTGTTGAAGCCTTGCAGCCTCAGGCGCGGCAACGGTTTGACCACGGCGGTCGTGCCTCTGGGGGTGGGAAACCGCGGCATTATGGGCCAAACCCGGCGACGGCGGTATGTCCCGGCGCCCGGGGGTTTGCCGCCGGGCGTGGCCGCGGGCTATCTTCAGGCGGTCCCGGCCCCCGCCGGTACCTCCTGGAAGCCCCCGCCCGTGACTCCCCCCGTCCTGCGTTTCACCCAAAGCCCCCTGTCCCTGGACCAGGCCGCCGTCGAGCGGTTCCTGGCCCACTGCCAGCGTCGCCGCTATCCCAACCGCACCGACGTGTTCCGCCCGGGTGACCCGGCCGGGACGCTGTATTACGTGGTCAGCGGTTCGGTCAGCATCATCGCCGAGGAGGAGGACAGCCGGGAGCTGGTGCTGGGCTACTACGGCCCGGGCGAGTTCGTCGGCGAGATGGGCCTGTTCATCGAAACCCAGAGCCGCGAGGTGATCCTGCGCACCCGCAGCGCCTGCGAACTGGCCGAGATCGGCTGCGACCGCCTGCAGCAGCTGATGCTGGGGCCGCTGGCCGGCGACGCGCCGCGCCTGCTCTATTCGATCGGCGTGCAGCTCTCGCGCCGGCTGCTGACCACCAGCCGCAAGGCCAGCCGCCTGGCCTTCCTGGACGTCACCGACCGGATCGTGCGCACCCTGCACGACCTGGCCACCGAACCGGAGGCGATGAGCCACCCCCAGGGCACCCAGATGCGGGTGTCGCGCCAGGAGCTGGCACGACTGGTGGGCTGCTCGCGCGAGATGGCCGGCCGGGTCCTGAAGAAGCTGCAGGCCGACGGCCAGTTGCACGCGCGCGGCAAGACCATCGTCCTGTTCGGCACGCGCTGACCCGGCGCCTACACCGGGTCGCCGGCGCGGTCCTTGCAACCCCAGTTGAGGATCGGCGTGCCCGCCGGCAGCACCCGGCGGAAGGCCTCCACCCGGCCCGGCTTGGGATTGACCACCACCGGGCGGCGCGCGGCGCGCAGCAACGGCAGGTCGGCCGACGAATCCGAATAGGCCACCTCGATGTCGCCGTAGCCGCGCTCGCGCAGCATCCGCATCTTCTCTTCGTGGTGGCAGTGGCGGGTGGCCACCATCGCACCCAGGCGCGGACCGACCGCGGTGCCGATCACCGGCACATCGCCGTGGCCGGCGAAGTCCAGGATCGAACGCGCCAGTTCCGGCGGCGCACCGGTGGCCACCACGACGCGGTCACCGCGCGCCCGGTGCCCGGCCAGCACCTCCAGCGCCAGCGGCAGCAGCCGCGCCTGGATCTGCCCGCGGTGGGCGGCCACGTAGCGGTCGATCACCCGGTCGAACTCCCGCACCCGGTGCACGCCGAAGCTGCCGATCCACACATAGCCGGAGATGCCCCGCCGCCGGGTCGACAGCCAGGCCACCATCGGACCCAGCAGCGGCGTGGCCAGCAGCGCCACCAGCACCCGCAGTGGATTGCGCCGGATCAGCCAGGCGAACAGGTGGCTGCCCGAGTCCCCGTCGTAGAGGGTGTGGTCGAAGTCGAACACCACCAGCGGCGCGTCGGCGCGCGGCGGCGGATACGGGGCGCTCATGGCTCGAAGAACAGCTGGCGCAGCGCCTCGCCCGGCTCGACCGCACGCATGAAGGCCTCGCCGACCAGGAAGGCGTGGACCCCGGCCGCGCGCATGCGCTGCACGTCGGCCGGCGCCAGGATGCCGCTCTCGGTCACCAGCAGGCGGTCGCGCGGCACCGCGTCCTTCATCGACAAGGTGGTGTCCAGCGAGACCTCGAAGCTGCGCAGGTCGCGGTTGTTGATGCCCACCAGCGGCACCGGCACCTGGATCGCGCGCTCGAGTTCGTCGATGTCGTGGACTTCCACCAGCACGTCCATGCCCAGCTCCAGCGCCAGGCCGGAAAGCTCGGCCAGCTGGTCGTCGCCCAGCGCGGCCACGATCAGCAGGATGCAGTCGGCGCCGAGCATGCGCGCCTCGTGCACCTGGTAGGGATCGATGGTGAAGTCCTTGCGCAGCACCGGCAGGGTGCAGGCGGCGCGGGCCTGCTGCAGGTAGGCGTCGCTGCCCTGGAAGAAATCCACGTCGGTGAGCACCGACAGGCAGGCTGCGCCGCCGAACTCGTAGCTCATGGCGATCTCGTCCGGGCGGAAATCCGCACGGATGACCCCGCGCGAAGGGCTGGCCTTCTTCACCTCGGCGATCACCGCCGGGTCGCCGCTGGCAATCGCCGCCTGCAGCGCTGCTGCGAAGCCGCGCACCGGGTCGGCCTCGCGCGCGCGCGCAGCCACGTCCGCCAGCGACAGGCGCGCGCTGCGTTCGGCGATCTCTTCGGCCTTGCGGGCGAGGATGGTCTGGAGGATGTCGCTCATCGGCGGTGGCGGGCTCGGGCGCGGCAGGCGCGCATTCTCGCATGATGCAGGCGGCGTGGCCGGCGGGTGGCTCTGTGGTGGCGGTACGCGGGAGCTCAGGCCGCGGCCAGTTCCCGGGTGGTGCGCACGAAATCGGACTGGGCCTGGCGCGCGGCGCCGCTGTCGATGGCCGCGCGCGCGCGCGCCAGCCCGTCGGCGATGTCCGCGGCCACGCCAGCCACGTACAGGGCGGCGGCGGCGTTGAGCGCGACGATTTCGCGTGCCGGTCCGGGCACCCCTTCCAGCACGCCCAGCAGCATCGCGCTGGACTGGCCGGCATCGGCCACCTTGAGGTTGCGGGTGGCGGACATGGCGATGCCGAAGTCCTCCGGGTGCACCTCGTACTCGCGCACCTGGCCATCGCGCAGCTCGCCCACCAGGGTGGCCGCGCCCAGCGACAGTTCGTCCACCCCGTCACGCCCCCAGACCACCAGCGCGCGCTCGGCGCCCAGCCGCTGCAGCACGCGCGCCTGGATGCCGACCAGGTCCGGATGGAACACGCCCATCAGGATGTTCGGCGCGGCGGCCGGGTTGGTCAGCGGGCCGAGGATGTTGAAGATGGTGCGCACGCCCATCTCCCGCCGCACCGGGGCCACCACCTTCATCGCCGGGTGGTGGATCGGGGCGTACATGAAGCCGATCCCGCAGCGCTGGATCGACTGCGCCACCTGCTCCGGCTGCAGTTCGATGCTGGCGCCCAGGGCCTCGAGCACGTCGGCGCTGCCGGAACTGGAGGACACGCTGCGGTTGCCGTGCTTGGCCACCCGTGCCCCGGCCGCGGCGGCCACGAACATCGAGCAGGTGGAGATGTTGAAGGTATGCGAGCCGTCACCGCCGGTGCCGACGATGTCGACCAGGCGGCTGCGGTCGGGTACCTCCACGGTGCGCGAGAACTCACGCATCACCGTGGCGGCACCGGCGATCTCGCCCACGGTTTCCTTCTTCACCCGCAGCCCGGTGAGGATGGCGGCGGCCATCACCGGCGACACGTCACCGCGCATGATCTGGCGCATCAACCCGACCATTTCGTCGTGGAAGATCTCGCGGTGTTCGATCGTACGCTGCAGGGCTTCCTGGGGGGTGATGGTCATGGGCGCGGCGCGATGGACTGGGGGCTTGCGAGTCTAGCGCGTCGGGCTTGCCCACAAACAACGACGGCCCCGAAGCGGGGCCGTCGCTTTCACCCTGGCAACCGGGCCGGCTTCAGTGCTTGAGGTTGCGGCGCAGGCGTTCGAGCGCCTGCAGCTGGGCGGTGACTTCGGCCAGGCGCTGCTGGGCTTCGGCCACTTCCATCGCCTCACTGCGGTTGGCCAGCACCCGCTCGGCTTCTTCCTTGGCCTTGCGCACCGCCGCCTCGTCGATGTCCTCGGCGCGGATGGCGGTATCGGCCAGCACCGTCACCACCTGCGGCTGCACCTCCAGGATGCCGCCGGAGATGGCGATGTCGACCTGGGAGCCGTCCGGCAGGGTCACCACCACCTTGCCCGGCTTCAGCCGCGTGATCAGCGGCGCATGGCGCGGCGCGATGCCCAGCTCGCCCAGCTCGCCGGTGGCCACGACCAGGGTGGCCTCGCCGTGGAAGATCTCCTGCTCGGCGCTGACGATGTCGCAACGGATGGTGCTGCTCATGGAACTCTCCGGTGTGCCGCGATCAGGCGACCTTCTTGGCCTTCTCGACCGCTTCTTCGATGGTGCCGACCATGTAGAACGCCTGCTCGGGCAGGTGGTCGTACTCGCCGTCGATGATGCCCTTGAAGCCGCGGATGGTGTCCTTCAGCGACACGTACTTGCCCGGCGAACCGGTGAACACCTCGGCCACGTGGAACGGCTGGCTGAAGAAGCGCTCGATCTTGCGCGCGCGCGACACGGCCTGCTTGTCCTCTTCGGACAGCTCGTCCATGCCCAGGATTGCGATGATGTCCTTCAGCTCCTTGTACTTCTGCAGGGTCTGCTGGACGCGCTGGGCGGTGTCGTAGTGCTCGTGGCCGATCACCAGCGGGTCCATCTGGCGGCTGGTGGAGTCCAGCGGATCCACCGCCGGGTAGATGCCCAGCGATGCGATCGAGCGCGACAGGGTCACGGTCGAATCCAGGTGGGCGAAGGTGGTGGCCGGCGACGGGTCGGTCAGGTCGTCGGCGGGCACGTACACGGCCTGGATCGAGGTGATCGAACCGGTCTTGGTGGAGGTGATGCGCTCCTGCAGCACGCCCATTTCCTCGGCCAGGGTCGGCTGGTAGCCCACCGCCGACGGCATGCGGCCCAGCAGCGCGGACACTTCGGTGCCGGCCAGGGTGTAGCGGTAGATGTTGTCGACGAAGAACAGCACGTCGCGGCCCTTGCCGTCGGCGCCCTTCTCGTCGCGGAAGTACTCGGCCATGGTCAGGCCGGTCAGGGCCACGCGCAGACGGTTGCCCGGCGGCTCGTTCATCTGGCCGTAGACCATCGCCACCTTCGATTCCTTCGGGTTGTCGACGTTGACCACGCCCGATTCGATCATCTCGTGGTAGAAGTCGTTGCCCTCGCGGGTACGCTCGCCCACGCCGGCGAACACCGACAGGCCGCTGTGCGCCTTGGCGATGTTGTTGATCAGTTCCATCATGTTGACGGTCTTGCCGACGCCGGCGCCGCCGAACAGGCCGACCTTGCCGCCCTTGGCGAACGGGCACATCAGGTCGATGACCTTGATGCCGGTTTCCAGCAGCTCGGTGGCCGAGGCCTGCTCGTCGAAGCTCGGGGCCTCGCGGTGGATTTCCCAGGTCGCGGCGGCGTCGATCTCGCCGGCCTCGTCGATCGGGCTGCCCAGCACGTCCATGATCCGGCCCAGGGTGCCGGCGCCGACCGGCACGGCGATGCCGCGGCCGGTGTTCCTGGCCAGCAGGTTGCGCTTGAGGCCATCGGTGGAACCCAGTGCGATGGTGCGCACGACGCCGTCGCCCAGCTGCTGCTGCACTTCCAGCGTGATGGCGGTGCCGTCGACCTTCAGTGCGTCGTACACCTTCGGCACTTCGGCGCGCGGGAACTCGACGTCGACGACGGCGCCGATGATCTGAACGATCTTGCCTTGGTTACTCATTTGCATCGCTCCAAAGAAATTTGTGTCCTTAAAGCCCCTCTCCCTCCGGGAGAGGGGTTGGGGGTGAGGGTCCGGTTTGCGGCCGAACCCTCATACGGCGCTACGCGCCACCTTCTCCCGAAGGGAGAAGGAAAAGTCATTACACCGCGGCAGCGCCACCCACGATCTCGGAGATCTCCTGGGTGATCGCGGCCTGCCGGGCCTTGTTGTAGACCAGTTGCAGGGTGTCGATCAGCTTGCTTGCGTTGTCGCTGGCGGCCTTCATCGCCACCATGCGCGCGGCGTGCTCGGAGGCCACGTTCTCCAGCACCGCCTGGTACACCAGCGACTCGATGTAACGGGTGATGACGTGGTCCAGCACCGCGGCCGGGTCGGGCTCGTACAGGTAGTCCCAGTCGTGGCTGGGCACGCCGGTCCTGCTCGGCGGCAGCGGCAGCAGCTGCTCGAACGTGGCCTTCTGGGTCATGGTGTTGACGAAGTGGTTGTAGACCACGAACACCCGGTCGACCTTGCCTTCGGTGTAGGCGTCCAGCATCACCTTGATCACGCCGACCAGGTCGTCCAGCCGCGGCAGGTCGCCCAGGTGGGACACGCTGCCGACCATGTTGACCTTGATCCGGCGGAAGAAGGCCGAGGCCTTCTGGCCGATGGTGACCATGTCCACTTCCACGCCCTGCTCGTTGAACTGGCGGATCTCGCCGAGCAGCTTGCGGAACAGGTTGTTGTTCAGGCCGCCGGCCAGGCCGCGGTCGGAGGAGATCACGATGTAGCCGACCCGCGCGACCTTGTCGCGCTCGACCAGGAACGGATGCTGGTAGTCGGTATTGGCCTCGGCCAGGTGGCCGATCACCTGCTTCATCGCGTGCGCATACGGGCGCGAGGTCCGCATCCGCTCCTGCGCCTTGCGGATCTTGGAGGCCGAGACCATTTCCAGCGCGCGGGTCACCTTGCGGGTGTTCTGCACGCTCTTGATCTTGGTTTTGATTTCGCGTCCGCCAGCCATGCTCGTTCTCTTTGCGTGTCATCCCCGCGGGTGCGGGGACTGGGCGACTTGCCTGTCGTTCAAATGCCCTGGATTCCCGCCGCGGCGGGAATGCCAGTTGCCCAATGCCTTACCAGGAACCGGTCTGCTTGAACTCGGCGATGCCCTTCTTGAACGCCGACTCGATCTCGTCGTTCCAGTTGCCGGTGCTGTTGATCTGCTCGACCAGGGCGCCCTGGGTGTTGGCAAAATGGGCGTGCAGGCCTTCTTCGCAGGCCAGCAGCTTGCCGACCGGCACGTCGTCCAGGTAGCCCTCGTTGACCGCGTAGATGGTCAGGGCCTGGTTGGCGATGGACATCGGCGCGTACTGCTTCTGCTTCATCAGCTCGGTCACGCGCTGGCCGCGCTCGAGCTGCTTGCGGGTGGCTTCGTCCAGGTCCGAGGCGAACTGCGCGAACGCAGCCAGCTCGCGGTACTGGGCCAGCGAGATGCGGATGCCGCCGGACAGCTTCTTGATGATCTTGGTCTGGGCCGAGCCACCGACGCGCGACACCGAGATGCCGGCGTTCACGGCCGGGCGGATGCCGGCGTTGAACAGGTCGGTTTCCAGGAAGATCTGGCCGTCGGTGATCGAGATCACGTTGGTGGGCACGAACGCGGACACGTCGCCGGCCTGGGTCTCGATGATCGGCAGCGCGGTCAGCGAACCGGTCTTGCCCTTGACGGCGCCATTGGTGGCCTTCTCGACGTAGTCGGCCGAGACGCGGCAGGCGCGCTCGAGCAGGCGGGAGTGCAGGTAGAACACGTCGCCCGGGTAGGCTTCGCGGCCCGGCGGGCGCTTGAGCAGCAGCGAGATCTGGCGGTAGGCCACGGCCTGCTTGGACAGGTCGTCGTAGATGATCAGCGCGTCTTCGCCGCGGTCCAGGAAGTACTCGCCCATGGTGCAGCCCGAGTACGCCGAGATGTACTGCATGGCGGCCGACTCGGAAGCGGTGGCGGCCACGACAATCGTGTGGGCCAGGGCGCCGTTCTCTTCCAGCTTGCGCACGATGTTGGCAACGGTCGAGGCCTTCTGGCCGATGGCCACGTAGACGCACTTGATGCCGGTGCCCTTCTGGTTGATCACCGCGTCGATGGCCAGGGCGGTCTTGCCGGTCTGGCGGTCGCCGATGATCAGCTCGCGCTGGCCGCGGCCGATCGGGATCATCGCGTCGACCGACTTGTAGCCGGTCTGCACCGGCTGGTCGACCGACTTGCGCCAGATCACGCCCGGGGCCACGCGCTCGACCGGCTTGGTCTCGGTGGCGCCCAGCGGGCCCTTGCCGTCGATCGGCTCGCCCAGGGCGTTGACCACACGACCCAGCAGCTGCGGGCCGACCGGCACTTCCAGGATGCGGCCGGTGGTCTTGGCCACGTCGCCTTCGCGCAGGTGCTCGTAGTCGCCCAGGACCACGGCGCCGACCGAGTCGCGCTCCAGGTTCAGCGCCAGCGCAAAAGTATTGTTGGGCAGCTCGATCATTTCGCCCTGCATCACGTCGGCCAGGCCGAAGATGCGCACGATGCCGTCGGACACCGAGGTCACGGTGCCTTCGTTGCGGGCTTCAGCCGACAGCTTGACCTGCTCGATGCGGGTCTTGATCAGGTCGCTGATTTCGGAGGGGTTGAGCGTGGTTGCCATTTTGGTTTCCTTGGTGTCGCGCGTCCCGTTCGAAAGGTTCGGGGGGGTGCGACCTGAAAAGTGACTGTGTGCCGGACTCAGCCCGCCAGCGCCGTCTGCAGGCGCGCGAGCTTGCCCTTGAGCGAACCGTCGATCACCACGTCGCCGGCGTCGATCACCGCGCCGCCGATCAGGCTGGCGTCCACGGCGGTCTCCAGCTCGACCTCGCGGCCGAAGCGCCGCTTCAACGCAGCGCGCAGGTCTTCGACCTGGCTGGCCGACAGCGCGGTGGCGGAAGTGACCGTGGCCCGCACCACGCGCTGGTCCTCGGCGCGCAGCTGCTCGAACAGCCCGGCGACTTCGACCAGCAGTGGCAGCCGGCCGGCCTGCGCCAGCAGGGCCAGGAAGCGGGTGTAGGCGGCGTCCGCGTCCGGCGGGGCCAGCAGGGCGACGGCATCGCCATCGGCCAGCTCCGGGTTCAGCAGCAGCCCGGACACGCGCGGGTCCGACGCGACCTGGGCGGAGAACGCCAGCGCCTGCGACCAGGCGTCGAGGCGACCCTGGTCATGGCCGGCACCGAAGGCGGCGCGGGCGTAGGGGCGGGCAAGGGTGAGGGCCTGGCTCATTCAGATCGCTCCGTCAAAGCTGCGCGGCCAGCTCGTCCAGCAACGCCTTGTGCGCGTTGGCGTCGATCTCGCGGTGCAGCAGCTTCTCGGCACCGCCCACGGCCAGCGCGGACACCTGCTTGCGCAGCTCCTCGCGGGCGCGGTTGGCCGAGGCGTCGATCTCGGCCAGTGCCGCCGCCTTCTGGCGGCCGGCTTCGGCGATGGCTTCGTCGCGGGCGGCGTCGACGATCTGGTTGGCGCGCGAATGGGCCTGGTCGATGATCTCGTTGGCCTTGCCACGGGCCTCCTTCAGCAGATCGTTGACCTTGTCCTGGGCCTGGGCCAGGTCCTTCTGGCTGCGGTCGGCCGCGGCCAGGCCCTCGGCGATCTTCTGCTGGCGCTCCTCGATGGCCTTGAGCAGCGGCGGCCAGATGAAGGTGGCGATCAGCCAGATCAGCGCGGCGAAGGCCAGCGCCTGGGCGATAAGGGTCAGATTGATGCTCATGGGTACGCTCTGCCTGTGCTCAGGGCGCCTGCCGCCACGAAGGACCGCAGGCTGCCCGCTGGCTGCCGCCGACCGCTGTGCGCGGCACGGCGGCAGAGCCGAATGTCGGTCCGGGGACCGGCAGTTACGGGGCCAGGCCGCCGACCAGGAACGGGCTGGCGAAGGCGAACAGCAGGCCGACGGCGACCGAGATGATGAACGCGGCGTCGATCAGGCCGGCGGTGATGAACATGCGGACCTGCAGCACCGGGATCAGCTCCGGCTGGCGGGCGGCCGACTCCAGGAACTTGC
>JAGOWL010000190.1 GCA_018060215.1 Pseudoxanthomonas sp.
GCCTTGGCCGACTGGCTGGCCAGGAACGGATGGCGGATGTGCTCGCCGGCCGCTGCCGGGGCGGCGATCGCCGCGACCAGCAACCACAGCGCCGGCCAGTGCCGGCAGGCAGGAACAGGCTTCATCGGGGATTTCCTTGGAAAGTGGTATCCGTGGTCCGGCAACAGGCGCCGGCCCGCAAGCGACCGGCAGGTGCCGGCGCTCATTCCCAGCAGCGGTCGGTACGGCCCTTGAGGGTGGCCGCGCGCTGGCAGTCGCGTTGCTCGATGCGTCCTTGCGGCTGCTCGATCAGTTTCCGGGATGCACCATCGCCCATCAGCTCGAAGGCATCGTACAGGCGGCCGGTCGCGGTGCGGGCCTGGTAGTGCAGGCGGTCACCGTCGATGCGGATCACCTGGAACAGCTGGGTGTCCTCGGCCACCGGCACCATGCTCGCGCGCGCCTGCGCCGAGAGCCGATACTGCTTGGGCCCGGCCACGCTGACCAGGTACTGCGGCGTGTCCTGGCCTGCCACCATCCCGCCGCGACGGCCGTAGACGTGGTCGTGCCCCTGCAGCACCAGGTCGACGCGATGCCGTTCCAGCACCGGCAGCACTTCGCGGCGCAGGACTTCGTTGTCGCGGTCCTGGCGCGGCGAGAACATCGGCTGGTGCACCATCACGATGTTCCAGCGCCGAGGGCTGGCGGCCAGCACCCGGTCCAGCCACGCCGCCTGCGCACGCGCGGTGCCCAGGTCCAGCGCCGAGGTGCCGTCGAGTACCACGATCCGCGCATCCTGCGCATCGAACCAGTAGGTGGTCGCGGCCGCGTCCTCGATGCCGTTGCGCGGCAGGGCGAAGCTCACCGGCCAGTGCGCGCCCAGCACCCGGCGTTCCTGCGGGGTGTCCTCGAACTCCTCGAAGTACTCGTGGTTGCCCGCCGCCGGCGCGACCATGAGCGAGGTGGGCAGCGCGCCGCCGGCTTCGAACCACTCGCCCCACTCGTTGTCGTCCTCGCCATCGCCACCGCTGACCAGATCGCCGGCGAACAGCGCCAGGCGTGCATCCGGCGCATGCCGCTGCGCCTCGCGCAGCACCCGGGTGACGTGGCTGACGTTCTTGTTCTGGGTGTCGCCCAGGTACAACAGGGTCAGCGGCGTGCCGGCCGGCGCGGCGGTGCGGGTGTGGTGCCACGCACTCCAGGTGCCGCCGCCCTGCACGCGCCAGGCGTACAGGGTGTCCGGCTGCAATCCATCGACCTCGACGCGGTGGTGGGCTCCGGCGCCATTTTCGGTTTCCAGCAGGCGCGTGCTCGCGCGCAGCTGCCGCGGCGGGCCCATGTCCGGGGAGTCACCGGCGATCACGATTTCCAGCAGCGGCGCCTCCACCGCCACGGCGGTGCGCCAGGCCACGGCCAGGCCGGTGGCCGCATCCTGCGCCGGCGACACCACGATACGGTCGGGGAATACGGTCGGCGCGTAGCGCGTCACCCCGGCCGGCACCCGGGTATTGGGTTCGGCCCGGGTCGACGATGTCTCGGCAGCGGCCTGCGGCGCGCCGCCACCCAGGCCGCACAGCGCCAGCAGCAGCGCAGCGGCCGGGAATGCGCGGCCGGCCATCAGCGCGGACACGCCGGCAGCTCCAGCGCCGTGGCGATGTCACGCCAGTCGAACGCGGCCACGCCCTGGTCCAGGTGCGAGGCATAGAAGGCGCCCTGCGGGAAGCGCGCGTCACCGCGCGGGTCCAGCCACACCCCGTCGGTCAGGCCGGTGGCTTCGCCGGCGAACGAGCCTACATGCTCCAGGCTGCGGCGATCGAACAGGTGGAACACGGTGCGGTCGGCGAACTGGTCGCTGGCCAGCCACCAGCCACTGCCATCGGCGCAGCGCAACAGCGCGATGCCCTCGGCCTGGGCCACGTAGTTGCCGGTGCCCACATCGCGGCCCAGGTACTTGCCCTGCAGGTCGTATTCGCGCAGGCGGGTGCCGGTGGGCACGTCCTCCTCGGCAACCAGCAGGCGGTTGTTGTCGACATCGCCGAACAGCGACTCCGGTACCCGGATCGCACCGGCCGCACTGGTATCGCCGAAGGCACCGGACGCGGTAGCGGACCACTGGTCTGCGGCCTGCCGGACCTGGTAGCGCTGGAAGCGGCGATCCAGCTGCTCCAGCGGCGGCACGATGTCATCGCCCTGGGCGTCCTCGCCGGCCATGTAGGCGTCGCTGACCAGCACCTCGTAGCCGTCATCAAGCGGCCGCACCCACAACCCGTACGGCTGCTGCAGCTGCTCCTGGCCGAAGGCCAGCAGCGGGGTGAAGTCCGGCAGCGAGAACATCTGCACCCGATGGTTGTCGCGCTCGACCACGAAGGCGAAGCGGTCATCGATGGTGGCGATGCCGTTGGGGCGACTGAGCTGGCCCAGTTCGGCGCCCGGACCGGCCACCGTGCGCAGCCGCTGGCCGCTGTCACCGTCATACACCACCAGCTGGTCGCTGGCCTTGGCCGTGGCCACCAGCATCCGCTTGCCGTCCTGCAACCAGCTGGCCGGCGAGTCGATGTTGTCCTCCGGCGTGGCGGCGGTGATGAAGGCTTCCTTGACCACCACGTGCGGCACCGGGTGCTGGCTCAGCAGCACATCGTCGTCTTCGTACTCGTCCGGTTCCCGCGCCGCATCGGCCTGCGCGGCGGCACTTGCCGGATCGGCAACGGCCGCATCGGCAGCATCGGGCGCGCGGTCGGCGGAACAGGCAGCCAGACCGGCCACGGCCAGCAACATCAACACCCAGCGCAGGAACATCTCTGAAACCCCTCGGTAATGATTCGGCATGGGCCGGGAGCAGCCCGCCGGCAATCCTAGAAATCGAATGTGACAGTTCCAAGTCACCGGCCACGTCGCGTAACGGATCCGTCTTTCATAATTCCGCAATATTGCTGGGTGAACATTTCGTTGGGCCCCGCCTGCATCGGCAACGGGCACCTCTTTCCCATCCAGCGAAAACCACCCTCCATGAACCTGAAATACTCCATGGTCGCCACCGCGATCGCGATCGCCCTGGCCTCTCCGGTGATGCCGGCCCACGCGCAGAGCGCCCCCATCATCACCCAGGCCAGCAGCGCCGGCACCATCATCGGCCAGGTCAAGGAAGCGGCCAGTGGCGTCTACCTGCAGGGTGCCCGGGTCAGCGTCGATGGCAAGCAGGTGGTCACCGAGCGCGATGGCAGCTTCCGCCTGTCAGGCCTGGCCCCGGGCCGCTACAGCGTCACCGTGGAATTCCTGGGCTACCAGCCGCGCCAGTTCGATGTCGAAGTCGATGCCACCAGCGGCGTGCGCGTGGAACTGAGCCTGCACAGCAACACCGCAAGCGCCGAAGCGGTGGCCATGGACAAGGTCGAAGTGCGCGGCATCCGCGACGCCCAGGCCCTGGCCCTGAACCAGCAGCGCAACACCATCAACTACACCAACGTGGTCTCGGCCGACCTGCTGGGCCGGTTCCCGGACAACAACA
>JAGOWL010000069.1:0-7537 GCA_018060215.1 Pseudoxanthomonas sp.
GCAGGCCGAGCACGGTGCGCACCGGGGTGGCGCTGCCGGCCAGGGTCTGTTCGATGCGCAGGCCCACCGGGCGGGCACGCGCAGGCGCGGTGATCGGCACTGCCATGGGCGCCTGCGCCGGGTCGGGGTTGGCGGCTGCGGTGGCCGCCGCCGCGGTCGATGGCTGCCAGCTGGGCATCCAGGCCTGGGGCCCGGTGGTCGCCGTGCCGGCCGCATCCGCGTCCGTGGCCGCGGGAGCGCCGCTGGCGTCCGCCACCTCAGCCGGCGGCGCCGGCCCTTGCGCATAGACCGGGGCGATGTCCACCAGCGGGCGTCCGACGATGGCTTCGAGCTGGTTGAACAGCGGCATGGCGGCTGCAGACGGTACGCCGCGCCAGTCATGGATGGCCGAGAGGCGGTTGGCATCGTGCGACTGGATCGCCGCGCCGATCTCGCCGACCAGTTCGCTGAGTCGGCGCGGGCAGCCCTGTCGGGTCCAGCGCGCCGCGCCGGCGGCCGCGGCCGGCGGGACCCGCTGCACCGCGCCGATGTCGTCGCAGCGGCGGTCGGTGTAGACCGGCTGGCCATTGGCACCCATGCAGCGCTGCACCGACTGCGCCGGCGCGGGGCAGGTGGCAAGCAGGGCGATGCAGGAGAGGATCAGGAGCGGGAGGGCGCGCATGCCGGGCCAGCCTAGCCCGGGCCGCCGCCGGCGGGAAGCGGTGCCGGCGGCGGTGGCCGGCTCAGAGCCGGGCCAGCACCGCTTCGGTGGGCTTGGCCAGGTTGAGGGTGTAGAAGTGCAGGCCCGGCGCGCCGCCCTCGGCCAGCCGCCGGCACAGGCCGGCCACCAGGTCGGCGGCCAATTCGCGGATCGCCGCGGCGTCGTCGCCCAGGGCCTGCATGCGCTTGCCGATCCAGCGCGGGATCTCCGCGCCACAGGCCTCGGAGAAGCGACGCAGCTGGGCGAAGTTGGAGATCGGCATGATCCCCGGCACGATCGGGATGTCCACGCCGATCCGGCGGGCGTCGTCGACGAAGCGGAAATAGGCGTCGGCGTTGTAGAAGTACTGGGTGATGGCCGCATCGGCGCCGGCGTCGACCTTGGCTTTGAAGTGGCGCAGGTCGGTGAAGGCATCGGCGGCCTGCGGGTGCACCTCCGGATAGGCGGCCACCTCGATCCGGAAGCGGTCGCCGTGCTCGGCACGGATCAGCTCCACCAGCTCGGCGGCGTAGCGCAGGTCGCCGGCATGGCCCATGCCCGAGGGCAGGTCGCCGCGCAGGGTGACGATGCGACGGCAGCCGATGGCCCGGTACAGTTTGAGCAGCTCGCGGATCTCCTCGCGGGTGCCGCCCACGCACGACAGGTGCGGCGCCGCCTCCAGCTGGTGGTGCTGGTGCAGGTGGCGCACGGTCTCGGAGGTGTAGCTCAACGTCGAGCCGCCGGCGCCGAAGGTGCAGGACACGTACTGGGGCGCGTGCGCCTTGAGCCGGCCCACCGTGCGGTCGAGCTGGGCGCGCTGTTCGTCGGTCTTGGGCGGGTAGAACTCCAGGCTGATCGGGATCATTTCGGACGGCACGGCGGAAAGGTCGCGCCATAATATCGCTTTATCGCGATGAATGTGAAGTAAGATGGGGCATGTCGATCGTCCTCACACCCTTCGCCCGTACCCGCCTGTTCCCGCGCCAGCCACGCGGCAACACCATCCAGGACTGCACCCCGGAGCAGTTCGAACGCCATCTCAACCAGCATCCGCCGCTGCGGGTGCTCGACGGCTACGCGCCGTTCTGCAAGCTGCACGTGCATCGCAACTGGACGTCCACCCGCTGCCTGACCGTGCCGGTCACCGAAGCGAACCGGCACCTGCTGCGTTCGGCCTACGAGGCGCGGGCGCAGGAGGAGCTGCCGGTGCTGGTGCGCTGGTTCGAAGGCGTGCAGCCGCCGGTGGCCGACTACCTGGTGGCGATCCTGTACAGCCGCGGGCAACTGGCGAAGGAGGGCAGCCCGATCGAGGCGGAGTGGGGCGTGGTCGGCTGCCTGTACACCGCCACCCCGGAGGAGATCCCGATGGCGCCGATCACGATGATGCGCAACGCCTTGGGCGTGGAGGAGGGCGGTTCGGGCGTGCCGCTGGACCACGACGCCTATCGGCGCGCGGTGGAGTTCTGGGACAACAACGCCAACTGGCGGCCGTAGCCGCCCCGGTTCAGGCGCTTTCGACCAGGCTGGCGCTGTCGATCACGAAGCGGTACTTCACGTCGCCCTTGAGCATGCGCGCGTAGGCCTGTTCGATCTGTGCCGCCTTGATCAGCTCGATCTCGGCGACGATGCCGCGTTCGGCGCAGAAATCCAGCATCTGCTGGGTCTCGGGGATGCCGCCGACCAGCGAGCCGGCCAGCGCGCGGCGCTTGCCGATCAGGTTGAATACCCGCGGCATGGGATGCGGATCGGCCGGTACGCCGGCCAGCACCAGGGTGCCGTCGCGTCGCAGCAGGACCAGGTAGGCGTCCAGGTCGTGCGGTGCGGCCACCGTGTCCAGGATCAGGTCCAGGCTGCGGGCATGGGCCTGCATCTGCTGCGGATCGCTGGACACCACCACTTCGTCGGCCCCCAGCGCCAGGGCCGCCTCGCGCTTGGCTTCGGAAGTGGTGAAGGCGACCACGTGCGCACCCAGCGCATGGGCCAGCTTGATGCCCATGTGCCCCAGCCCGCCGATGCCGACGATGCCGACCTTCTTCCCGGGCCCGGCCTGCCAGTGCCGCAGCGGTGACCAGGTGGTGATGCCGGCGCACAGCAGCGGCGCCACCGCAGGCAGTTGCGACTCGGGGTGGCGTATGCGCAGCACGAAGCGCTGGTCGACCACGATCGCCTGCGAATAGCCGCCCAGGGTGTGGCCGGGCGCGTCGGCGCTGCGCCCGTTGTAGGTGCCCACCGCCGCGTCGCAGTAGTTCTCCAGCCCGTCGTCGCAGTCCTGGCAGTGGCCGCAACTGCCGACGAAGCAGCCCACGCCGACCTGATCGCCCGGGGCGAAGGCGGTCACCTGGGCACCGACCGCCGTCACCCGGCCCACGATCTCGTGGCCGGGCACGCAGGGCCAGCGGGTGCCGGCCCACTCCGCGCGCACCTGGTGCAGGTCGGAGTGGCACACGCCGCAGTAGGCGATCTCGATCTGCACGTCCTGCGCACCGGGAGCGCGACGGACGATGTCCATCGCCTCCAGCGGCAGGTCGCCGGCGCGCGCGCCGTAGGCCTTGATGGTCATCTCGATGCTCCGGCTCAGTAACGGTAGTGTTCGGGCTTGTACGGCCCGTCCACGCGCACGCCCAGGTAGTCGGCCTGCTCGCGGGTCAGGGTGGTCAGCTTCACCCCGATCTTCTCCAGGTGCAGGCGCGCCACTTCCTCGTCCAGCTTCTTGGGCAGGATGTAGACCTTGGGGTCGTAGAAGTCCTTGTTGGCCCACAGGTCGATCTGGGCCAGGGTCTGGTTGGAGAACGAGTTGGACATCACGAAGCTGGGGTGGCCGGTGGCGCAGCCCAGGTTCACCAGCCGGCCCTCGGCCAGCAGGAAGATCGCCTTGCCATCGCCGAACACGAACTTGTCCACCTGCGGCTTGATGTTGGTGCGCACCGCGCCGGACCCGTACAGCGCATCGACCTGGATCTCGTTGTCGAAGTGGCCGATGTTGCAGATGATGGCCTGGTCCTTCATCGCCTGCATGTGCGCCAGGGTGATGATGTCCTTGTTGCCGGTGGTGGTGACGTAGATGTCGGCGCGGCCCAGGGTGTCTTCCACCGTGGTGACCTCGTAGCCTTCCATCGCCGCCTGCAGCGCGCAGATCGGGTCGATCTCGGTGACGATCACCCGGGCGCCATAGGCGCGCAGCGAGGCGGCCGAACCCTTGCCGACGTCGCCGTAGCCGCAGACCACGGCGACCTTGCCGGCCAGCATCACGTCCAGCGCGCGCTTGAGGCCGTCGGCCAGCGACTCGCGGCAGCCGTACAGGTTGTCGAACTTGGACTTGGTGACCGAGTCGTTGACGTTGATCGCCGGCACCAGCAGCTTGCCCTGCTCGGCCAGCTGGTAGAGGCGGTGCACGCCGGTGGTGGTTTCCTCCGACACGCCCTTCCAGCCGGCGACCACGCGGGTCCAGTAGCCGGGGCGCTCGGCGGCCACGCGCTTGAGCAGGTTCTTGATCACCTGTTCCTCGTGGCTGCCCGAGGCCGAGTTCACCCAGCTGTCGTCGCCCTGTTCCAGTTCGTAGCCCTTGTGGATCAGCAAGGTCACGTCGCCGCCGTCATCGACCACCAGCTCCGGCCCGGTCAGGGTGCCGTCGGCCAGGGTGAAGGTCAGCGCGTCCAGGGTGCAGTCCCAGTATTCCTCCAGGGTCTCGCCCTTCCAGGCGAATACGGGGGTGCCGGTGGCGGCGATCGCCGCGGCGGCGTGGTCCTGGGTGGAGAAGATATTGCACGAGGCCCAGCGCACGTCGGCGCCGATGTCCTTCAGCGTCTCGATCAGCACCGCGGTCTGGATGGTCATGTGCAGCGAGCCGGTCACGCGCACGCCCTTGAGCGGGGTGGTGGCGGCGTACTTGCGGCGGATCGACATCAGCCCCGGCATCTCGTGCTCGGCGATGTCCAGTTCCTTGCGGCCCCAGTCGGCCAGGGAGATGTCGGCGACCTTGTAATCGCCTTCGGTCGAGAAGGTCTTGGCTACGGCGTTCATTGCATGCTCCGGGTCGGGCGAGGGTGGCTCGCTTGGTCCGGGCGCCGTTGTCGCTGTGGAGTGCCATGCCGAGCCTGGCCATGGATCACAAGGACGCCATCGGGGGCGGCTTGGCGGCGGGGCCGCAGGTCCAGGGTCGCAGCGCCCCTCGGGCGGCGTGGCGCAGTATATCCGTGCATCCGGATCGATGGATGAACCTGGGTTGGTGAGGGGGGCGGGACTTTCGTCACGCGGCATGGCCGGGCTGGGCGTGGTATCCAGACCGGTCGCCTCCCAGGGAGATCCACGATGCCCCAGCCCTTGCGCAAGCCTGCCCAGCCCCGTCGCCCCACCGCGCCGCAGTGCCAGCCCCGCCGCCGTACGGCCTGGGCCGCGGCCCTGCCGCTGCTGGCCTGCGCCGTCCTGACCGGCGCCTGGCTGCCGTCTGCCCGCGCCCAGCCGGCGGTCGGCACGGACGGCTACCGCGAGCCGGTGCCGGAACTGAAGGCGATCGTGGATGCGCCGCGCGCGCCGCAGCTGACCCTGTCCCCTGACCGCGGCCTGGCGCTGCTGGTGCAGACGCCGGACCTGCCCGGGATCGAGGTGGTCGCCCAGCCGGAGCTGAAGCTGGCCGGCCTGCGCATCCACCCGCGCGTGCACGCCCCCAGCGCCTTCGCCTTCGGCAGCGACCTGTGGCTGATGGACGTCGGTGACGGCCAGCAGATCCGCATCGCCGGCCTGCCGCAGCCGCTGGGCCTGGCCGGCGCGGCGTGGTCGCCGGACCAGCGCTGGCTGGCGTTCAACCGCATCGACCGCGCCAGTGGCGGCAACGAGTTGTGGCTGGTGGACGTGGGCGCACGCCGCGCCAGCCGGCTGCTGGGTGGCCTCAATACCGTGGCCGGCGGCGGCTGGTCCTGGCTGCCCGACAGCAGCGGCCTGCTGGTGCACCTGCAGGTGGCTGACGCGCCGGCGCTGCCGCCGGCCGATGCGGTGCCGACTGGCCCCAACCTGCAGCAGACCGATGCCGGCGCCGGCGTGCGCTCGGTGCGCACCTACCAGGACCTGCTGCGCAACGAGACCGACGGCCGCACCCTGGAGCACTACCTGACCTCGCAGCTGGCGCGGGTCGACATCGGCGGTGCCACCCGCCGGATCGGTGCACCGGCGCTGTACGCCTCCAGCGCGGTGTCGCCTGACGGGCGCCACGTGCTGGCGCAGCGGATCGAGCGGCCGTTCTCCTTCCTGGTGCCGCTGATGCGCTTCCCGCGGGTGATCGAGGTGCTCGACGCAGCCACCGGCAACCCGGTGCACACCGTGGCCCGCCTGCCCCTGGTCGAAGGCCTGCCCACCGGCAATGACGCCGTGCCCACCGGCGTGCGTTCGATCGGCTGGCGTGCCGACGCGCCGGCCACCCTGGTCTGGGCCGAAGCCCAGGATGGCGGTGATCCGGCGCGCGAGGCGGCGGTGCGCGATGCGGTGCTGATGCAGGCCGCACCGTTCACCACCGCGCCGGTCAAGCTGGCCGAACTGGGCTCGCGCTACGCCGGCATCACCTGGGGCCGCGGCGATCTGGCGCTGTTGAACGAGTACTGGTGGAAGACCCGCCAGACCCGCACCTGGCGGATCGAGCCGGAGCATCCGGAGCAGGCGAAAAAGCTGCTGGTGGAGCGTTCTGCCGAGGACCGCTATTCCGATCCCGGCAACCCGGTCACCGTGGCCGATACCAACGGCCGCCAGCGGCTGTTGACCAGCGCTGACGGCGGCAGCCTGTTCCTGGCCGGTGCCGGCGCCTCGCCCGAGGGCGACCGCCCGTTCGTGGACCGCTACGACCTGGCCAGCGGCACCAGCGAGCGCCTGTTCCATTCGCAGGCGCCGCATTACGAAGTGCCGCAGGGGCTGCTGGATGACACCGGAAAGCGCCTGCTGATCACCCGCGAATCGCCCACCGAGCCGACCAACTACTACGTGCGCGACGCCGCGGCGGCCGAACCGCTGCGCGCGTTGACCGCCTTCCCGCACCCGACCCCGCAGCTGCGCGAGGTGGGCAAGGAACAGATCCGCTACACGCGTGCCGATGGCGTGGAACTGACTGGCACCCTGTACCTGCCGTCGGGCTACGACGCCAGCCGTGACGGCCCGTTGCCGGTGCTGATGTGGGCCTATCCGCAGGAATTCAAATCGGCCCAGGCGGCCAGCCAGGTCACCGGTTCGCCGTACCGCTTCAACCGGATCAGCTACTGGGGGCCGCTGCCGTTCCTGGCCCGCGGCTTCGCGGTGCTGGACAATCCGTCGATGCCGATCGTGGGCGAGGGCAAGGCCGAACCCAACGACACTTATGTCTCCCAGCTGGTGGCCAGCGCCCAGGCGGCGGTGGACGAACTGGTCCGGCGCGGGGTCGGCGACCGGCAGAAGATGGCGGTGGGCGGGCATTCCTACGGCGCGTTCATGACCGCCAACCTGCTGGCCCACAGCCGCCTGTTCAAGGCCGGCATCGCCCGCAGCGGCGCCTACAACCGTTCGCTGACGCCGTTCGGCTTCCAGTCCGAGGAGCGCAATTTCTGGCAGGCCCAGGACACCTACCAGGCGATGTCGCCGTTCAACCACGCCGACCGGATCAAGGATGCGCTGCTGCTGATCCACGGCGAGGAGGACAACAACTCCGGCACCTTCCCGATGCAGAGCGAGCGCATGTTCGCGGCGATGAAGGGTCTGGGCGGCAACGCGCGGCTGGTGATGCTGCCCAACGAGTCTCATGGCTACCGCGCCCGCGAATCGATCCTGCACATGCTGGCCGAGACCGACGACTGGCTGCAGCGGCACGCCGCCCAGACGGCGAAGTGAGTTCGGCCGCGGCCCGCC
>JAGOWL010000069.1:7637-11433 GCA_018060215.1 Pseudoxanthomonas sp.
TGGCCATCGCCCGTGAGCAGGGCTTTGCCGTGCACGCGCTGAGCGTGCGCTACGGCCAGCGCCACACCTCCGAACTTGCCGCGGCCGACCGCGTCGCCCGCGCCCTGGGCACGGTGGCGCACAAGACCGTGGACGTGGACCTGCGCAGCATCGGCGGCTCGGCATTGACCGATGACATCGAGGTGCCCGACGCCGGTGGCGAAGGCATCCCGGTCACCTACGTGCCGGCACGCAACACCATCATGCTGTCGCTGGCGCTGGGCTGGGCCGAGGTACTGGGCGCGGCGGACATCTACTGCGGGGTCAACGCGGTGGACTACTCCGGCTACCCGGACTGCCGCCCCGAATTCATCGAAGCCTTCGAGCGCCTGGCCAACCTGGCCACCAAGGCCGGGGTGGAAGGTGCCGGCCTGCGCGTGCACGCGCCGCTGATGCGCATGGGCAAGGACGACATCGTGCGCGAAGGCCTGCGCCTGGGCGTGGATTTTGCCGACACCGTGTCCTGCTACCGCGCCGATGCGCAGGGCCTGGCCTGTGGCCATTGCGATGCCTGCCGCCTGCGTGCAGCCGGTTTCATCGATGCAGGGGTGGCTGATCCAACCCGATACGCACGTTGACCGGTTCCGTTATCGGCTCAGTGCCTGCAGGCCGGCCCGCCATCGACGCGGCGCTCTTCGTCCCGCAGCTGGGCCGGAGGGTGGGGGTCAGGGAAAGTCATGCCCGTAGGATCGTTCCACGCAGTACCGCACCCGTACCGGAGTCCAGGGTGATGCCAGGCCCGCAGGCGATCACGACAACGGCTCCCATGGATTGACGATGCCGACGCCTGTCGGCTCGAAGTC
Source organism: Pseudoxanthomonas sp. (assembly GCA_018060215.1). Taxonomy (GTDB): domain Bacteria; phylum Pseudomonadota; class Gammaproteobacteria; order Xanthomonadales; family Xanthomonadaceae; genus Pseudoxanthomonas. Next base: position 8,480 of record JAGOWL010000069.1, read on the forward strand.
GGCCCGGTTGCGCGTGACCACCGTCATGCCATGCACCAGTGCCGTTGCCGCGATGAGTGCATCGCGCTCGTCACACCGGTCGGGCACATGCAGCCTGGCGCAGCGTTGCGCCACCACCGTGTCGACCGGCAGGACGCGTTCGGCGAACTCAGGCAGCACATGCTGCTGCAGCCATGCACGCAGCATGGCTCCCTGCGCAGAATCCTTCCGTTCAATCGACAGCACGCCGAGTTCCAGTTCCATGATGGTGATGGCCGAGACGAAAAGCCCGGCGGCATCCACGCTCTCCGCCCACGCTGTCACATGCGCATCGGCCTTGCCCAGCCGCACCTTGCGCAACTCGGACACCACGTGGGTATCGAGCACATACATCATGAAAGATCAGCCGGTCGGACTCCGATCGTGACGCGCGGCGGCTCGAAATCGATGTCCGCAATACCCGGCATCGCCAGCGCATCGGCAATGTTGCGCCGCTGCCTGGTCAGCCGCTGATAGTCCTCGAAGCTCAACAGCACATGCGCGGGCTTGCCGCGGTCCGTGATGAACACCGGTCCCGCCTTGGTGGCCTTCTTGGCCCGTGTCACGTCCTGATTCAGCTCCCGACTGGACAGGGTGGTGATGGTCATTGGGGACCCTCCATGCTGTCTTGATGTAGTTACGTTACTACAAATAGATTCGGCCTGCAAAAAGGCAACGGACATGGCATAGCCGCCAGGACGCAGTTGGTCATGGCGAACGTCTTCGTCAAAGCCAGCCGCCGGGAGTGTTTGAAGTTGAGGCGGGCTGGTGGGCCGTGATGGATTCGAACCATCGACCAGCGGATTAAAAGTCCGATGCTCTACCGACTGAGCTAACGGCCCGGATGCCGGCGCGTGGGCCGGGCGCGTATGTTAACCGATCGCGCCCCGGCGCCGGACACGCTGCAAGGCGATGGCCTGGGCGGTTGAAGCGGCCCGGTGGCGGGCGCATATTCAGAACGCTCCCCCATTGCGATGGCGGCCGGTCCGTCTCAACTGCTGCGACCGTCGCGGCACAGGCTTGGGGTTCACGCACCTGGCCCATCCATGCCCCTGGACAGCTTCCATCCCGCCGTGGCCCGCTGGTTCGACGGCGCCTTTCCGGGCCCCACTGCCGCCCAGGTCGCGGCGTGGCCGGCGATCATGGCCGGCTGCAACACCCTGGTGGCCGCGCCGACCGGCTCGGGCAAGACCCTGACCGCCTTCCTGGCCGCGATCGACGCGCTGGTGCGCGAGGGGCTGGCCAACGGCGGGGCGCTGCCCGACCAGACCCGGGTGGTGTATGTGTCGCCGCTGAAGGCGCTGTCCAACGACATCGCCCTGAACCTGGAGGCGCCGCTGGCCGGGATTGGCGCGGCGCTGGCCGAACTGGGCCTGCCGGAGGTGGAGATCCGCGCGGTGGTGCGCACCGGCGACACCCCGCAGGCCGAACGCGCCAGGCTGCGCCGCAAGCCGCCGCATATCCTGGTGACCACGCCGGAGTCGTTGTACGTGCTGCTCGGCTCGGCCTCGGGCCGGGCGATGCTGGGCACGGTGCGCAGCGTGATCGTGGACGAGATCCACGCGCTGGCCGACGACAAGCGTGGCAGCCACCTGGCGCTGTCGCTGGAGCGGCTGGAGGCTCTGTGCGGGCGGCCGCTGCTGCGCATCGGCCTGTCGGCCACGCAGAAGCCGGTGGAGGAGGTGGCGCGCTTCCTGGTCGGTGGCGGCAACGTGTACCCGACCCGCGCGGACTTGCCGCAGCGGCCATCACTGCGCGGTGGTGGTACCGATGGCGTCGGCGCGGTCCACGGCGGCAGCGCCAGCATCGAGGTGCCCGACTGCGCCATCGTCGACATCGGCTACGCCCAGCAGCGCGACCTGGCGCTGGAGCTGCCTCCCACGCCGCTGTCGGCGGTGATGTCCAACGAGCAGTGGGAGCAGGTCTACGCGCGCCTGGTCGAACGGGTGCGCGCGCACCGCACCACTCTGGTGTTCGTCAACACCCGGCGCATGGCCGAGCGCGCCGCCTTCCACCTGGGCGAGCTGCTCGGGCGGGAGAGCGTGGGTACCCACCACGGCAGCCTTTCCAGGGAGCTGCGGCTGGAGGCCGAGCAGAAGCTCAAGGCCGGCCAGTTGCAGGTGCTGGTGGCCACCGCTTCGCTGGAGCTGGGCCTGGACATCGGCGATGTCGACCTGGTCTGCCAGCTCGGTTCGCCGCGCTCGATCGCCGCCTTCCTGCAGCGCGCCGGGCGCTCGGGCCACCATGTCGGCGGGGTGCCCAAGGCGCGGCTGTTCCCGCAGACCCGCGACGAGCTGGTCGAATGCGCCGCGCTGCTGGACTGCGTGCGCCGCGGCGAGCTGGACGCGCTGCGGATCCCGCCGGCGCCGCTGGACGTGCTGGCCCAGCAGATCGTGGCCGAGGTCGCGGCCAGCGAATGGGACGAGGACGCGCTGTACGACTGGCTGCGCCGTGCCTGGCCGTATTCGAAGCTGGAGCGGGCGAAATTTGACGGAGTGGTGAGGATGCTGGCCGACGGTTTCAGCGACCGCCGCGGCCCGCGCGCCGGCTGGCTGCACCGCGACGCGGTCAACCGGCGCCTGCGTGGACGCCAGGGCGCGCGCGTGGTCGCCACCATGTCTGGCGGCACCATCCCCGACACCGGCGACTACGCGGTGGTGCTGGAGCCCGGGTCCACCTTCATCGGCTCGGTGAACGAGGATTTCGCGGTCGAAAGCATGGCCGGTGACATCTTCCAGCTGGGCAATGCCAGCTACTGGATCGCACGCATCGAGCCGGGCCGGGTGCGGGTGGAGGACGCGCAGGGGCTGCCGCCGAGCATTCCGTTCTGGTTGGGCGAGGCGCCTGGGCGCAGCAACGAACTCTCGTTCGGTGTGTCGTGGCTGCGCACGGAAATCGCCGCGCGCCTTGGCTCCCCTCTCCCTCCGGGAGAGGGG
>JAGOWL010000070.1 GCA_018060215.1 Pseudoxanthomonas sp.
CGAAGCCACGGACATCCAGATGGCGAAAGACGCGGCAGTGCGGGGATCGGGCGCAAGCAGGCCATGGATGGCCTGCGCTCGCCTGTTGGAGCCATGGATGGCGCAACCAGGCGATGCGCCCGATCCCCGCACTGACGCGCCCCCCCCGAAGCCAGTGCGCGCCGGCGCTTTTCAACCTGGCCGGATCCCGCATCAGTCAGCCGGGAGTAGAAACCAAAAACAGACAACCCGCCCAGAAGGGCGGGTTGTCTGCATCCAAACGCAGTGGCGGTCAGAAGTTCGCGCTGAACTCCACGCCCCACAGCCGCGGCGCGGTGACCCGTGCCCCGACCGTGCCCAGCACGGTCTTGCCGTAGGTGCCCAGCGCGGTGACGTACTGGTTGTCGAGCAGGTTTTCGCCGAACACCGCCACCCCGAAGCGGTTGTTGGACGAGGTCCAGCCCAGGCGCAGGTTGGCCATCTCCTGGGACTCGCCCAGGCGCAGCGCCGTGCTCACGCCGCAGCTGCCCTGGGCCTGGGAGTCGTCGTTGCAGCGGGTCTTGCCGCGATAGCCGTAGCGCGCCGCCAGCCGCACGGTGCCGTACTCGTCCAGGTCCCAGCGGTAGGCGCCGCCGGCGGAGAACGACCACTCCGGGATCCCGGTCGGCTGCCCGCTCAGGTCCACTCCGCCGCCGGTCACGTAGTCCTTGTAGGTGGCGTCGATGTAGGCGGCGTTGAAGTCCAGCGACAGCGCCCGGGTGGGCTGCCACATGGCGTTGAAGTCCAGGCCCCAGGCCTCCAGGTCCGAGGTATCGACCACGAAGCGCGGCACGGTGGTGCTGCTGTCCAGGTAGATCGCCTGGCGGTTGTCGTAGACGTAGTAGTACACCGAGGCGTCGTACTGGAAACGCTGGTCGGGCAGCACGTGCTTGATGCCTGCTTCGTAGTTCCACACGTCTTCGTTGTCGAAGCGGCTGTTGATCTGCACCGAGTTGAAGCCACCGGCCTTGTAGCCCTTGGCCGCCGAGACGAAGCCCATCAGGTTCTCGCTGAAGTGGTAGTCGGCCACCAGGCGCGGGCTGAGGTCATCCCAGGAATCGGAGGTACGGGTCTTCACACCCTTGTTCATCATCGCCGGCGGGTCGATGAAGGCCAGGTCGAACTGGTAGGTTTCCTTGGGGATGCCGAGCATGGCGAAGATCCCCAGCGCCTCCATCATGTCCAGCTTGGCGTCCAGGCCCGGGGCGCTGCGCAGGTCGTTGAACCAGGTGAACTCCTTCCTGTCGCGGGTGTAGCGCAGGCCGAAGGTGAGATTGAGCCGGTCGCTGGCATGCCAGATCACGTCACCGAACAGGGCGTAGGAGGTCGTCTCCAGGGTGTTGGTGAAGCGCTCGTTCAACGGCTCGCCCAGCAGCGAGATCGGGATCCCGTACATGGCCATGACCTGGCTGGTGAAGCCGAACAGGGTCCCGTCCGGGGTCGGCGCCATGCCCAGGTTGCGCACCGCGGTATCAACCGAATCGGTGTAGAAGTTGACCTGGCTGGTCTGGTCGGCGCTTTCACGGAAGTAGCTGGCACCGGCCACCCAGTCCAGGCGGTCGCTGCTGCCGGAGAACTTGAACTCCTGGTAGTAGTTGGTGTTGGACTCGGTGTTGACCGTATCCACGTACAGGTCGCGGCGGTTGGTGCCGTCCTCCTCGACCTTGTTGATCGAGTCGAAGTCGCGCCAGGCGGTGGTGGAGGTCAGGTTGCCCCAGCTGAAGGCGTGGTCGATGATCAGGGTCACGCCATCGGAACGGCGCGCCTCCTCGTTGCCGTCCACGTCCACCAGGGCCGGTGCGCGACGCGGATCCAGGTAGGCGGTCTCGTCCACCGGCAGGCCCGGAACCCACGGTGCAGGCAGCATCGGCACGATGCCGATGGTGGCCTGGCCGAGCTGGTCGAGCTTCTCGTGGTCCCAGGTGATCCAGGCGCTGGTGTTGTCGCCGAAACGGGTGCTGAAACCGGCGCGGGTGGCCCAGTTGCGCTCCGGCGCCAGGTTCTGGCCCGTGGCCGCGTCCTCGACCCAGCCGTCGGCCTGGTTGAACAGGCCATTGAGGCGCAGCGCCGAATCTTCACCCATCGGGATGTTGGCCATCGCATCCATGTAGGCCTTGCCGTACTCACCCACCCGCATCCGCGCCCGGCCCTCGGCGTTCTGGCCCGGGCGGTGGGTGATGATCGACACCGCACCGGCGGCGGTGTTGCGGCCGAACAGGGTGCCCTGCGGGCCCTTCAGCACCTCGATCCGCTCCACGTCGGTGAACGGCAGCAGCACGCCGCCGCCACGCCCGGCGTACACGCCATCGACGTAGACGCCGACCGCCGGATCGGTGCCGATGCCGAAGTCGTCGGTGCGGATGCCGCGCAACTGGAACTGCGGCTGGGTCGGCTGGTGGCCATCCACGACCAGGCCCGGCACGAACATGTCGATGTCGCTCAGGTCCTGGGCGGCCACGTCGTCGAGCATCTGCGCGTTGACCACCTGCAGTGCGATCGGCACTTCCTGCAGTTCCTGCTCGCGGCTCTGCGCGGTGACCGTGATCCGGTCCAGGGTGGCCACGTCCGGCGCCTTCCCGGCGTCCTGGGGAGCGGCCAGGGCCACCGATGCGGCGCCTGCCGCGATGCTGCCGAACAGTGCCTGGCGCACGCGCAGGCTCAAAGGATGCTTGCGAACGATCATTGTGGTCTCCCCGGGTGTTGCTGGTTCTGGATGGTGTGGTGGTGGCTGTTGCGGTGGAACTGTTGCTGGCCTATCCGGCTTCTTCGCACTTGCCTTCCTGCTCGGCGATCCATTGCCGGATCAGATCAACGCCTTCGGTATGCACCAGGCTGCGGCCGAGTTCGGGCATCATCACGCCCGGATCGGTGCTGATCATCCGGTACAGCAGGATCGATTCATCCGGCTGTCCGGGCATGATGCCGAATCGGTGGCCGCCGGTGCCATGCCCGGCCGCGATCGGCAGCTTGCAGCGGCCCAGGCGCAGCGGATCGTCCACCTCGCTGGCCAGCCACAGGCCGGAGGTGGCGCCCGGCCCGACCGGGCTGTGGCAGTGGGCGCAATTGATGTCCAGGTAGGCCCGCGCACGGGCGTCGACCGAAGCCTGCGGGTCGCGCCAGTCGGCCACGCGCGGCACTTCGGCCGCCTCCGGCAGTCCGTCCAGATAACCCAGCTGCTGCCAGTACTGCAGCTGGTTGCCGTGCACCGGGGTGCCAGCGGCATCCAGCCAGCTGACGTCGCGGTTGAGGTGGCGCGCCATCGGCCCGATCGGATGGACATCGCGGCTGTTCATGTCGCTGCCATGGCAGCCGGCGCACTGGTTCTGGTCGGGCACCTGGTAGGCGATCGCCTCGTGTCCGCCCTGCCCGTCGACCAGGTCCAGGTCGACCAGTTCGCCGCCGCGCATCAGGCGCGCCTCGGTCTGCTCCGGGTTCCAGACATAGGGCAAGGCCAGCCAGCCCTCCTGGCGTCGCACCAGCAGGCGCGTTTCGACCAGGCGCACCTGGTCCAGCGCCAACCCGCCGTCGGTCAAGGCTCCCTCGTGTCCATCGCTGCGCAAAACCGCCGGGCTGCCTGCCGCTTCCCCCGCCACGCGCGGGTAGTAGAAGGTCTTGCTGATGATGGTGCCGACCGGGAACTCGAAGCTCCCCTGGTCGGTGTATCGGGCCGACACGCCCTCGGGCATCCACAGCGTGCGCAGCTTGTGGGCGTAGTCGGTGAACAGCGGCGTGTTGAGCTCGTAGGGCAGCACGCCCGCATTGGGCTGCAGGCGCCCGTCGGCCATGCGCAACAGCTGCCACTGGGACAGCAGTTCCGGCTCGCCCTGGGCGTGGAAGGCTACAGGCGCGACGTCCGGTTCGACCGTCGGGGCGGCCGCCTGCTGGCGGCAGCCGGCCACCAGTCCCAGTGCCAGCACGGCCAGTGCCGCCAGGGATGCCCGCCCCAGGCGACCGCCGTACCCGCTGCGGCCGGACTCAACCACGGCCCAGGTCCACCGCCGGCAGCGGCGGCAGCGTGCAAGCGAACTCCGCCGCCTCGCGGTGGCGGGGTTTGCTGTTGCCATTGGGACCATCGGCATCGAGCACGCCGGACACATCGTGCAGGCAGATCTGCGGCCCTTCGGCGCGGTCGCGGTTGTAGTAACCGTCCCAGAGCACGTCGGGCAGGCGGCCGCCGAGGCCGTACACAGCCAACTTGAGCGCCTTCAACTGCACCCCGTCGGGGGCATCGCCGCCGCCGGACAGACGGTTGCCGTGCACCGAGATGCGCTCGGGATACGGGTCGAAGCTCTCGGAGCGGCTGCGGTCGCTGTAGCCGGTGGAAAAGAGGCTGGAGACGATGATGTTGGCGGTGCGGTGGTCGGCGATCTCGTTGTCGAAGATCTCCACGTCGTCGTTGGAATTGACCACCACGCCGCTGCCGGCCGGCACGCTGGCCACCGGCGTGCCCTTGGCACCGAAGTTGCCGGTGTTGTTGCCCAGCACCCGGTTGCCGTACACGCGCACCTGGCCACCGGCCTGCTCCAGGGCCGGCATGTTGAACACCAGGATGCCGCCGGTGTTGTGGGTGGCCAGGTTGCCGTAGACGTCGGCATTGACGGTGTTTTCGATCTCGATCCCGGCCACGTTGTATTCGGCGCGGTTGTTGCGCACGACCACGTCGCGCGACTGGCCCACGTAGATGCCCGCATCCGAGGCGCCGATGGCCACCGAGTCTTCGATCAGCACGTTGCGGGTACGCACCGGGTACAGGCCGTAGCCGCCGTTGGACGTGCTGGGGCCACCGGTCCACTCCACGCGCACGCCGCGGATGGTGATGTGCTCGGCTTCGTTGATCTTCAGGCCGTCGCCCCTGGAGTCCTCGATGGCCAGGTTCTCGATGGTGAAGTGGCTGGCGTTGACCAGCAGCCCTTCGGCACCGGCCTTCTGTCCCTTGAAGCTGAGTATCGACTTGTCCTGGCCGACGCCACGCAGGGTCACGTTGTCCACCCGCAGGCTCAGGCTGCGGTCAAAGCTGAAGCGACCGGCGGGCACCTCGATCACGTCGCCAGGCCTGGCATCGATCAGGCGCTGCCGCAGCACGTCGGCAAAGTCCGGGTCGCCTTCGGCCACGGCCGGAGCGGCCAGCTGGCCCGGCCCCCCCTCGCCACAGGCGACCAGGGCGGTGGCCAGGGCCATGGCCGCCAGCATGCGGACCCCGGCGCCCCGTCCCCGCCGGGCCATGGCGACTCCGACCGCAGTGCGATTCCCCATCGATTTTCCCCATCCCTGCCGCCGACGGCGGCCTGCCGGGCCAGTCTCACCTGCACCGGCGCGCATCGGCGAGGGCAAACCCGGCATAGAATGGGGGGGGGGGTAAACCGGACAGGTCGTGACCGATGCCCCCCTTGGCTCCTCCCGACGGACCCACCCTTACCGGTGCCAACCTCAAATCCGGGATCGTGGCCGAACTGATCCAGCTGGCCGACCGGCTGGGCGTGGACAGCCGGCTCTGGTTCGAGGGCATGCGCCTGGACAATACCCGGTTCGACGACGAACCCCCGGTCTACCTGTCCTATCGCCAGGCCTGCCAGATCATCCGCCGGGCGCTGGCCAGCCTGCCCGGCCAGGGCCACGGGCTGACCGTGGGCCGGGCGCAGGGCGTGGGCCGCTTCGGCCTGCTTGGGCTGGCGATGATGACCGCCGAGGATTTCGGCGAAGCCCTGCGCATGGCCATGCAGTTCGCCGCGATCACCGGCGCCCTGATGGAACTGGAGATCGACACCCAGGCCGAGGACCAGGGGCGCCCAGGCGTGGCGATGGCCGCGCGCATGGGCACCCCGGAACCGGACCTGGAGCCGTTCCTGTGCGAGGAGCTGTTCGCCAGCAGCCTGATGCTCTGCCGGGGCCTGCTCGGCGCGCAGTTCACACCGGCCCTGGTGGAGTTGAGCTACCCGGCACCGGCCTACGCGGACGAGTACCGGCGGTTGTTCGAATGCGAGCTGCGCTTCGGGACCGGCCGCAACCGGGTGGTCTTCGACGAACACTGGCTGGGCAGGCCGATGCCGGCGCACAACCCGTCCACCGCGCGCCTGATCCGCGAGCTGTGCCGGCAGCAGATGCCGGCTGCGCGCCCTTCCGGCGAAATCGCCGCCACCGTGGAGCGGCTGGTGCGCCTGCAGCTGGCCGATGGTCCGCGCCTGGTCGACATCGGCGCCGAGCTGCACCTGAACGAGCGCACCCTGCGCAGGCACCTGCGCGAAGCCGGCACCAGCTTCCAGGCCATCCACGACCGCGTGCGGCTGGAGGCGGCCGAGGCCCTGCTGGCCACGCCCGGCCCCAGCATCGCCGAAATCGGCGCGGCCATCGGGTTCCACGATCCGCGTGAATTCCGCCGCGCCTTCAAGCGCTGGACCGGCCGCGCACCACGCCAGGCGCGCACCCTGGCCCAATGAAAAACGCCGGAGGCTTGCGCCCCCGGCGTTTCAAGGTGACCTGCCTTGCGGCGGGTCGGCGCGATTACAGCGCCTGCACCTGGTCGGCCTGCAGGCCCTTCTGGCCCTGCACGACGATGAAGGAGACCTTCTGGCCTTCCTGCAGCGACTTGAAGCCATTGCCCTGGATCGAGCGGAAGTGCACGAACAGGTCGGCACCGCTCTCCGGGGTGATGAAGCCAAAGCCCTTGGCGTCGTTGAACCACTTGACGGTACCGGTCTGACGATCGGACATGTTTGCTAACTCCTCAACTGAGTATTTGTAAAAGGAACCGGCGCCGGGATTTTCCGGACCGTACTGGGTTGCAGGCGTCAGGCAAGACGTAACGATGTAGCGACCGTGGGATCGACTGCATCAGGCCACGATTCACGGTGACCTGGCGAACACAGCGCACGCACCATACCCCGATTCGGGCTGAATAGCGAGTCCCTCCGGCACTCCGTATTCAGGCGGACCGGAACCGGGCCGCCCTGTCCCCGCCATCGGCCGCCCTGGACCGGGCCGGATCGGCCATCTGCACACCCGGGATCAGGCCCGCAGCGACTCCGGGTGTGGCACCGGCACGACCGCGCCACAGGGCCCGGCCAGGCGCAGGGTGGCCACCCCATGGCCGCGTTCGGCCAGGTATTCCAGCCATTTGCCCAGGAAGGTGTTCATCCGCAGCCGGTGTCCGACCAGCTCGGCCGGCGGCGGGTACAGGCCGACCACGTCCTGCCAGCGACGGCCCACGTAGCAATGGGTGGTCTCGAGCTGGCGGGCATCGGTGTACAGGCGCAGGTAGGCCGACGGGTCCGGCTCGCCGGTGACCGGGTCGCGCAGGTCGTAGGTCAGCCGCAGCTCCAGGGTGTAGGGATGACGCCCGAGCACGTCCACCCGCACGTCCAGCCCGTCGCCCACGCTCGACACCCAACTGCCCGGCTGCAGCCGGGCCGGAGCGAACAGCCGCTGCATGCGTCCGTGGTTCTCCGCATACAAGCCCATCAGCCAGCCGAACCGGCTCAACCGTGGGACCTGCGCATGGATGGAGCCGACCTGCTGCATGCGATCGATCCTACACGCGGCGGGCGCGCCGCGGCAGGATTGACCGCGACCGCCAGCGGGCCTAACGTGGGCGGGCGATGCGCGTGCCGCCGCCTGCGGCCTTCAGAACATCTCGCGCTGCAATCCCAGGGTCGACAGCACCTTGCTCGAGATCTCCTCGATCGAGGTATGGGTCGTGCTCAGCGTTGGAATCCGCTCCAGCGCGAACATCGCCTCGGCCACCTGCACCTCGCGCCGGCAGGTCTCCAGCCTCGCGTAGCGTGAATCCGGGCGCCGCTCCTGGCGGATCTGCTGCAGCCGCTCCGGATCGATGGTCAGCCCGAACAGCTTGCGTCGCCAGGCCTTGAGCCGTGGCGGCAGGCGGTCGCTCTCCAGGTCCTCGTCGGTCAGCGGGTAGTTGGCGGCCTTGATCCCGTAATGCAGGGCCAGGTACACGCAGGTGGGGGTCTTGCCCGCGCGCGAGACCCCGACCAGGATCACGTCGGCCTCCACGTAGTCGAAGGCCACCCCGTCGTCATGGGTGAGCGCGTAGTTCATCGCATTGATCCGGCGATGGTAGGCGTCGAAGTCGGCGATGCCGTGGGCCTGCCCCACCCGCGGCAGCCGCGGCTGCCCCAGTTCGCGCGCCAGCGGCTCGATGAACGGCTCGAACACGTCCAGCATCAGGGCCCCGCTCTGGGCCAGGATCGCGCTCAATTGCCCGTCCACGCAGGAATTGACCACGATCGGCCGCACCCCGTAGTGCTCGCCGGCGGCGCTGATGCGCTCACTGGCCTGGCGGGCCTTGTCCGGGTCGTCGACGAAGGCCAGCCGGTCGCTGACGAACCGGGTATCGGCAAACTGGGTCAGCAGGCTGTGGCCAATGGTTTCAGCTGTAATTCCGGTGCCGTCGGAGACGTAGAACACCGGGCGGATGCTGGTCATGCGCGTTTTTTCCTCTGAACACCACAATGGCCGCGATTTCAACATTGAACGCAGGCCTCGCCGCAGTGCATCATAACGGTTCCACATTACTCGGGACGGCGGCCCTCGCCCGCTTGGGCGAAGGCTCCACGGAGCATCGCACTTGAACCAGAACATCCTGTGGCTGCACGAGCTCCGACTGGCCGACCTGGCCCGCGTCGGCGGCAAGAATTCCTCGCTGGGCGAGATGATCGGCCACCTGGCCGGGCTGGGCGTCTCCGTCCCCGGTGGCTTCGCCACCACGGCCGAGGCCTTCCAGGCCTTCATCGCCCACAACGACCTGCACCAGCGCATCTATGACCGCCTGGCCACGCTGGACGTGGAGGACGTACCGGCACTGACCGCCGCCGGTCGCCAGATCCGCGACTGGGTGATCGATGCGCCCCTGCAGCCGGAGCTGGACGCCGGTATCCGCGCCGCCTACGCCCAGCTGTGCGCCGACAACGGCGGCGGCGAGGTCGCGGTGGCGGTGCGTTCCTCGGCCACCGCCGAGGACCTGCCCGATGCCTCCTTCGCCGGCCAGCAGGAGACCTTCCTCAACGTGACCGGCGCCGACGACGTCGTGCACAAGGTCAAGGAGGTGTTCGCCTCGCTGTACAACGACCGCGCCATCGCCTACCGCGTGCACCACGGCTTCAAGCACGAGGACGTGTTCCTGTCGGCCGGCGTGCAGCTGATGGTGCGCTCGGGCACCGGCGCCTCCGGCGTGCTGTTCACCCTGGACACCGAGTCCGGCTTCCGCGATGTGGTATTCATCACCGCCAGTTATGGTCTTGGCGAGATGGTCGTGCAGGGTGCGGTCAACCCGGACGAGTTCTACGTCTACAAGCCCACCCTGCGCCAGGGCAAGCCGGCGATCCTGCGCCGCTCGCTGGGCAGCAAGGCCATCCGCATGGTCTATTCCGACCAGCCCGGCGAGCGCGTGCGCACCGAGGACACCCCCGAAGCACTGCGCAGCCAGTTCTCCATCAGCGACGAGGACGTGCACGAGCTGGCCCGCCAGGCCCTGGTCATCGAGCAGCACTACGGCCGGCCGATGGACGTGGAATGGGGCAAGGACGGCACCACCGGCAAGCTCTACATCCTGCAGGCGCGCCCGGAGACGGTGAAGTCGCGGGCCAAGGCCACCCAGATCGAACGCTACACCCTGGGCCGGCGCGGCGAGGTGGTGGCCGAGGGCCGTGCCATCGGCCAGAAGATCGGCAGCGGCGTGGCCCGCGTGGTGCGCTCGCTGGAGGACATGGAACGGGTGCAGCCGGGCGACGTGCTGGTGGCCGACATGACCGACCCGGACTGGGAGCCGGTGATGAAGCGCGCCAGCGCCATCGTCACCAACCGTGGCGGGCGCACCTGCCACGCGGCCATCATCGCCCGCGAACTGGGCGTACCGGCAGTGGTGGGCACCGGCAACGCGCTGGAGAAGATCAGCGACGGCCAGGAAGTGACGGTGAGCTGCGCCGAGGGCGACACCGGCTTCATCTACGCCGGTGACCTGCCGTTCGAGCGCACCACCACCGACCTGGCGGACATGCCACCGGCACCGCTGAAGATCATGATGAACGTGGCCAACCCGGAGCGCGCATTCGACTTCGGCCAGTTGCCCAACGCCGGCATCGGCCTGGCGCGGCTGGAAATGATCATCGCCAGCCACATCGGCGTGCATCCCAAGGCCCTGCTGGAGTACGCCAGCCAGGACGCGGAAACGAAGAAGAAGATCGACGCACGCATCGCCGGCTACTCCGATCCGGTGGGCTTCTACGTCGACCGTCTGGCCGAAGGCATCGCCACCCTCACCGCCTCGGTCGCGCCGCAGCCGGTGATCGTGCGCCTGTCGGACTTCAAGTCCAACGAATACGCCAACCTGATCGGCGGCCATCGCTACGAGCCGGAGGAAGAGAACCCGATGATCGGCTTCCGCGGCGCCAGCCGCTACGTCGATCCGTCCTTCGCCGACGCCTTCGCCCTGGAATGCAAGGCCGTGCTCAAGGTCCGCAACGAGATGGGCCTGGACAACCTGTGGGTGATGATCCCGTTCGTGCGCACCCTGGACGAGGGCCGCAAGGTGATCGAGGTGCTGGCGGCCAACGGCCTGGTCCAGGGCCAGGACGGGCTGAAGATCATCATGATGTGCGAGGTGCCGTCCAACGCCCTGCTGGCCGACGAGTTCCTGGAGATCTTCGACGGCTTCTCGATCGGCTCCAACGACATGACCCAGCTGACCCTGGGCCTGGACCGCGATTCGTCGATCGTGGCCGGCCTGTTCGACGAACGCGACCCGGCGGTCAAGAAGATGCTGTCGATGGCGATCAAGGCCGCCCGCGCCAAGGGCAAGTACGTGGGCATCTGCGGCCAGGGGCCGTCCGATCACCCGGACCTGGCCGAGTGGCTGATGGCCGAGGGCATCGAGTCGCTGTCGCTCAACCCGGACACCGTGGTCGACACCTGGCTGCGGCTGGCCAAAACCAAGGCGGGTTGATCCATTCTCGTCGTGAACATGGAAAGGCCCGCGTCATGCGGGCCTTTTCTTTGCCTCGGGTGGGGGCCGCCGCTGCAAGGGGTCCTTCGCGGGCTTGGGGATCGTTGCTTCTATGCGGAAGCGAATCGCGCCATGTGCAGGCGGTAGTGGCGCAACTCACCGATCGAATCGTGGACATCACTCAGGGCGGTGTGCGCGGACTGCTTGCGCACGCCTTCGAGCACCTCCGGCGCCCAGCGCCGGGCCAGTTCCTTGAGCGTGCTCACGTCCAGGTTGCGGTAG
>JAGOWL010000191.1 GCA_018060215.1 Pseudoxanthomonas sp.
TCAACGGTACCGATGCCACCGACGAGCTGCGGCTGGAGACCACCGGTACCCTGGCCTCGGCGATCGCCGCCATCCCCGAGGTCCGGGCCGCGCTGAAGGAGCGGCAGCGGGCGTTCCGGGTCGCGCCGGGGCTGGTGGCCGACGGCCGCGACATGGGCACGGTCATCTTTCCGGACGCCGACTGCAAGGTGTTCCTGACCGCCAGTGCCGAGGAACGTGCCCGCAGGCGGCATAACCAGTTGAAGGAAAAAGGGGTTTCGGTTATCTTTGACGGTCTGCTGCGGGAGATCCTGGCCCGTGACGCCCGCGATGCCCAGCGCACGGTGGCGCCGTTGAAGCCGGCCGAAGACGCCGTCCTCATCGACACCACCGGCCTGTCCATCGACGAAGTCGTCGATCGCGTCCTGGCCCTGGTGCCGGCGCGCGCCGGCTGAGCTTCGCTGTTTCCGGCACGACGCCGGATCGCACGCGGCAGGAAAGGTGCGCAGGCACCGCATGCGGCCGTCGTGGATGTCCACGCCGGTTATTCCAACCAACCAACCACACAAGGCCCTCGCGGGCCGACCAGGGGGGCGGGGGACGGCCATCGTCGCGATGGTGCTCCCGTCCGTGTGTCCAACCGAGTAATCAACAATGACCGAATCTTTTGCCGAACTGTTCGAAGCCAGCCAAGCCAACCTGGCCAAGCTGAAGCCGGGTGCCATCGTCGTCGGTACCGTCGTGGATGTCCGCGGCGACGTGGTGGTGATCAACGCCGGCCTGAAGTCCGAAGGCATCGTGCCGATCGAACAGTTCCGGAATGACGCCGGCGAAATCGACGTAGGCGTGGGCGACCAGGTCAAGGTCGCGCTGGACTCGCTCGAGAACGGCTTCGGCGAGACCGTGCTGTCGCGCGAGAAGGCCAAGCGCGCGATGGTGTGGGACGAGCTGGAAGAAGCCCTGGAGAAGAACGAGACCATCACCGGCCGCATCAGCGGCAAGGTCAAGGGCGGCTTCACCGTCGACATCAAGGACGTGCGTGCGTTCCTGCCTGGTTCGCTGGTCGATGTGCGCCCGGTGCGCGACCCGGCCTACCTGGAAGGCAAGGAGCTGGAGTTCAAGCTCATCAAGCTGGACCGCAAGCGCAACAACGTGGTCGTCTCCCGCCGCGCGGTGGTCGAGAGCGAGCACTCCGAGGAGCGCGAGCAGCTGATGGAGAAGCTGCAGGAAGGCGCCGTGCTCAAGGGCGTGGTCAAGAACCTGACCGATTACGGCGCGTTCGTGGACCTGGGCGGCATCGACGGCCTGCTGCACATCACCGACATGGCCTGGAAGCGCGTGCGCCATCCGTCCGAGGTGGTCAACGTCGGCGACGAGCTGGACGTGCGCGTGCTCAAGTTCGACCGCGAGCGCAATCGCGTCTCGCTGGGCCTGAAGCAGATGGGCGAGGATCCGTGGGACAACATCGCCCGCCGCTACCCGGCCAACAGCCGCGTGTACGGCAAGGTCTCCAACGTGACCGACTACGGCGCGTTCGTGGAGATCGAGCCGGGCGTGGAAGGCCTGGTGCACGTGTCGGAGATGGACTGGACCAACAAGAACGTCAACCCGCAGAAGATCGTGCAGGTCGGCGACGAGGTCGAGGTCATGGTGCTGGACGTGGACGAGGAGCGTCGCCGCATCTCGCTGGGCATGAAGCAGGTCGCCGCCAATCCGTGGGAGACCTTCGCCGCCATCCACAAGAAGAACGACAAGGTGTCCGGCCAGATCAAGTCGATCACCGACTTCGGCATCTTCATTGGCCTGGACGGCGGCATCGACGGCCTGATCCACCTGTCCGACATCAGCTGGAACGCCACCAGCGATGACATCCTGCGCAACTACAAGAAGGGTGACACCCTCGATGCGGTGGTGCTGGCGGTGGACCCGGAGCGCGAGCGCATCAGCCTGGGCCTGAAGCAGATGGAGCAGGATCCGTTCGGCCAGTACATGGCTGCCCACCCGAAGGGCTCCAAGGTCGAAGGCACGGTCAGGGAAGTGGACGCCAAGGGCGCGACCATCGACCTGGGCGAGGGCGTCGAGGGCTACGTGGCCGCGCGCGACATCAGCCACGACCGCGTCGACGATGCGACCCAGCACCTGAAGGTCGGCGACAAGGTCGAGGCCAAGTTCGTGGGCATGGACCGCAAGGGCCGCAGCCTGCAGCTGTCGATCAAGGCCAAGGACGAAGCCGAAACCGCCGAGGCGCTGGCCGAGTACAACAAGGCCGCCGCGGAAGCCGCCACCGGCACCACCAGCCTGGGCGCGCTGCTGCGCGCGCAGCTGGGTGGCAAGTCCGAGTAAGCAAGCCGCAGCGCGGCGGCCCGGCAACCCCGGGCCGCCGC
Source organism: Pseudoxanthomonas sp. (assembly GCA_018060215.1). GTDB lineage: Bacteria > Pseudomonadota > Gammaproteobacteria > Xanthomonadales > Xanthomonadaceae > Pseudoxanthomonas. The sequence continues at coordinate 2,364 of JAGOWL010000191.1, forward strand.
GTCTGTCCACCCGCATCCAGCCAAGCCTGCGATGACCAAGTCCGAACTGATCGAGATCCTGGCCCGCCGCCAGTCGCACCTCAAGGCCGAGGATGTGGACCTTGCGGTCAAGGCCCTGCTGGAGATGATGGGCGGCGCGCTGGCCTCTGGCGAGCGCATCGAGATCCGTGGTTTCGGCAGTTTTTCCCTGCACTACCGCCCGCCGCGACTGGGGCGCAACCCCAAGACCGGCGATTCGGTTGCCCTGCCGGGCAAGCACGTGCCGCATTTCAAGCCTGGCAAGGAACTGCGCGAGAAGGTCAGCGGCGTGCTCCCGGTGCCGGCCACCGCCGACGAAGGCACCTGACCGGCTCGCCGGCTGCCTGCCTGTCCGTTAAGCTTGGGCGGATCTTCGCAGGAATCGCCCGATGGCCATCCTTCGCTTGCTGCTGCTGGTCGCCTTCCTGGCGGCCGGCCTGGTCGTGGGTTCACTCAACCGGCAGCGCATCGTCCTGGATTTCGGCCTGGCCGAAGTGGTGACCACCACCGGTATCGCGGTGATGGTGGCCCTGCTGGCCGGCGTCCTGCTGGGCGGAGGTCTGGTACTGGTCACCAGCGTGCTGCCGCTGCGCAATCGACTCGGCCGTGCCGAGCGCGCCGCGGCCAGCGCCGCCATCCGGCCGGTCGACCCCGAGCCGCTGCGCCCCCCTTACCAAGGAAACTGACCGTGGAATTCCTGAATCAGTGGTTCTGGTTCGTCCTGCTGCTGCCGCTTGCCGCGCTGACCGGCTGGGTGGTGGGCCGACGCGGTGGCCAGCGCCATGGCGACACCCAGGTCAGCCGCCTGTCGAGCACCTATTTCCGCGGCCTGAACTATCTGCTCAACGAGCAGCCGGACAAGGCGATCGAACTGTTCCTGCACATCGCCGAGCTGGACAAGGAGACCTTCGAGACCCAGGTCGCGCTGGGCCACCTGTTCCGCCGCCGCGGCGAGGTCGACCGCGCCATCCGCCTGCACCAGGGCCTGGTCCAGCGCAACGACCTCAGTGACCAGCAGCGGGTGCTGGCCC
>JAGOWL010000192.1 GCA_018060215.1 Pseudoxanthomonas sp.
GAATTGCGCGGCGTCTCGCGGGTGGTCTACGACATCAGCGGCAAGCCGCCGGCTACGATCGAGTGGGAGTGAGCTCCAGCCTGCAAGAAACTGCGGTATGCCGGAAGGACCATCGCGCTGCTGGCCGGCCTTGGCGTAGGTTTGTGTATTTGTTATTTTGAGCACCATGAGTGCTCGAAATTCAGGAAAGCTGAACCGTTTGCTGGCCGAACTGGGTGATACGCGCCTGGTGTCCAGCCGCTGGCTACGGTCGCACGGCTACTCCAACAGCCTGGTGGCGCGCTACGCGGGCAGTGGCTGGCTGGTGTCGCCGGCGCGTGGCGTCTACATGCGCAGGGGTGGGCGACTGCAATGGGATGGCGTGGTCGGCAGCCTGCAGGCCGGCGAGGGGATACCGCTGCACGTCGGGGGACGCTTCGCACTCGGCCTGCAGGGACACGAGCACTACCTGCGCCTGGGTGATGCCGGGACGATCACGTTGTATGGGCCACAGTCGCCGCCGGGATGGGTGGGCAAACTTCCACTGGAGCAGCGCTTCGAGTACCAGGGCAAGGGTCCTTTCGATCTCCCGGCGGTGGCTTTCACCGTGGGAGCCCTGGAAAGGACGTTGTCGGAAGCGGGCCTGGCCTGGCATTCAGCGGCGCCTGGAGCCGATGCGCTGGTTTGCTCGACGCCCGAACGGGCCATGCTGGAATTTTGCGACAGCGTATCGGATGCGGCTGGGGTCTACGAAGCCGATGCGCTGATGCAGGCCATGACCACGCTGCGGCCGCAGCGTGTCGGCGTGCTGCTGCGCCACTGCCGCAGCGTCAAGGCCAAGCGGCTGTTCCTGGCCCTGGCTGAGCGTCATCGGCATGCGTGGTTGGAACACGTGCCGCTGGAGGATGTCGATTTGGGCCGGGGCAAGCGGGCGCTGGTGCCTGGCGGACGCCTGCATCCGACCTACCAGATCACCTTGCCGGGAGACCTCGATGAGCACCTGGCTTGACCATCTGGACCGGCGCTACACGGACAGGGTGCGGCTGCTGGTCGAGATCCTGCCGATGCTGGCGCAGGAGCCGGGCTTCGCGCTCAAGGGTGGCACCGCCATCAACCTGTTCGAACATGATCTGCCGCGCCTGTCGGTGGACATTGATCTGGCGTGGCTGCCGGTGCACGACTATGCCGAAGATGCGAAGCTGATCGCTGGTGCGTTTGGTCGGTTGGCCGATACGTTGCGCGCCCGGCCTCTGAAACTGCAGGTACAGACCCCGGTGGGTGAGGGAGGGCTGGTCAATCGCCTCGTGGCCAGTCGTGGCAGTGCGCGCGTGCAGATCGAAACGACGCCTGTCATGCGTGGCACGGTGCATCCGGTGCGAACCATGGTCGTACGGCCGCGGGTGGAGGAGGCTTTCGGTTTTGCCCAGGTGCGGGTGCTGGCGTTTGCCGACCTCTATGCCGGCAAGCTGGCGGCTGCGCTGTCACGGCAGCATCCGCGTGATCTCTTCGATGTGGGCCTGTTGCTGGAAGATGAGCGGGCCGATGCAGACCTCTGGCGAACCTTTCTCGTGTATCTGACGTGCAGTCCGAAGCCGGCCTGGGAAATGTTGGCACCGCGTGTGCCTGCAGATTTCGAGGCCAGGTTCGAGGCTCATTTCAAGGGCATGACCCTGGAGCCTGTTGACGTGGCTGCCTTGCTGGAAAGCCGAAGGCGCCTGTTGGCGCGCGTAGCGCGTTGGCTGGATGGACCGTCGCGCGCGTTTCTGCAATCCGTCGAGGATGAGAAGCCGGATTTCGGTTTGATCGGATTGGCCCATGCGGCCGGGTTGCCGGGTGTACGGCGCAAACTGCACAACCTGGCTCAGCGCACAGCGACCAAGCGTGCGGCCGATCGCCAGCAGCTTGACGCGTTTCTAAGGCTTGGACTGCCAGGCTCCCCGGGTGAAATCGGAGATTGATTGATGACTGTCTGGATCGGCACGGCCGACGACGAACACTGGATGCACCACGCCCTGTCCCTGGCCGAGCGGGCGCAGCGCGAGTTCGACGAGATTCCGGTGGGCGCGGTGCTGGTCGGCGCCGATGGCCGGCTGCTGGGCGAGGGCTGGAACCGCAACATCGCCGAGCACGATCCCAGCGCGCATGCGGAGATCGTGGCGCTGCGCCAGGCCGGCCGTGCACTGGGCAACCATCGCCTGGTCGGCAGCACCCTGTACGTGAGTCTGGAGCCGTGCGCGATGTGCGCCATGGCACTGGTGCACGCGCGGGTGGCACGGCTGGTGTTCGCCGCCGCCGATCCCAAGACCGGCGCCTGCGGCAGCGTGTTCGACCTGGTCGCCGATCCCCGCCACAACCACCGGGTCGAGGTGGTGGGCGGGGTGCTGGCCGAGGAGGCCGGCCGGCGGCTGAGCAACTATTTCAGGGCCAAGCGCGGCAAGCCGCCGCTGGCCTGATCAGAGCTTGCGGCGCAGGCGACGCTCCACCAGCCTGCGTTCCCAGTCGGGGCTGAAGAAGGGCAGGTTGAGGATCCCGAATGCCAGCAGGCCCTGGATGACCACGCCCAGGCCCAGTGCGGCGAACACGATGTAGACGATGCTGGCGCCTTCCCGGTCATGGAACAGGAAGATGAACACCGGCGCCATCACCAGCCAGGTCAGCAGGAACTCGTAGAACTCCTTGACGCGCTTGGCATAGAGCATGGCCTCCTGCTCGTCGCGCTTGAGTTCCGGCACCGAGTCGAGGAATTCCCTGGCCTGCCTGGCCTGGCGCAGGGCCTCCCGGGTGTCGGCGTTGTGGACGGGGTGGGGGTCGGGCATTTGGGTGTTCATGGTTGGCTCCTCCGGTTGGAACGTGGAAAGGTCAACCTCGAAGACGGCGGCCAGGGCCTTGGCCGTTTCCAGACTGGGGCGCTGGCCCTGTTCGAGCCGCTGGACGGTGCGCGTGGCCACGCCGAGCATTTCGGCCAGCTGGCTTTGCGACCATCCGCGTTGCAGCCTGAGTTTCCTGACGATCATTCGTTCACCTTGTGCTTCGAGGCGTCGCCATGGTGCCGGCGGGAGCTACTGCGGCAAACGACACGGACACGACATCCGCGCGACACCACCGCGACATCTGTTTCGATACAACGACTTGCAGCGTGGCCGCGCGTCACCTGGCGTCGTCTGTCGCAGTCGTCCGCGGCTTGGGCCGGTGGTCCATTTCCTCGTTGATCGCGGTCACCGCCAGGGTCGACTCCCGAGCCAGCAGCAGGCTGGCGGTGAACATGGCCAGCACGCCGGCCGAGGCCAGCCAGACCGGCAGGGTGCCGAGCCGGTGACCGGTGAAGGTGTCGATGGCCACCGCCAGGCTGGTGCCGACGAAGCAGCTGATGCCCACGTACAGCAGTTGGCCGGCGCGCAGGA
>JAGOWL010000011.1:0-8566 GCA_018060215.1 Pseudoxanthomonas sp.
GATGCGAACCACGATCGACCTGCCCGAAGACCTGCACCGCATCGCCACCAGCCTGGCGCGCCACAACCGGCGCAGCCTGGGCCAGGTCGTGGCCGAGCTGATGCGGCGCGGCCTGGAGGCGCCGGCGGCGGGCCGGGTGGCGGAGCCGAAGGGGGTGTATCGCATCGACGAGGAAACCGGGTTGCCGGTCATCACCGGCACCACCCGTGTGATGACGGACGACGATGTGCAGGCGCTGGAAGACGAGCCGTGACGCTTTCGGGTTCACGCGAGGTGCCCGTGTTGCTGGATGGCAATGTCCTCGTCGCCATGTCCTACCCACCGCATGTGCATCACATGGCTGCGCGGCAGTGGTTCCGCCGGGAGCAGCGTCCATTCGCCACGTGCCCGATCACCCAGGGAACGCTGCTGCGCATGTTGCTGGCCTTTCGTGCGGTGCCGGGAGCCGAGGATGCCGTGGGCGTCCTGCGTGCTTTCGTCGAACATCCGCGCCACTGTTTCTGGCCGGAGGATTTCGATTATCTGCAAATCGACTGGAAGGGTGTGATCGGCCACAGGCAGGTGACCGACGCCTATCTGGTGGCATTGGCACGGAAACACGCGGGCAGGCTGGCCACCTTCGACCAGGGGCTGGCGGCCCTGCATCCGGATGCGGTTGAATTGGTCGAATGAGCACCGCCCCCGGTCTTCCCGTTCCCGATGCCGATGCCCTGGCGCACAGCGACACGCTGGCGGCGCACATCCGTGCGGAAATCGGTGCCAGCGGCGGTGCGATCCCGTTCTCGCGCTTCATGGAGCTGTGCCTGTACGCGCCGGGCCTGGGCTATTACAGCGCCGGCAGCGCCAAGTTCGGCGGCGCCGGCGATTTCGTCACCGCGCCGGAGCTGGGCGGCTTGTTCGCGGCCACCGTGGCCGGGGTGCTGGCCGGGCCGCTGCGCGAACTGGGCACGCAGGCGCGGATGCTGGAAGTGGGCGGCGGCAGCGGCGCCTTCGCCGAGGTGGCGCTGGGGCGGTTGGCGCAGCTGGACGCCTTGCCACGGCGCTACGCGATCCTGGAGCCGAGCGCCGACCTGCGCCAGCGCCAGCGCGAACGCCTGGCCGGCGCGCTGGAACCGGCGGTGTTCGCGCGGGTGGAGTGGCTGGACCGGCCCTTCGATGACGACTGGAACGGGGTGCTGTTCGCCAACGAGGTGATCGATGCATTGCCGACACCGCGTTTCGTGGTGCGCGGCGGGGAGGTGTACGAGGAGCACGTCGCACTGGACGGGAACGGCGGCTTCATCCGCGTCGACCGGCCGGCCGATGCGCTGGTGGAGGCGGCGGTGCGCCATCTGGAACAGTCGCTGGACGCGCCGTTTGCCGACGGCTATCGCTCCGAGCTGCTGCCGCAACTGCCGTACTGGCTGCAGGCGGTGGCCGGCGGGCTGCGCTCGGGCGCGATGCTGTTCCTGGACTACGGCTACCCGCGGTCCGAGTACTACCTGCCGCAGCGCGACGACGGCACCCTGCGCGCGTTCTACCGCCAGCGCATGCATGCCGACGTGCTGCGCTGGCCGGGCCTGCAGGACCTGACCGCCTCGGTGGACTTCACCGCCCTGGCCGAGGCCGGGGTCGGTGCCGGATTCGAGTTTGCCGGCTACTGCAGCCAGGCCGCGTTCCTGCTCGGCAATGGCATCGACCAGCGGCTGCAGGAGGCCGAATCGCACAGCGACGATGTCGGTGCCTTGCGCCTGCGCCAGCAGTTCAAGCACCTCACCCTGCCCGAGCACATGGGCGAGCGCTTCCAGGCGATGGCCTTCACCCGCGACGTGGACCTGGACGCGGCGTTCCGGCTGGGCGACCTGAGTTGGCGGCTGTGAGCGGGTCGGTCAAGGCATTGCGCTGGCCGTGGCTGTGGCTGGGCCTGTGGTGGCTGGCGGTGCTGGTGGTGGTGGTGCTCAGCCTCGTGCCGCCACCGCCGATGGACATGCCCAAGCACGGCGACAAGTTCGAACACCTGCTCGCCTATGCGGTACTCGCGGCGGCGGCGGTGCAGGTCTGGCGCCCCGGGCGCCCGCTGCTGCTGGCTGGCGTGGGCCTGGTGCTGATGGGCGTGCTGCTGGAGTTCGCCCAGGGCGGCTTGACCGCGACCCGCCAGGCTGACCCGTTCGACGCGCTGGCCAACACCGTGGGCGTGCTGCTTGGCCTGGCGACGGCAGCCACGCCCTTGCGCGATGTGCTGTTGCGGTGGAGTGGCCGACGTGGATGATTGCGTCGCCTCCGGGACCGGCGGGAGCCGGTGCCCGTGAGCCCGCCGGCTTCGCCTGCGGCGCTGTATGCGCAGGCCGTGGCCGAGTTCCGCCAGGGCCGGCTGCAGCAGGCGCTGCTCGTGCTGGGACAGTTGCTGCAGCGGGTGCCGTCCCATGCCGATGGCTGGAACCTGGTCGGAGTGATCCACGGCAGTCGCCGGCAGTACGCGCAGGCGGCCCAATGCCATCGACGGGCGATCGCGGCCGGCGCGCCGAATGGCACCTGGGTAAACCTCGGCCTGGCCGAGCAGCGCCGCCAGGCCTGGACCGAGGCCGAGGCCGCGTTCCGGGAGGCGTTGCGCCGCGATCCGGCCCTGGCCATTGGCTGGCAGAAGCTCGCCGGCCTGTACGAGGAGACCGGACGCCCGGCCGAGGCGCTGGAGTGCCATCGCCAGGCCTTGCATCTGGAGCCTGGCAACCTGCGCAGCCTGTCCGATGCGCTGTTGTTGCGCAGGTACCTGGCCGACTGGGGCCCGGACAATGGCCCGCAGCCGGCGGAGCTGGTTGCGGCCTGGCGCGCGGCGGCGCGCAGTGATGCGTCGCCGCTGTTGCTGTTGGCACTGCCCGAGGCCGATGCGCTGGTGCAGAAGGCAGCGGCCGCCACCTTCGCCCACTCGCAATGGGGTGCGTTGCTGGCCCGGCCGGCCATGGCCGCCCCCGCCACGCCGGTGTCCGGCAGGCGCCTGCGGATCGGCTACCTGTCATCGGATTTCCGCGCCCATGCGATCTCCTTCCTGGTGCTGGAGGCGATCGCGGCCCATGACCGGGATGCGTGCGAAGTGGTGCTGTATGCCTGCGACGCGGGCACGGGCGATGCATGGCGCGACCGGGCACGGGCCGTGGCGGACCGGTTCGTGGAGCTGGAGGTGGATGACAACCAGGCCGCGCAACAGATCGCCGCCGACCGGCTCGACCTGCTGGTCGACCTGAACGGTTACACCGCGCAAGCGCGTACCGGCGTGGTTGCGCGCCGGCCGGCCCCGGTGATCGCGTCGTGGCTGGGCTATATCGGCACCCTGGGCGATCGGCGCCTGGCCGATTACGTCATCGGCGACGCGATCGCCACGCCGGAAGCCCTGGCAGGGTGCTTCAGTGAATCGCTGGCGCTGCTGCCGCACTGCTTCCAGGCCAATCCGCGGGTGCCGGTCCTGCCGCCTGCCGATCGCGTCGCGTCCGGGCTGCCGCGCGATGGGGTGGTGTTCTGCAGCTTCAACCAGGCCTACAAGCTGCATCCGGCGCTGTGGGACGACTGGTGCGCCGTGCTGGCGCGGGTGCCCGGCTCGGTGCTGTGGCTGGCCCCGCCGCGCGACCGGATCGCCTGCGCGAACCTGTGCCGGGAGGCAGCCGCGCGCGGCGTGGATCCGCAGCGCATCGTGTTTGCCGGGCAACTGTCCCGCGATGCGCATCTGTCACGCCTGGCGCTGGCCGACATCGCCCTGGACACCTGGCCGTACAACTCCGGAACCACCGCCAGCGATGCGCTGCGCATGGGCGTGCCGCTGCTGACCTTCGCTGGCGACACGTTTGCCGGGAGGATGGCGGCCAGCCTGCTGACGGCGCTGGGCCTGGACGAGTGCATCCTGGCCGGGCGTCAGGAACTGGTCGAGTACGCGGTACGACTTGGCAACGATGGCCAGGAGCGCGCACGACTGCGCCAGCGCCTGTGCGGCCGGCTGCCAGGGGCCCGCCTGTTCGACCCGAAGGCCATGGCCGTCGACCTGGAGCGCCTGTACCGGGCCATGCATGCCAATGCACTGGCAGGCGAACACGCAACGATACGATTGAGCGACTGATCGCCGTGGTACCGCCCGGGGTTTCGGCCCGGCCCGGCGCGCCGGTCGTGGTTGACAAGCCAGGCGCGTTGGCCGGATATAGCGGCAGCATGCGGTGCATGTCGCGCCTGGCGGTTCGTCCACGTGGCCGCCGCAGGGTACCGGAACCAGGACATGCACGCCGATCCCATCGACCCGACTTCGACCTGGATGTACCGCGAGGCCGCCGAGGCGGCGGACGTGGTAGCCGTCCAGTTCGCGCGCAACCAGGGCGCGATCGCGGTGCTGGCAGCGCAGTTGCGGGCCGCGCCGCCACCATTCGTGGTCACCTGCGCGCGGGGAAGCTCGGACCATGCCGCCAGCTACGCCCGCTACCTGATCGAGACTTCGCTGGGCATCGTCACCGCATCGCTGTCGCCGTCGATCGCCTCGGTCTATCAGGCCCCGCTGCAGTTGCGCGGCGCGCTGTTCATCGCCATCTCCCAGTCCGGCCGGAGTCCGGACCTGCTGCACAACGCCAGGGCGGCCCGCGCCGCGGGCGCGCATGTGCTGGCACTGGTCAACGTGGAGGATTCGCCGCTGGCCGGCCTGGCCGACACGGTGGTTCCGCTGGGCGCCGGACCCGAGCGCAGCGTGGCGGCGACCAAGAGCTGCCTGGCGTCGCTGGCTGCGATCGCGCAGCTGGTGGCGCACTGGAGTGGCGACGGCGCGTTGCTGGAGGCGCTGGACACGCTGTCGCAGGCGCTGGCTGAAGCCTGGCGGCAGGACTGGTCGCCACTGGTCGACGGACTGGTCGATGCGCACAACCTGTTCGTGCTCGGCCGCGGCCCGGGACTGGCCGCGGCGCAGGAAGCGGCGCTGAAGTTCAAGGAAACCTGCGGCCTGCATGCCGAGGCCTACAGCTCGGCCGAGGTCCAGCATGGACCCATGGCCCTGGTTGGCCCGGGCTTCCCGGTCCTGGCATTGGCCCAGCCCGACCGGAGCGGTGCCGGGACGGTGGAGGTGGCCGCGCAGTTCGCCTGGCGCGGGGCGGCGGTGTGGGTGGCCACCAGCCCCGGGTTGGCGTCGGCGGTCCACCCCGCGGTGCACCTGCCGCAGGTGGCGGTGGCCGATCCGGCACTGGCGCCGATGGTCACGCTGCAAAGCTTCTACCGCGCGATCAACGCGCTGGCGCTGCGTCGTGGCCGCAATCCGGACCTGCCACCACATCTGCACAAGATTACGGAGACGACGTGATGGGAAGTGTCGCACTGGTCAACGCACGGGTACTGGCCGGCGAAAGCCTGCGCCGGGACGTGGCCGTGCTGATCGATGGCGGTCGCATCGCCGCGCTGCTGCCGGAGCCGCAGGCGCGTGCGCAGGCCGCCGAAACGGTGGATCTGGAAGGAGGCATCCTGCTGCCGGGATTCATCGACGTGCAGGTCAACGGCGGCGGCGGCGTGCTGTTCAACAATGCGCCGACCGTGGAAGCACTGCGCACCATCGTCGCCGGACACCGCAGGTTCGGCAGCACCGGCCTGCTTCCGACCCTGATCAGTGATGACGCCGACACCATGCGTGCGGCGGTTGACGCGGTGCGCCAGGCCATCGCCGCGGGCGTGCCGGGCGTGCTCGGCATCCACCTGGAAGGTCCATACATCGCGCCGGAGCGCAAGGGCACGCACAACGCCGACACGTTCCGGGTGCCCGATGCGGCCGAGATCGAGATGGCCACCGCGCTGGACAACGGCGTCACCCTCATCACCCTGGCGCCCGAGCAGGTGCCGGCGGACACGATCCGGGCGATGGTCGCGCGCGGGGCGAAGGTCGCCGCCGGCCACACCGCGGCCAGCTACGAGCAGGCCCGTGCCGGGCTCGACGCCGGCATCAGCGGATTCACCCACCTGTACAACGCGATGACCCCGCTGCAGGGCCGCGAACCGGGGGTGGTCGGCGCCGCGCTGGAGGATCCGCACAGCTGGTGCGGTGTGATCGTCGATGGCGTGCACGTGCATCCGGCCAGCCTGCGCGTGGCGCTGGCGGCCAAGCCGCGCGGCAAGGTCGTGCTGGTCACCGATGCGATGCCGATGGTCGGCTCCGATGATCCTTCCTTCAACCTGTATGGCGAAACCATCGTTGCGAAGGATGGCGTGGTGCGCAATGCCGCCGGTTCGCTGGCAGGGTCGGCGCTGGATATGGCCAGCGCGGTGCGCAACACGGTCCAGATGCTGGGCCTGCCGCTGGAAGAGGCTGCGCGCATGGCCTCGACCTATCCGGCGCAGTTCCTGGGCCTGGGCGATCGCCTGGGCCGGATCGCGCCGGGCTACCGGGCCGACCTGGTCCTGCTCGACGAGGCATTGCAGGTGCGCGAAACCTGGATTGGTGGGGTGACGTCGCGGGGATGAGTGGCGCGCCAGCCACGGGGGAGTACCGTCGGTCGATCCTGAGAGGCATTGTTGCGGTAGTGCCGGGAATGGTCATGGGCAGCGTGGTGAAGATGGTGCTGCCGTAGTCGCTGCAAAGGCTTGCGACGCGGAAAGTCCGGGAGCATCACTCCCGGACGATGGCAGTCAGGGCCTCCGTCGCCCACTGGTTGAGACTTTTCCCGGATGCCTTGGCGGCGAGCGTGGCCGCGCGATGCAGTTCGGGGGACACACGAAGGTTCAGTGCGCCGGAGGCTTTCGCCAAGGGCTCGATGCCGTCCTTCTTGCAGGCGTCGAGGTAGACACGCAGGGAAATCGCACCCTCACGACGCAGGCCGTCCACATCGGTAGCGTAGAAATCCGCGCCGCCGGAAAGGCCGGTGAATTCGCCCCGGAACATGCCGATGTCAGGGTCGAAGGCGATGACAGCCTTATGGCCGTCGATGGTGATGATGTTGTTCATGGCTTTACTCCGTGTTCGTCGAGCCATTTGCGCAGGCTGGCAACCGCACCCTTGTCCATGTCCGGCTTCGGGTGCGGGCGATGGAACACACGAACCTCGCCGAAAAGCCGAACCGTGACGCGCGAGCCCTCGGCCTCTTCGAGCGTCGCGCCGACGGCGGCCAGCAGCGTCGTTACGTCAGGCCATTTCACGTTCGCGGACGTGGGGTGTTTGAAAACCAGTTCAAGGGTAGCGACGTGCTTGCGCTTCATACGGCAAATGGTAGCATTTTATGCTACCAATGCAAGCATTGTTTGCTACCACTGGACGAGCGGCATTCGATGCGGCTCCGGTTGCCTGGCCGGAGCGGTGGCTCAGACACGCAAGGTGCGCGCCGCGCCGATGGCGGCGATGCGCGCGCGCCGCAGCGCTTGGCCGACCTCGGGGCCGCTGAGGGCTGCGCCGCCGGGCAGTTCGCGCGCGTTCACCGCCATCGCGGCGGCGTGCAGGCGGCACAGTTCCGGTCCCTGCGGGTAGTCGTCGTCGTCATGGCCGAGGCGGCCGCGCTTGTCGGCCTCGCAGGTGATGGCCATGCGCGCGACGCGTTCGGGGCGGCGAAGGGCGTCGCAGCGTTCCAGCAGCTCCAGCACGGTGGCATCGCGCAGTTGCGCCAGGCGGTGCACGTTGAGGTGCTCGCGGCACACCGCCTCGGCCAGGCGGCGGTGCTCCAGCGGCACTTTCAGCCGTTCGCACAGCGCCGCCAGCGGCTTGAGCCCGGCGTGCTCGTGGCCGATGTGGCGAGGCAGGGCATCGGCCGGGGTGAGTGCCTTGCCCAGGTCGTGGACCAGGGCGGCGAAGCCGACTCGATCATCGCCCGGCGCCAGCCGTGCGGCCATGTCGGAGACCAGCTGCTGGTGGATGCCGGTATCCACTTCGGGGTGGAATTGCGCGCGCTGCGGCACGCCGTACAGCGCGTCGACCTCGGGCAGGATCGCGGCCAGCGCACCGCAGGCGCGCAGGGTGGCCAGGAACGCGGAAGGCTGCGGTGAGGCCAGCGCCTTGCGCAGTTCCTGCCAGACCCGCTCGGGGACCAGGGTGTCGAGTTCACCGCTGGCCACCATCGTGCGCATCAATGCCATCGTTTCCGGCGCGACGCTGAAGCCCAGCGGGGCGAAGCGGGCCATGAAGCGTGCGGCGCGCAGGATCCGCAGCGGATCTTCGGCAAAGGCCGGGCCGACGTGGCGCAGCACGCGTCGCTGCAGGTCGTCCACGCCGCCGCAGGAATCGACCAGACGACCGTCCGCATCGCGGGCGATGGCGTTGATGGTGAAGTCGCGGCGCTGCAGGTCCTGTTCCAGGGTCACCGACGGATCGGCGTCGACCACGAAGCCGCGGTGGCCGCGGCCGCTCTTGCGTTCGGTGCGCGCCAGCGCGTACTCCTCGCCGCTGCGTGGGTGCAGGAACACCGGGAAGTCGCGGCCCACCGCCTTGAACCCGGCATCGAGCATGGCCTGCGGAGTGGCGCCGACCACGACCCAGTCGCGGTCGCCGGGTGCCAGGCCGAGCAGTTCATCGCGGACCGCGCCGCCGACCAGATAGGTGTGCATGGACCGCATCGTACCGTGGCGGTGGGGCGGCCGCGGCGTCGGCCGCGTGGGGCCG
>JAGOWL010000011.1:8666-14012 GCA_018060215.1 Pseudoxanthomonas sp.
CGTGGGGCCGACCTACGCCCCCGGCGCCGGGCAGGCGAAGGGTTTGCGCTGGCCTTCGGTGCGGCCCAGCAGGCGCTCGCTGACCGGCAACGCGTTGCCATTGAGTCGCCAGTCGTAGATCGCGCTGAAGGCCAGCACGCGGGCGACGTAGTCGCGGGTTTCCTTGTAGCTGATGGTCTCGATCCACAGGTCCGGATCGTGGGTGGGACGTTGCGACAGCCAGCGTGCGGTCGGCGTGGGCCCGGCGTTGTAGGCGGCGATGGCCTGGTAGGTCTGGCCGTACTTGTCTTCCATCTCGCGCAGGTAGGCGCTGCCCAGGGCGATGTTGGTGGCCGAGTCGTACAGGCTCTCGGCGCCGGCATAGGGCAGGCCGGTGCGCCGGGCCACCGCGGCGGCGGTGGTCGGCAGCAGCTGCATCAGGCCGCGCGCGTCGGCCGGCGAACGCGCGTTGGGATTGAACACGCTCTCGGCGCGGATTTCCGCCGCGATCCAGGCCGGGTCCAGATCGTGGCGGCGGGCCGCGGCGCGGATGTCGGCGTCGTGGTGCAGGGGGAAGCGCAGTTCGTACAGGCGCTGTTCGTCGGCCACCTTGCCCAGCGAGAACACCGCCCGATCGAACCAGCCCTGCTCCTGGGCCAGGGCCACCGCGGCGCGGCGGCGGGCGTCGTCGAAGCGGCTCAACGCGTCGTTCCACTCGCGCACCGCCCAGCCGGGCTGGTCGATCCGGTACAGCGCCAGCGCCCGCTGCAGCGCCGGATCGCGTGCCACTTCACGGCGCAGCGCCGGCGGGTCCGATGGCTGCCACGGGCACAAGGCATAGGGCAGGTGCAGGCGGTCGGCGGCCAGGAAACCATGGAAGGTCGGCGCAGCGGCCGCAGCGCGGAACCGTGCCTGCGCCTCGGGGCCGCGGCCGGTCTTCTCCAGCATCCGCCCCTCGAACCAGCGCCAGCGCGAGTCCTCGCGCTGGGTGACGGGCATCTTGCGGATCGCTTCCAGCGCCGACTTCCAGTCCGAACGCGCCATTGCCTCGCGCGCCCGCCATTCGTGCAGGCGCTCGTCATAGCTGGCCGTCGGGACCGCGGCCAGCCGCCGTGCCGAATCGGGCAGGTAGGAGGCCACCGTCCACAAGGCGATCTGGTACAGCACCCGGCCGCGTTCGGACTCGTTCATGCCCAGCATCGGCGCCAGATCGGCGAGCTGGCGTTCGGCCGCGTCCGGATCGTTCTTCGCCAGCCGCGCCAGGCCGGAGGCGGCGACCTGGCGACTGCGCGCATCACGCGGCCATTGCGCGGCGCGTGTGTGCGGGGCCTGGACGAAGGCGGCGTAGTCCTGGGCCAGGGCCTGCGCCTCGGCTGGCAGTCCGCGGGCGGCGCTGCGCATCACCCCGGGCTCGCCTTCGGCCACGGCCAGGTCGAAGCGTTCCCAGCGCAGCGCATCGTCCAGCCCGCCGCGCGCGGCCAGGCTGGCGAAGGTGGCGTCGCAGGCATCGGGTTGCGACTTGCCGCTGCGCCACAGCGCCTGCGCCTCGGCATTCCATTCGGCGCCGGCCTGGCCCAGGGCCTGCTGCGCGTTGAGCCGGGCGCAGCGCAGGGCCGGGCTGTCGGATGGACGCCAGTCGGCCAGCAAATCGCTCCAGCGTTCGCGCCGCGCCAGCGAGGCCAGCCACAGCGGGCGCAGCGCGTTGGCGGCGGCCTGGCCGTCGTGGCGCTGCAGGAATCCGCGCACCTGCGCGGCGTCGGCCGTATCCAGGTCGCGGGCCAGGCGTGCATGCTCCAGCCATGGCCAGCGCGGGTCGGCGCGCAGTGCTTCGGCCTGGCCCGGCGCCAGCCGCCCGGCCTTGGCCGCGGCGATTGCCGCCTGCATGCCGGTGTCGTTGTTGCGGCCGGCGTCGGCCGGCTGGGCCGATGTTGCCAGGGGCAGGGCCAGCAGCAGGGCCGGCAGGGACGCGGTGGCCACCAGCAGGCGCAGGCGGCGGATCGAGGGGATGGTGGGCAGGCGCGACATGGGGTCGAATATACCCAACGTGGCTGAACGGGCATGACCTCGCGGATGCCGATGCTGGCATCCACGTCCGGCCTGGCCGGCTTCGGCCAGTGGCCGGAGCATGGATCGCCGGTCCCGCCCGGCAGCCGCAAGCACCCTGAAGGAGCCGCCACCGTGTCACCGCTGATGTACCTGCTGTTCCCCCTGCTCGGCATCGTCGCCGGCATCCTCGCCGGCCTGCTCGGGGTCGGCGGTGGCCTGGTCCTGGTGGCCGCGCTGGCCTGGCTGCTGCCGCTGTTCGGCGTGCCGCCGGAGGTGGCGATGCACGCGGCCCTGGCCAGTTCGCTGGCCAGCATCGTGCTCACCGCGGCCTCGTCGGCGCGCGCCCACGCGCGGCGCGGCAGCGTGCTGTGGCCGACCGTGGCGTGGATGGTGCCGGGCCTGCTGCTGGGCGCCTGGCTGGGCAGCGGCGTGGCGGTGAAACTGGACGCGCAGACCTTGCGCTGGATCGTGGCCGGCTACTGCCTGCTGGCCGCCTGGCAGACCGGCTTCGGCCGCAGCCGCGCGCCGGCCGACGGCAGCGAGGTGCCGGCGCCACGCGGCTGGCCGATGAGCGCGGCCGGCGGCGGCATCGGCGTGCTGTCGGCGCTGGTGGGGATCGGCGGCGGCAGCATGACCGTGCCGCTGCTGGTCTGGTGCGGCGTGCGGCCGGTGCGCGCGGTGGGTACCTCCAGCGCCTGCGGGGTGGCGATCGGCCTGTCGGCCGCGGCCGGCTACGCCCTGCATGCACCGTCCGGCGCCTTGCCGGCGCACGGCATCGGCTACGTCTACCTGCCGGCCGCCATCGGCGTGGCGCTGGCCTCGGTGCTGGCCGCGCCCTGGGGCACGCGCCTGGCGCACCGGCTCAGCGGCAATGCGCTGCGCAAGGTGTTTGCGCTGTTCCTGCTGCTGGTGGCGTTGAGCGTGCCGTGGTCGGGGTGAGTGGCGCCGGCGACCGGGATCACCCCCCACAGCTTTCGCTGACGATCCGCGCCATGCGCTCGTACTCGGCCTGGCGGCGTTCGGCGTTGTCCGGATGGGCGAAGCGCCAGCGTGACTCGGCTTCGCGCGCATGCCGGCGCCAGGCTTCGCAGGCGGCGCCATCGGCAACGCGCGCGCAGGTGTCGCGCACCACTTCGCAGGCCTGGCCGGCGCCGGTGGCCGGGTTGCCGTCCAGGCCGACGGTGCGCAGGGGCAGGCAGCGCGGCGGCACTTCTTCGTCCTCGGACAGGTAGCTGTCGCCGTCGTAGACGGTGCAACGGAAGATCGGTGGCGGCGGTGGCCGGTCGGCATCGTCCGCCGCGGTGGCGGCGGTGGCGTCGCGCTCGCGTGGCAGGTTGGCGCTGTCCAGGATGCGCGGTTCGGGGCCGACGCTGGTGGTGATGAAGCCGCCATCGGCCGAGCGCTGTGGGGCCTGCGCGTCCGGAAACCCGGCAAAGCCGGCGCCAGAGGACGCCTGCGAGGCGCTGCCGCTGCGGGTGGTGACGAAGCCCCCATCGGACGAACGCTCAGTGGTTTGCAGTGCTCCGGTTGCCGGCATCGCGCCGGCCGGCGCCGGAACGCTGGCTGGCACCAGTGCGGGCGACGCGGCTGCTGGTATCGACGGTGAACTGGCCACGCCCTGCAGTTGCTGCTCGCGCTGGCTGCTGCCGGCGGGGCAGGGCTGGTTCTGCACGGTGAGGTTGCCGGCCGCATCGGTGCAGCGGTAGATCGTCACCGGCTGGGCGGGCGCGGCCAGCGGCCAGGCCAGTGTGCCCAGCAGGCAGAGGGAACGGAACAGCCAGGATGGGTTCGGGGTCATCGGCGCATTCAGAAGTTCGGGCAGTCGTTGGCCATGCGGGCATCGATCCGTGCCTGCTCGCGGTCCAGTTCGGCGCGGCCGCTGGGCATGGCGGCATGGTAGATGCGCAGGATCTCGAAGCGGCGGTCGGACAGGCGCCGGCACACGTCCTGCTGCGGCAGGCGCACGCAGGGGTCGTGCACCCAGCTGCCGCCGGGGATCGCCACCACCACCGGCGGCCGCGGTGGATGCGGACCAGGTGCCGGTGGCGGCACGCCGCCCGGGGTTCCCCCGGGGGGGCGAACGGGCGGAGCGGGCTGTGCCGGTGGCTGGGGCCATGCCGGTGGACGGTGCGGCGGCCGCGTCCAGGGGCCAAGCGGGCGACCCACGCTCCACAGCGGCACCCAGCGCCGGTTGCCCTGCTCCGAATCGCTGGTGTAGACCTGCCCGTCGGGCGCGGTGCATTCGTACATCGGCTGCGGTGCCGGCACGGTGACGATGCGGATTTCCTGCACCGGCCGCTCGCTGGCAGGCGCAGGTGCAGGCGCCGTCGCCGGGCGTGGCGGTGGATCGAGCGGGCGCTGCATCTGCAGCGTCTGCTGGCGCTCGCCATCGCGGCAGGGCGAGTCGCGCAGCGCGACCAGGCGGCCGGCCGCGTCGCTGCAGCGGTAGATGGTGACGGCGCGGGTGACCGCGCGGGGTCCGTCGCCGGCGTCCTGGCCGATCGTGGCGGCGGCATCGGGCGCGGCCCACGCCACGGCCAGTGCTACGACCAGCGCCTGCGCCACCGACGCAGGCCCCGGCCCGCCACGCGCGCGTGCGCTGCGCGGCCAGCGTGGGCAAGGCACGACGGTGCGGGCGCGGGTGATGTCCGGCATGTGCGGCTCCGGGGCGACAGCCCCCATCCTAGCGTGCCCGCTGCGGCGCCCGCCCAGGTTCAGTCGCGCAGCACGCGACCATCCACGGCCAGGCGGATCGGGGTCGGGCTGTCCAGGCCGCCGGTGTCGCCGGCGATAACGGCATCGATTCCGTCGAGCAGCGCCGGATCCAGTTCGTCGCGCGAATATGCCGGCGGCTTGCCGCCGAAATTTGCGCTGGTGGACACCAGTGGCCCGCCGAAGGCCTGGCACAGCGCCACCACCGGCGGATGGTCGCTGATCCGCACGGCGATGCTGCCGCGACCGCCGCTGATCCAGGCCGGGGCGTCGGCCGCGGCGGGCATCACCCAGGTGTTGGGGCCGGGCCAGGTGGCGAGCACGGCGGCCAGCCGCGCCGGCGGCAGGGCCGGCAGGTCCAGCCAGGGGCGCAGCGGGTCCAGGCTGGAGGCAACCAGGATCAGGCCCTTGTCGAGTGGGCGCTGCTTGAGCTGGAGCAGGCGCAGCACCGCCGCTTCGTTGTCCGGATCGCAGCCCAGCCCCCATACCGCCTCGGTCGGGTAGGCGAGCAGGCCGCCGCCATGGAGCAGGGCGGCAGCTTGTTCGATGTCGACGGTGCGGGCCATGGACGCTGGCCTCAGAACGGCGGAGCGTCGTCCGCGCCGTGCG
>JAGOWL010000011.1:14112-31114 GCA_018060215.1 Pseudoxanthomonas sp.
GCGGCCTTCTTCGCCACCGCCTTCTTTGCACCGAAGCCCTTGCGCGCCGGCTTGCCGGTCTCGGCCATCAGCTGCTGCACCTCCTCCAGGCTCAGCGAGGCCGGCTCGCGGTCCTTGGGAATCTTGCCGTTGAGCTTGCCGTCGCTCAGGTATGGGCCGAAGCGGCCGTTGAGCACCTGGATGTCGCTGCCGGCGAATTCCTTGATCACGCGGTTGCGCGCGATCTCCTCCTTCTCATCGACCAGGAACACCGCCCGCGCCAGGTCGATCTTGTACGGGTCGTCCTCCTTCTTCAGCGAGGCATAGGTGCTGCCGCGCTTGGCGAAGGGGCCGAAGCGGCCGATGCCGACGCTGACCGCCTCGCCGTTGCTTTCGCCCAGCACGCGCGGCATGTCGAACAGCTTGAGCGCGTCTTCCAGCGAGATCGAATAGATGCTCTGGCCCGGCTGCAGCGAGGCGAACTTCGGCTTTTCCTCGTCGTCGACGGTGCCGATCTGCACCATCGGCCCGAAGCGGCCGATCCGCGCGCTGACCTCCTTGCCACTTTTCGGATCGGTGCCCAGCGAGCGCGAGCTGCCGGCGTCGGTGCGGTCCAGCGACTGCTTCTTGTCCTCGACCAGCTCCTTGAACGGGCCCCAGAACTTCTCCATCAGCGGCACCCACTGCTCCTCGCCGCGGGACACCGCATCGAGCTCGTCTTCCAGGTTGGCGGTGAAGTCGTAGTCCACGTAGCGGGTGAAGTGGCCGGACAGGAACCGGCTCACCGCGCGGCCGACGTCGGTGGGCTTGAACGCGCGCCCTTCCATCTCGGTGTACTTGCGGAACAGCAGGGTCTGGATGATCGAGGCGTAGGTGGAGGGCCGGCCGATGCCGTATTCCTCCAGCGCCTTGACCAGGGCCGCTTCGGTGAAGCGCGGCGGCGGCTGGGTGAAATGCTGGTCGGCGTGGATGCGGTCCAGCGGCACGCGCTCGCCGGGCTTGAGCGGCGGCAGCTTGCGGCCTTCGTCGTCGTCTTCGGCCGACTTGCTGTCCTTGCCTTCCTCGTACACGGCCAGGAAGCCTGGGAACACCACGGTGGTGCCGCTGGCGCGGAAAATGTGTTCGCCACCGGCGGCCAGGTCCACCGAAACGGTGTTGAGCGTGGCCGGCACCATCTGGCAGGCCACCGCGCGCTTCCACACCAGTTCGTAGAGCTTGCGCTCGTCGTCGGTGAGGAAACGGCCCACGTGCGCGGGCGTGCGCAGCGCCGAGGTCGGTCGGATCGCTTCGTGCGCTTCCTGCGCGTTCTTGGATTTGGTCTGGTAGAAATTGGGCTTGTCCGGCACCGAGGCGGTGCCGTAGTCACGCGCGATCACGTCGCGGATCTCGGCCAGCGCCTCCTGCGACAGGCTCACCGAGTCGGTACGCATGTAGCTGATCAGGCCGACCGTGCCTTCCTCGCCCAGGGCCACGCCTTCGTACAGCTTCTGCGCCACCTGCATGGTCTTGCGGGTGGTGAAGCCGAGCTTGCGCGAGGCTTCCTGCTGCAGGGTGGAGGTGGTGAACGGTGGGGACGGACGCCGCTTACGCTCCTTGCTGGCCACGTCGGTGACGTGCAGCGAGCCGCCGGCGGCCTGCTGGATGCGCATGCGCGCGTCCTCGGCGGTCTTGCCGTCGACGATGGTGAACTGCTCGAACTTCTTCCCGTCCAGCTTGACCAGCTTGGCACTGAACGGTTGCGAGGCATGGGCCAGTTCGGCGCCGATGCTCCAGTACTCGCGCGCCTTGAACGCTTCGATCTCCTCCTCGCGCTCGACGATCATGCGCAGCGCCGGCGACTGCACCCGCCCGGCCGAAAGGCCCGGCTGCACCTTGCGCCACAGCACCGGGGAGAGGTTGAAGCCGACCAGGTAGTCCAGCGCACGGCGCGCCTGCTGGGCGTCGACCAGGTCGCCGGCGATCGAACGCGGCTGGGTCATCGCTTCCTTGATCGCGCGCGGGGTGATCTCGGTGAACACCACCCGGTGCAGCGGCTTGTCCTCAAGCAGGCCGCGCTGCTTGAGGATCTCGGCGATGTGCCAGCTGATCGCCTCGCCCTCGCGGTCCGGGTCGGTGGCCAGCCAGATGTCGTCGGCGCTCCTGGCCGCGCGGGCGATCGCCTCGACATGCTTCTCGTTCTTCTCGATCAGGTCGTAGCGCATGGCGAAGCCATGCTCCGGATCGACCGCGCCCTCCTTGGGCACCAGGTCGCGCACGTGGCCGTAGGAGGCCAGGACGGTGAAGTCCTTGCCGAGATATTTGTTGATCGTCTTGGCCTTGGCGGGCGATTCGACGATGAGCAGGTGCTTGGGCATGTTCGGGGCTGTCTACTGCGTCGGGTGGCCCCTCGGGGGCCGGTTGCGGGCGGGTGGGCGTGGCGTGAAGAACGCATCCGCCAGAGAAGCCGACGCCCGGGAGGTTCCCCCCCGGGCGCGGCCGCTTTCCTTTTTATACGTGAATCACGCCGCGGCCGGCCGTGTCAAGCGGCCCGGCCCGGAGACCGGGCGTACGGCTCAGAAACCCATCGAGCCGATCATCGCCACCATGGCCAGTCCCAGGGCCAGGATCCCCAGCAGGAACAGCCCGAACAGCACCAGTACCACCACGGTCACCGTGCCCAGTCCCTGCTGCTGGCGCTCGGGGTGGTCGGTGAAGGCCCACTTGTCCACCACCAGGGTGTCGCAGACCATGTCGTGCGGCGCCTGCTTGCGCTCGGTGAAGGCCACCATCAGGCCCGACACCAGCACGCCGATGCCGCAGGTCAGCACGACGAACAGGAAGTAGGCCAGGTAGCGCAGGAAGGCGCGCCCGAAACCGATCGGGCTGCCGTCGCCACGCACCACCCGGGCGCCGACCGCCATCTTGCCCAGGCTGGCCTGGCTGGAGGACGAATGCATCCAGGCGAAGTACAGCGCCGGCACGCCGAAGCTGATGGCGTAGTAGAACAGCATGAAGCCAAGGTTCATGCCGGCACCGGCAAGTTCGGCTTGGGCGAAGGAGGACATGCTCACGCCGTATGCCAGCATCAGCGGGATCAGCAGCGCATAGCCGACCACGCCGGTGACCAGGCCGTCGATGCAGGAGGCGGCGAAGCGGCGCCAGAGCCCGGCGTGGACCACCTCGCCGGCATTGAACGATGTGGCCACGGCTCCGCTTGCGGCCACCGCGCCGGCATGCCGGCGGTAGCCGCCGTCGGTGGAGGTGCCTGCGGGGGGGGCGTAGTGGGCTTCGGGGGGGCGCGCATGGCCACCGGCTACCGGCGCGGTGACGGGCGCCGGTGCCTCCGGCCCGGCCCGGAAGTCCAGGGTGGCCGGCGCCTCCTCCAGGCCCAGTTCGGCGCGCAGCGCCCCCAGCGGCCGCCAGGCCTCCATGCCTTCGCGCCAGACCAGGGTCGCCGCGTCCACCGTGCCGGCCGCGTGCAGGCGGGCCAGCTCGCTGGCGGGCAGGGGGCCGTGCTGGTGGCGCTGGCGATCGGCGTAATACCACTGGCTCATGCGGACGTTCCTTGTGGGGGGGGCGGGAGGCGGAAGGTGGGGTCGGGCGAATCGGGTTCAGCCGCGGCAATCCACCGGCAGGTGGCGGTCGTCCACGTCCGAGGTGCAGGTCCAGCGGTCGGCGTCGGAATCGTATTCGAGCCAGATCGACTTGCCGTCCAGCGCCGGGCTGCCAGGCAGGTGCAGGGTAGCTTCCAGTCCGCAGCGACCGCTGCCTTCGAACTGGCCGAAGTCCACCGCGGCCAGAGCGGCGTAGGCATGGGTGTCGGGGCTGCCGAAGCCGGCATCGCCATTGCGCGGACAGCGCCCGTGCGTGGCCAGGAACTCGACCACCGGCAGCTCCAGGGCCTGTGCCTGGGCGATGGCGTTGGCCGACTGCGCACGCAGGCTGTAGTCGTTGTAGGCCGGCAGGGCGATGGCGACCAGGATGGCCGGCACGATCAGCAGGACCATCACCAGCGCCGACCACAGCGCCCACAGGCCGGCCAGGCGCGAGGCGCGACGGGCACCGGCGAGGTCGCCACCGGCGCGCAGGCCCTCCACGCGGGCGGCGTAGACGATCGCCACCACACCCAGCGGCCAGCAGCACAGCAGGGTGGTCAGGATCGCCCAGGCCAGATGGGTCGGCACGTGCTCGGCCGAAGCCGGCACTGCGCTGCGGGTGGGGGCGACCGCTGCGGCGGCCGGGAGGGCCGGGGGCAGCCCGGTGGGCTGCGCCAGTTCGCCGGCTTCGGCCAGTGGCCGCCATTGGGGGTAGCCCTCGCGCCAGACCAGGGTGCTGGCAGTGATCACCCCACGGGCGGCCAGGGCCTGCATTTCGGCGGCCGGAAACGGCCCGCGGTGCTGGCCATCGGCCGCAGAGTAGTACCACTCGTGCATGTGTGTCCCCCTGGATCCGGGGGCCACGTTACCGCATGCCCGCCAGAACGCGGAAGCCGGCTTGCGCCGGCTCCGCTGGAACGGCTGACCGTGGCCGCGGTTCAGTGCACCGGCTCGGGTTCCTCGCCGAACATCTGGGTCTCCATCCACGCATAGGCGGCCTCGGCACCGGGCTGGTTGAACAGCACCATCAGCACCACCCACTTCAGGTCGTCCAGGTCCAGTTCGTCCTGGTCCAGCGCCATGGCCCGGTCGAGCACCAGTTCGCGCTGGTCGCCGTCGAGCACGCCCTGCTGTTCCAGGAACAGCAGGAAGCCGCGGCATTCCACGTCCAGCCGGTCCAGTTCGGGGCCGTGGTAGACCCGCACCGGGCCATCGACACGGGGCGGGCCGGCACTGGGCCGCTGCTCGGCCAGTCCGTCGAGCCAGTCGAAGGCCTTGCTGATTTCGGCCGGGCTGAAGCCGGCTTCGATCAGGCCCGCCTGCAGCGGGTCGCGGTCGTGCAGGCAGTCGGCGTCGTCGCCGATGTAGTGTTCGAACAGGTACAGCAGGACGTCCAGGATGCTTTCTTTCATTGCCCTCGGCCTGCGCCCGTTGGGGCGCCGTGGGATGGGGGGCCACCGGCGTCGTCCGACGTCACCCGGTCGCCCTGCCGCGCGACCGTACTGCCGCCGGTGGAGCTGCGTGCGTAGCGGCCATGTTCGACCACGATCCGCCCGTCCAGTTCCATGGCCAGCAGCATGGAGGACAGTCCGGCGGGCGTCAATCCGGTTCGTTCCACCAGGACATCCATAGGGGTGGGGTCGTGCCCCAGCGCCTTCCACAAGCGGTGGTGGTCGGCCGGGACCGGCGGCGCGGTCATCCCGGGCCCGTCCGGAACCTGCACCGGTGCCGTGCGATCGCCCTCCGGCGGTCCCAGCGCCAGTGCCAGACGGGTGGCCAGGGGCGCGATGCCGGCCAGCACCTCGTCCGGCGCCTCCACCAGGGCGGCGCCTTCGCGGATCAGGCGGTGGCAGCCACGGGCCTGCGGCTGGTGGATCGAACCGGGGATGGCGAACACCTCGCGCCCGGCCTCGGCCGCCAGCCGCGCGGTGATCAGGGCGCCCGAGCGCAGCGCCGCCTCCACCACCAGGGTCCCCAGCGACAAGCCGGCGATGATCCGGTTGCGCGCCGGGAAGTGCCAGGTGCGCGCGGCCGTGCCCGGCGGGTGTTCGCTGACCACCGCGCCCTGGGCGGCGATGCGCTCGCGCAGGTCGGCATGGCGTCGCGGGTAGGCCAGGTCCGGCCCGGTGCCCAGCACGGCCAGGGTGATGCCAGCGGGCGTGGCCAGGGCGGCCTGGTGCGCGCTGGCGTCGATCCCGGCGGCCAGGCCGCTGGTGATGGCCACCCCGGCCCGGCACAGGGTGGCGCTGAACCGGCGCGCGTTGTCGCAGCCGCCGGCGCTGGCGCCACGGCTGCCGACCACCGCCACCGCCGGCAGCCACAACAGGTCCGGATCACCATCGACGAACAGTGCCTGCGGCGGTTGCGGGGCCTGGCGCAACAGCGGCGGGTAGCGTGGGTCCTGGCGCCCGAGCAGGTGGTGGCCGGGTCGGGCCAGCCAGGCCAGCGCCTCGCGCACGCGGGCCGGCTGGCCGGGCAGCAGCAGGCGCAGCAGGGGCTCCGGGTCGGCGGGGGTGGCGGGCGCGGGCATCGCCTGATGCTGGCGCCGGAACGACGACGGCGCCCTCGGGCGCCGTCGCGTGCTGCTGTAGGAATTACCCGGCGCCGGGCCGGATCTACTGCTTGTCCGGATGCAGCGCCTCGTAGCCGACCCGGACCGGCTTGACCCCGTCCATCACCAGCGCATAGCTGACCCGGTCGAAGGTGCGGAACACCATGGCGTGGGCGGCGTACTCGTTGGGCAGCGCCACCGTGCTGCCGGAGGCGGCCAGGCGGTCGTTCATGCGCGAGGTGTTGCGCCCGCGGACCGGGTCGTTGACGTGACGGCCCTGGCGCCACAGCGAGAACACGGTGCCGTTGTCGATTCCGTCCAGGCGGCCGGCCGACAGGGCGATCACGTCGCGCGGACCGGCGGCGCTGAAGGAATCGGCCACCGCCAGCACCCGCACCTGGGCCGGCTGCGAGGCCGGGGCGTGCGGGAAGAACTGCAGGTCGTAGGGCTGGGCTTCCACCGGGACCACGCGGTCGCCGGCACGCACCTCGTGGCCGCCGTCTTCCAGGCGCAGGGAGACCGCGTCGACCACGTGGGTCTGCACGGCGGTGATGGTGCCGACGTTGACCTGGGCCAGTTCGTAGCCCAGGGCCTGGTTGCGGCTGGTCGGCGGCACGTAGTCGCGCCACAGGTTGCCTTCCATGCGGATGTGGCTGCCGTTGGCCTCCAGGTCCTGGAACGGGCGCGGCTGGGCGAAGCGCACGGTCGGGCGCAGCACCGCGTAGCGCTGGCCGATCACCGCCGCCGGCAGCCCCATCACGTAGGCGGCCTGGCCGGCGCTGCCGCGCAGGCGGTTGTCCTCGAAGCCGACCACGTAGGGCAGGTGCTGGAAGGAGTCGGCCACGCGCAGGTTCTTCAGGAACGGCTCGATCTCGGCCAGCGGTACCGCGCCGATCGGGGCCTCCTGGCGCGGGCCGGCCTGCACCGCCACCCGGTCCAGGTAGGCCAGGCTGAGCACGTCGCCCGGGAAGATCAGGTGCGGGTTCTGCACCTGCGGGTTGGCCTGCCAGATTTCCGGCCATAGCCAGGGCTTGCCGAGGAAGCGCCCGGCGATGTCCCACAGGGTGTCGCCGCGGACGACCACGTAGGTTTCGGGATGGCTGCCGCGGGTTTCCACGGCAGTGGCGTAAGTGGCGATGGTCAGTGCCGCTACGGCGACGACCATCCGAAGGCGAGTGAACATGGGTGCGGTCCGCCTGATTCCCCAACAGGTCTGCCGACTATAGTGCAGAATTCAGGCCGGGGTGCAAGCTTCCACGCTAGAATTGCGACGGCAGGCCGGTTTGCCCCGGCCCCCCCGTTCCCGGAGTCCGTCCATGGCCCAGTTGCCGATCCTCGAGTTTCCCGACCCGCGCCTGCGCACCGTGGCCGCGCCGGTCGACCCTGCGCTGCTGGCCAGCCCGCAGTTCCAGCGCCTGATCGATGACATGTTCGAGACCATGTACGCGGCCCCGGGCATCGGCCTGGCGGCGACCCAGGTCGACGCCCACCACCGCTTCATGGTCATCGACGTGAGCGAGGGCAAGGACCAGCCGCTGGTGTTCGTGAACCCGCAGATCCTGGCCCGCCAGGGCGAGCAGGTCTACCAGGAGGGCTGCCTGTCGGTCCCCGGGATCTTCGCCGACGTCACCCGTGCCGACGCCATCACCGTGCGCTACCTGGACCGCGACGGCGGCGAGCAGGAGCTGGCCACCGACGGCCTGCTGGCAGTGTGCATCCAGCACGAGATGGACCACCTGGAGGGCAAGCTGTTCGTCGACTACCTGTCGCCGCTCAAGCGCGAGATGGTGCGCAAGAAGCTGGTCAAGCAGCGCCGGCAGGCCGCCTGAACCAGGTCGGTGCGCCCGCCCCGCGGCCGCGCACCGGACGTTTCCCGATACCCGCCGGCGCTCGCGCCGACCCTGGGCCGCGATGTCCGCGCGGCCCGGCCGCTGGAGCCCCTGGACCGATGAGGATCGTTTTCGCCGGCACGCCGGAATTCGCCGTCCCCTCGCTGCGCGTGGCCGCGCGGCACGGTCAGGTGGTGGCCGTGTACACCCAGCCCGACCGCCCGGCCGGCCGTGGCCGTGGCCTGGCCGCCTCGCCGGTCAAGCGGGAAGCCCTTGCCGCCGGCCTGCCGGTGCTGCAGCCGCAGAGCCTGCGCGATCGCCAGGCCAAGGACACGCTGCGGGCGCTGCAGCCGGACCTGATGGTGGTGGTGGCCTACGGCCTGATCCTGCCGCGCGCGGTGCTGGCGATCCCGGTCCACGGCTGCTGGAACGTGCATGCCTCGCTGTTGCCGCGCTGGCGCGGCGCCGCGCCGATCCAGCGCGCGATCCAGGCCGGCGACGCGCGCACCGGGGTCTGCCTGATGCGCATGGAAGCCGGGCTGGATACCGGCCCGGTGCTGCTGGAGCAGGCCACCGCGATCGGCCCGGAGGAAACTGGTGGCCAGCTCCACGATCGCCTGGCCGAACTGGGTGCACAGCTGCTGGGCCAAGGCCTGGAGTTGCTGGGCGGCGGCCGCCTGCCGACCGCGCAGGTGCAGCCGGAGCAGGGCGTGACCTACGCCCACAAACTGGACAAGGCCGAGGCACGGCTGGACTGGAGCCGGCCGGCGGCGGAGCTGGCGCGCACGGTGCGGGCATTCAACCCCTGGCCGGTGGCCGAAGCCGAAGTCGCCGGTGAACGCCTGCGCATCCACGAGGCGCAGGCACTGGAGACCGGCCCTGCCGCGGCCACGCCCGGCACCCTGCTGGCGACCAGCCGCCAGGGCCTGGACATCGCCTGCGGCCAGGGCGTGCTGCGCCTGCGGATGGTCCAGCGCGAAGGTGGCCGCGCGATCACCGCCGCCGACTGGCTCAACGCGCGCCGCGACCTGGCCCGGGCCGACTGAGCCATGCAGCCGCCTCGCCCGCCCACCAGCCGCCCTCCCGCCGGCCGGCCGCGCGCGCCGCGGCCGGCCGGCGACGAGCGCCGGCCGCTGGCGCCGGGCGTGCAGACCCGGATGCTGGCTGCCCAGGTGCTCGATGCGGTGGTCCATCGCGGCCGCTCGCTCAAGTCCGAACTGGCCGCGGTGCTGCCGCGGCTGGCCGATCCGCGTGACCGCGCGCTGCTGGAGGCGATCGCCTTCGCCGCATTGCGCGGCCGTTACCGTTACGCCCCGGCGCTGGAGGGCTGGCTGCAGAAGCCGCCGGGCGCCAACGACGGCCCGCTGATGGCTCTGCTGCTGGCCGGCTGCGCGCAGCTCGATGCGCTGCAGCTGCCGGCGCACGCGGCGCTGGACGCCACGGTCGAGGCGGCCCGTGCGCTGGGCCGGCCGCACCAGGCCGGGCTGGTCAACGCGCTGTTGCGCCGCGCCCAGCGCGAAGGCTTCCCGCCGGCCGATCCGGCCGGCGCCTGGCCGGCGTGGCTGCGTGAACGGATCCAGGCCGACTGGCCCGGGCAGGCCGCGGCGGTGTTCGCCGCCAGCGCCGAGCCGGCGCCGCTGTGGCTGCGGATCAACCGCGCACGCGGTTCGCGCCAGGACTACCAGGCGCGCCTGCAGGCCGCCGGGATCGAGGCGCGGGTGGATCCGCGCCTGGCCGACGCCCTGTGCCTGGACGAACCGGTGCCGGTGCAACTGCTGCCCGGCTTCGGCGAAGGCCTGGTCTCGATCCAGGACGGTTCGGCGCAGCAGGCCGCCGACGCGCTGGCGCCGGAGCCGGCCGCGCGCGTGCTCGATGCCTGCGCCGCACCCGGCGGCAAGGCCGTGCACCTGCTCGAACGCGATCCGGAACTGGAACTGCTGGCATTGGACCTGGATCCGCGGCGGCTGCCGCGGATCGAGGAAAACCTGCGTCGCTCGGGCGTGGCCGAACCGGTGGCCGGGGGCCGGGTGCAAGTGCGTGCCGCCGATGCCACCTTGCCGGCGCTGTGGTGGGACGGTTTCAGCTTCGACGCGATCCTGCTCGATGCCCCGTGCTCGGCCACCGGCGTGGTGCGCCGGCAGCCGGACATCCTGCTGCACCGGCGCGCCGCCGACCTCCAGGCGCTGCTGCAACTGCAGGCACGCCTGCTTGATGCGACCTGGACCGTGCTGCGGCCGGGCGGCGTGCTGTTGTACGCGACCTGTTCGATCCTGGCCGCCGAGAACGCCGACCAGGTCCAGGCCTTCCTCGAGCGCACGCCCGATGCGCGCGCCGCGGTCCTGCCCGAGGCCTTCGGCCATCCCGCCGGTCCCGGCCGCCAGCGCCTGCCCGGCGAGGGCGGCATGGACGGCTTCTTCTACGCCCGCCTGCAAAAATCCGACTGAACCCCGGTCATCATCGCCGCCATGATCTCCATCGACCCGCGCCGTCGCGACACCTGGCTGTTCTGGATCACTGCGGTGCTGGTGCTGGGCGCCGGGCTGGGCCTGCGCGACCCGTGGCCGGCCGACGAGCCGCGCTTCGCCCTGGTCGCCAAACAGATGGTGGAGAGCGGCGACTGGCTGTTCCCGCATCGCGGCAGCGAGCTGTATTCGGACAAGCCGCCGATGCTGATGTGGCTGCAGGCCACGTTCTACACCGTGTTCGGCAACTGGCGGGTGGCCTTCCTGCTGCCCTCGCTGCTGGCCGCGCTGGGCACGCTGTGGTGCGTGCAGGACCTGGGCCGGCGGCTGTGGACGCGCAAGGTCGGCCTGTATGCGGCCTGGGCGCTGCTGTTCGCCTTCCAGTTCACCTGGCAGTCGAAGAAGGCGCAGATCGATCCGCTGGTGACCTTCTTCATCACCCTGGCCAACTACGGCCTGCTGCGCCACCTGCTGCTGGGCCCGGACTGGCGCTGGTGGACGCTGGGCTGGTTCGCCGCCGGGCTGGGCACGATCAGCAAGGGCGTGGGTGCGGTCGCGCTGCTGATGGTGCTGCCGGCGGCGATTGCTTCGCTGCGTGGCTGGCCGCGAGTGAAGGTGCATGCGCGCGATTGGCGCTTCTGGCTGGGGCCGCTGGGGTTCCTGGCGGCGGTGTCGATATGGCTGCTGCCGGTGGTGACCGTGGCCCTGGCCCGCGACCTGCCCGAATACCGCGCCTACCTGGACGACATCCTGTTCCGGCAGACCGCCAGGCGCTATTCGCAGTCCTGGGACCACCACCAGCCACCGTGGTACTTCTTCGGGGTGATGCTGGGCATGTGGATCCCGCCGGTGCTGGCCCTGCCCTGGGCGATCCCGGCCTGGTGGCGGCGACTGAAGCGGCGCGATGCGCGTTACCTGCTGCCGCTGGCGTGGTGGGCGCTGGTGCTGGTGTTCTTCTCGATTCCCGACGGCAAGCGCGATGTCTACATCCTGCCGGCGCTGCCGATGATGTGCCTGGCGCTGGCACCGCTGCTGCCGGGGCTGCTGCGCAAGGCCTGGGCGCGGCGGGTGCTGCTGGGCCTGGCCGCGCTGCTGGCGCTGCTGTTCCTGGCCGCAGGCGCGGTGCTGCTGCAGGGCGAGGGTTCGCAGGTGGAACGCCTGCAGGCCCAGCGCGGGCTGGATGCGGACGGCATCCGCGCCGGTGGCTGGATGCTGCTGGCGATCGGCGTCTGGTCGGCCGGCTGCGTGCTGCTGTTCCACCGGCGTGCGGTGGTGGCCCTGTTCGCCAGCCTGACCGGCTTGTGGCTGGCCTTCGGACTGGTCGGCTACGGCCTGCTCAATGACTCCAGTTCGGCGCGCGGGGTGATGGCTGCGGCCGGCCGCCGGATCGGGCCGGAGGCCGAGCTGGGCCTGGTGGCCTGGAAGGAGCAGAACCTGCTCATGGCCGATCGCCCGGCCACCGACTTCGGCTTCAAGGTGCCCTGGGACGAGCAGTTGCGCCGGGGCGTGGCCTGGCAGGCCCAGGCACCGGGGCGCTGGCTGCTGGTGGAGGAAGATGCGCTGGAGGCGTGCGTGGACCCGGATCGGATCGAACTGGCCGGGATCGCCAACCGCCGCCGCTGGTGGCTGGTGCCGCCCGGCGCGGTGGTGGGGGAGTGCAGGGCCAGCGATTCAGAACGTGAACGCGCTGCCGCGGGCCAGGCGCGCGACCAGGCTGGCGCCAGCTAGACCGCGGAGCGCCGCCGTCGGGCGCAGGCTCACAGTACGTTCCGCATTGGCAGGGGAAGATGCCGCACCGGTAGCGTGACGAGGGTCAGGGCCACGGATGGAAGCGCTGGAGTACCAGGGCACAGGCGCCAGCCGGCTGCGCTGGGCGCGGGCGTGTGCGGCAGCGGCCCTGTGGTCGCTGCCGGCACTGGTGCTGACGGTTCCCAAGGGCCTGCTGCCGTTCGGGCTGCTGCTGCTGGGCTCCAGCCTGTTGATCCCGCTGCGTCTTGCCGGTGCTGTGCGCACGATCGGCTGGCCCTGGTGGCTGGCCCTGCTGGCCACGGCCGGACCCCTGCTGGTGGTGGCTGCATCGATCCTCTGGAGCGGTTCCGGGGAGGGTCTGGATGGCCCGGACCGGTGGCTGGCCCTGCCCTGGGTGATGGCCTGGGCGTGGACCTTGCAGCCGCCCCGCGACATGTTGTGGCGCGGTGCGTTGGCCGGGCTGGTCGCAGGTGCGGCACTGGCCGTGGTCCAGGTTCTTGGCGGCGAAGCACGCGCCGGTGCCTGGTCCAACCCCATCGTTTTTGCCAACGGCATGCTGGTGCTGATGGTGCTGGCGGTGTTCTGCCGGCCGTCGCGCAGCTGGCACTGGACCGGATTGGGCCTGTTGCTCGGATCCCTGGCGATCCTGCTCAGCGGCACCCGCGGCACCTGGCCGGGGCTGGCCCTGCTGCTGCTGGTGTCGATGCTGGGCAGCGGCTGGCGCAGTCGTCGCAGCCGCATGCTGTTGCTGGGCGCCGCGGTTGCTGCGGCGGCGGCGCTGCTGGCTTCGGTCCCCGGCGTGACCGAAACCGCGCGGCTGACGGAGTTGCGCCAGGACCTGCGCCGGATCGACCATGGCGACCACAACTCCTCGACCGGTGCGCGCCTGGAGCGGCTGCAGGTGGCCGCACAGGCCTTTTCCGATGCGCCGTGGACGGGCGTGGGCTACCGCGGTTTCGATCAAGCCATGCAGCGCGTTCCGGCCTGCCGCGGAGAGGCGGCGCGCGAGCTGGAGCGCTGCCACTACGGCCATGCGCACAACGACCTGGCCGAATGGGCCGCGACCATGGGCGTGCCAGGGGCGCTGGCACTGGTGCTGCTGTACGCCATCCCGCTGGGGCTGTTCCTGTGGCTGTGCCGCATCACCCCTGGCCAGGGGCCGCTGCGCGGATCGGCCGCAGCCGGGGCGATGCTGGTGGCGGTCTACCTGCTCGGCGGGCTGACCCAGTCGATGTTCGCCCACCAGACCTCCAGCGCCCTCTACGCCGCGCTGTGCGGCCTGTTGCTGGGCCTGGCCCTGCGTGAGTCCGGCAGACACACAAGCGACGACGGGCCGGGCGTTTCGACCAAGGTCTAATCCGGCTGCGCCGTAGTGCGGCGATGGATGCGGCACACTGGGGATCCGCTGTCCGCACCGATCCGCGGCCGGTCGCCCAGGTACCTTGAGGAGGGAGCGCCATGTCCGACCTGTATCCCGTCAAGCCGGAGTTCGCCGCCAAGGCGCGCATCGGCAAGGCTGACTACCAGCGCCTGTACCGCGAGTCGGTGGAGGATCCGGAGGGCTTCTGGCGCAAGGCCGCCGAGCGCCTGGACTGGTACCGCAAGCCGACCGTGATCAAGGACGTCAGCTACGACCTGGACGACTTCC
This sequence comes from Pseudoxanthomonas sp., assembly GCA_018060215.1. GTDB lineage: Bacteria > Pseudomonadota > Gammaproteobacteria > Xanthomonadales > Xanthomonadaceae > Pseudoxanthomonas. The sequence continues at coordinate 27,906 of JAGOWL010000011.1, forward strand.
GGATCCGCTGGTTCGCCGACGGCGAGCTCAACGTCAGCGTCAACTGCCTGGACCGGCAGCTGGCCACCCGCGGCGACAAGGTCGCGCTGGTGTTCGAGCCCGACAGCCCGGACACGCCGGCGCAGAAGGTCACCTATCGCGAGCTTTACGAGCGCGTGTGCCGGCTGGCCAATGCGCTGCGCAACCTGGGCGTGGCCAAGGGCGACCGGGTCACCCTCTACATGCCGATGATTCCGGACACGGTGGTGGCGATGCTGGCCTGCGCCCGCATCGGCGCGATCCACTCGGTGGTGTTCGGCGGTTTCGCCGCCAACTCCATCGCCGACCGCGTCTCCGACTGCGGCAGCAAGCTGGTGATCACCGCCGACGAGGGCCTGCGTGGCTCCAAGAAGGTCCCGCTCAAGGCCAATGTCGACGCGGCGCTGAAGATGCCCGGCACCGACACCGTGGAAACGGTGCTGGTGCTGCGCCACACCGGCGGCGCGGTGGACATGCAGGCCCCGCGCGACCGCTGGTTCCACGACGTGGTCGACGGCCAGCCGGCGCAGTGCGAGCCGGAGCGGATGAACGCCGAGGATCCGCTGTTCATCCTCTACACCTCCGGTTCCACCGGCAAGCCCAAGGGCGTGCTGCACACCACCGCCGGCTATCTGCTGTTTGCCGCCTATACCCACGAGGCGGTGTTCGACCTGCGCGAGGACGACGTCTACTGGTGCACCGCCGACGTGGGCTGGGTCACCGGCCACAGCTACATCGTCTACGGGCCGCTGGCCAACGGCGCCACCTCGGTGGTGTTCGAGGGCGTGCCCAACTATCCGAACGTCTCGCGCTTCTGGGAAGTGATCGACAAGCACCAGGTCAGCATCTTCTACACCGCGCCCACCGCGATCCGCGCGCTGATGCGCGAGGGCGAGGAGCCGGTGAAGAAGACCTCGCGCAAGAGCCTGCGTCTGCTCGGCAGCGTCGGCGAGCCGATCAACCCGGAAGCCTGGCGCTGGTACTACGAGGTGGTCGGCGACAGCCGTTGCCCGGTGGTCGATACCTGGTGGCAGACCGAGACCGGCGGCATCCTGATCTCGCCGCTGCCCGGGGCGATCGACCAGAAGCCCGGCTCGGCGACCCTGCCGTTCTTCGGCGTGCGCCCGGCCCTGGTCAATACCGATGGCCTGATCCAGGACGGCCCCGCCGAGGGCAACCTGGTGCTGCTCGACTCCTGGCCGGGGCAGATGCGTACCGTGTATGGCGACCACCAGCGTTTCATCGACACCTATTTCCGCACCTATCCGGGCAGCTATTTCACCGGCGACGGCTGCCGCCGTGACGAGGACGGCTACTACTGGATCACCGGCCGGGTCGACGACGTGATCAACGTTTCCGGTCATCGCATCGGCACCGCCGAGGTGGAAAGCGCGCTGGTGCTGCATCCGAAGGTGGCCGAGGCGGCGGTGGTGGGCTTCCCGCACGATCTCAAGGGGCAGGGCATCTACGCCTACGTGACCCTCAAGGCCGGCGAGGCGGCCAGCGACGAGCTGCAGAAGGAACTTGTGGCCTGGGTGCGCAAGGTGATCGGTCCGACCGCCACCCCCGACCACCTGCAATGGGCGCCGGGCCTGCCCAAGACCCGTTCGGGCAAGATCATGCGGCGCATCCTGCGCAAGATCGCCGAGAACGCACCGGACCAGTTGGGCGATACTTCCACCCTGGCCGACCCGGGCGTGGTCGATTCGCTGGTCAACGAGCGCAAGGTGCAGTAGCGGCCGCGCGCCGCGCGGGGGTTCATGTCCACCATTCTCATCGCCGACGACCATCCGCTGTTCCGCGAGGCCTTGCGCGGGGCGGTGCAACGGATCCTGCCGGACGCGAGCCTGTGCGAGGCCGACAGCGTCGATGCGCTGTACGGCCTGGTGGAGGCCAATCCGGACGCGGACCTGCTGCTGATGGACCTGAACATGCCCGGCGCGCACGGCTTCAGCGCGCTGGTACACCTGCGCGCCCTGCACCCGCAGCTGCCGGTGGTGGTGGTGTCGGCGCGCGAGGAGCCGGCGGTGATGCGGCGTGCGCTGGACCACGGCGCGCTTGGTTTCATCCCCAAGTCGGCCGATTCGGAAACCATCGGCATCGCCGTGGGCCAGGTCCTGGACGGCGAACGCTGGGCGCCGGCCGCGGCCGCCAGCGCACCGGCGATGGACCGCGACGAAGAAGCGGTGGCCCGGCGCCTGCGCGAGTTGACCCCGCAGCAGTTCCGGGTGCTGCAGATGCTTGGCGAAGGCCGCCTCAACAAGCAGATCGCCTGGGACCTGGGCGTGTCCGAGGCCACGATCAAGGCCCATGTCACCGCGGTACTGCGCAAGTTGGGGGTCAACAACCGCACCCAGGCGGTGCTGATGGCCGGGCGCCTGGCGGTGGATCCGGACGGGGTGGTGGTGCCGGAAGAGGCCGAATAGCCCGCAGGCCCGTGCCGGCCGCGACTTCCGGCTGCGGCGTGGCAGGCATAATGGCCGTCCATCCCGCACAAGGAACGAGCCCCGCATGCTGCTGGAGTGCGTCGAACAGGAAACCGGCCCGGCGCCGGCATGGACGGTGTTGTGGCTGCACGGCCTGGGCGCGGACGGCCACGACTTCGCCCCGATCGTGCCCGAGCTGGTGCGTCCGCAGTGGCCGGCGTTGCGCTTCGTGTTCCCGCACGCGCCGCTGCGGCCGGTGACCATCAACGGCGGCATGCGCATGCGCGCCTGGTACGACATCGTCGGCATGGACTTCGCCAACCGCGCCGACGCGGCCGGGATCGAGGAGTCGGTGCAGCAGGTCGAGGCGCTGATCGCCCGCGAGGTCGAACGTGGGACACCGGCTTCGCGCATCGTGCTGGCCGGCTTCTCCCAGGGCGGGGCGATCGCACTGGCCACCGGCCTGCGCCGGCAGGCGCCGTTGGCCGGCCTGGTCGCGCTGTCCACCTACCTGCCCGGTGGCCAGGCGGTGGCGGCGCAGCGCCATCCCAACGCGGTGGCGCAACCGGTGTTCTTCGCCCATGGCGACGGCGATCCGGTGATCGCCGTGCAGCACGGCCTGGCCAGCGCCCAGGCGCTGGAGCAGGTCGGCTTCGACGTGGCATGGCATCGCTACCCGATGGCCCACCAGGTCTGCGCCCAGGAAATCGCCGACCTGGGCGACTGGTTGCAGCGGCGGCTGGCGGGCTGAACATGGCCGACCGG
>JAGOWL010000071.1 GCA_018060215.1 Pseudoxanthomonas sp.
TGATGGTCAACCAGACCTTCCAGCAGGAGAGCGAGGCGGCCGGCAAGTGGACCCGCGCCCAGCTGACCTCGGCGCAGCTGCCCACCTACTTCGTCGGCGTGCAGGAGCACTTCGACCTGCGCAAGGCAATGGAGGAAAAACAGGGTGACGCCTTCAACCTGAAGGCCTACCACGACCAGGTGCTGTCCTACGGCGCCCCGCCGGTACGCTTCGTGCGCGAACTGATGCTGGACGAACCCATCCAGTAGGTCGGGGCCACGCCCCCGACGCCCGTAGGTCGGGGCCACGCCCCCGACCCCGGCCCCTCACCTCAGCGCACCGGCACCAGCACCAGATCCTGGAAATCGAAGCTGAAATCGGTCAGCTCCGAGGCCGCCTCCATCCGCGCCTCGCGCGGCCTTCCCTCCGGATCCAGGGCAAAACTGATGAACGCATCGCCGTTGAGCGTGCGTTCGTCCCACTTCACCAGGAAGGTGTCGTGTTGCCAGTGCTGCAGCGTTCCCTGCAGCAGCGGACTGTGCGTGGCGCGCATGCGCAGCGCACCGTCCTTCTCCTCGATCCGGAAATCACCGAACCACCGGTCGCGCCAGGTGCCGGCATAGCCGGCCAGCGGCAACGAGGGTTGCGATCCGGCCACGCGCGCATCCAGCCGCGCCTGCCAGGCCGTGGCCGCCTTGTCCCGCACCTTGTCCGCAGCGGCCGCATAGGCACCGATCCAGTCGTTGCGCTGCTCCGGCTGCAGGTAGGCATCCAGGATCTGCAGGGTCAGCGCATTGAACGCGCCACCGGCCTCCTGGTTGGTCAGCACCACGATGCCCAGATCGTGGCCGGGCACCAGGGTGGTGCGCGAGACCATGCCCGGCCAGCCACCGGTATGCCACACCAGCTTCTGCCCGCGGTAGGACGAGGTGATCCAGCCCTGGCCATAGCCCAGGAAATCCGGTACCGCCGGCGCCAGTTCCGGCACCGCCGGCTCGGCGATGTTCATCGGCGCATGCAGCGACCACATGTCCTTGTGCCGCTGCGGCGAGAACAAGCGCTGCTCGCGCCCGTGCGCGTCGGTGTAGCGGCCACCGGCCAGTTGCGCCTGCATCCAGCGCGCCATGTCATGGGCGCTGGAGTAGATCCCGCCGGCGCCGGCGGCGTTGTGCCAGGTCAGCGGGAAGGTCGCTTGCAAGGTGGTGAAATCGGCCTTGGCATGGCCGGTGGCGGCACGGTCGCCGCGGCGCAGCGCGTCGGCGTTGAAGCGCGTGCCGGCCATGCCCAGCGGGGTGAAGAAGCGCTGCTGCAGGAAATCGGCATAGGACTGGCCGGAGACCTGTTCGATCAGCGCCGTGGCCACCGCATAGAGGATGTTGTCGTAGGCGTAACGCTCGCGCAGGCCGGTCTTGAGCGGCACGTCCTTCAGCCGCCGCACCACCTCGCCGTTGCTGTGGTCGCTGCCCGGCCAGAACAGCAGGTCGCCGGCACCCAGGCCCAGGCCGCTGTGGTGGGTCAGCAGGTCGCGCACGCGCATCTGCGCGGTGACGTAGGGATCGGACATGCGGAAGCCCGGCAGGTGTTCGACCACCTTGTCTTCCAGCGACAGCCTGCCCTCGTCGGCCAGCATCGCCAGCGAGGCGGCGGTGAAGGCCTTGGTGTTGGAAGCGATCGCAAACAGGGTGTGCGCGTCCACCTGACCGGGCTTGCCCAGCTCGCGCACGCCCCAGCCGCGTTCGAGCACGACCTGGCCGTCCTTGACCACGGCCACCGCGATCCCGGGCACCTCGAAGCGCTCGCGCACCTGTTCGACCCAGGCCTCCAGCTGCGCCGGATCCAGCGCGGCCGCCGGCGTGGCGGCAACCGGCTCCGCCGTGGCCGGCCCCGGCCCCGGCCCATCCAGGGCGATGGCCGGCAGGGGCGCCAGCGCGCACAGGCCGATGGCAAGCAGGCAGCGAAGGCGACGCGACGCAAGGGGCAAGGTCATGCAGGTCGATCCGGGATGGCGAAACCCCGATTCTAGGTGCAGTGGCCGCCGTCCTGCCGCTGCCCGCACGCCCGGGGCCATGGCCAATCCGTTACGGGCTGCGATAATGCCCCATGCCGATGACCGACCACGCCCGTGCCCAGCTCCAGATCCATTTCTGCGTGCTGCTGTGGGGCTTCACCGCGATCCTGGGCAAGCTGATCACCCTGCCGGCACTGCCGCTGGTGTGGTGGCGGATGCTACTGGTGGTGGTGGCGCTGGCGCTGGTCCCACGGGTCTGGCGCGGCCTGCGTGCACTGCCGCCGCGCCTGGCGCTGGCCTACGCCGGCATCGGCGTGCTGGTCGCCCTGCACTGGCTGACCTTCTACGGCGCGATCAAGCTGGCCAACGCCTCGGTGGCGGCCACCTGCATTGCGCTGGCGCCGGTGTTCACCGCGGTGATCGAACCGTGGGCGGCAAAGCGGCCGTTCCGCCCGCGCGAACTGCTGCTCGGCGTGGCCGTGCTGCCGGGCGTGGCCCTGGTGGTCGGCGGGGTGCCGGACGGCATGCGCCTGGGCGTGGCGGTGGGCGCGCTGTCGGCCCTGCTGGTGGCGATCTTTGGTTCCTTCAACAAGCGCCTGGTCGAACACGCCGACCCGCTGACCGTGACCGCGGTGGAACTGGGTGCCGGCACCGTGGCCCTGACCGCGCTGGCGCCGCTGCTGGTGCTGTGGATGCCCGCCTTCGACGGCCAGCTGCTGGCCCTGCCCGGCCCGCGCGACGGCACCTTGCTGCTGGTGCTGGCGCTGGGCTGCACCCTGCTGCCGTTCGCCCTGTCGCTGGTGGCCCTGCGCCATCTCAGCGCCTACACCGTGCAGCTGGCCACCAACCTGGAACCGGTCTACGCGATCGTGCTGGCGGCCGTGCTGCTGGGCGAGCAGCGCGAACTGACCACCCTGTTCTACCTGGGCGTGGCGCTGATCCTGGGGGTGGTGTTCCTGGACCCGCTGCTGGCGCGGCGCCAGCGCCCGGCAGCGGCCGGCGCGCCCGAAGTCCAGCACCCGGAGATGCTGGGCACCTCCGAAGCCAAGCAGATGGTCGATTGACCGCCGCGATCGCCTCGCCGCTGCGGCGGCGGCCCCGCCTCAGTGCACCACCAGCACCGGTACCGGGCTCAGCGCGACCACCTTCTGGGTCACCGAGCCGATCAGCAGGGTCTTGATCGCGCCCTTGCCGTGGCTGCCGATGACGATCATCTCGGCCTTGGCGGCCTTGGCCTCGGCCAGGATGGTCTGCACCGCCTCGCCGATGGCCTTGCGCTCCACCACGTCCAGCTTGCTGCGCTTGAGCAGCGGGCGCAGCGGCTCCAGCGCCGCCTCGGCCTGGCGGTCGTAGTAGCGATCCGGCCCGACCTTGCCGAACTCCTTCTCGGCCGCCTTGGACAGCCGCGGCACCACCGTGAGCACGTGCAGGACCGGCGGCGTCGCCAGCTCCTTGGCCAGCTTGGCCACCCGGCGCACCGCCGTCGCCCCCACCGCACTGCCATCCACCGCCAGCAGGATCCTCATCGCCCAACCTCCCATGTCTGCAATACCGATCGTGTGCCGATGTTAATGCCCCGGCGCGCCGGCGGGAATGATTGCGATCAAACGCGCCCGGCCCGCACTACCACTCCCGGCGCCCGGGCAGCAGGCCGGCCAGCTCGGCGTCGGTGAGGTTGCGCCACTGCCCGGACTTGAGCGCACCGAGCCTGAGGTTGTCGATCCGCACCCGGCGCAACTGCGTGACCCGGTAATCGAAGGCCGCCGCCATCAGCCGGATCTGCCGGTTCAGGCCCTGCTCCAGCACAATGCGGAAACCGAACCTGGCGATCCGCGTGGTGCGGCACGGCAGGGTCGTCTGGCCGTGGATGCGCACCCCGCGCGCCATGCCGCGCAGGAACTCGTCGGTCACCGGCTTGTTGACCGCCACCAGGTATTCCTTCTGGTGCCGGTTCTCCGCGCGCAGGATCTCGTTGACGATGTCGCCGTTGCTGGTCAGGAGGATCAAGCCTTCCGAATCCTTGTCCAGCCGCCCGATCGGGAAGATGCGCTGCTCGTGGCCGACGAACTCCACGATGTTGCCGGCCACCGAGGATTCGGTGGTGCAGGTGATCCCCACCGGCTTGTTCAGCGCGATGTAGACATGGCGGCGCTTGCCGGCCCTGGCGCTGCGCGCCTTCAGCGGCTGGCCATCGACCAGCACCGCATCGCCCTCGCCCACCACCGCGCCCATCCCCGCGGCCTGGCCATTGACCGTGACCCGCCTTTCGGCGATCAGGCGGTCGGCCTCGCGGCGGGAACAGAAACCGGTTTCGGCGATGTGCTTGTTGAGGCGGACCGTCATGGCGAGCTCAGCCATGCGGCTTCGGTGGCCCCTTGCGGTGCGGCTTGGCCGGGCCCTTGCTCGGGCCCTTGCCCGGCGGTTTGCCCGGGCGCGCCGCCTGCGGGCGGAACTGTCCCTTCGGCGCATGCTCGGACGGCGCATGGCTGCCGTCCCAACGGCTGATCCGCAGCTGCTGGCCCACCACCCAGGACTTGCGCAGGTGCGCCAGGATTTCCGGCGGCATGCCTTCGGGCAGGTCCAGGATCGAATGGTCGTCGTGGATGTCGATGCGGCCGATGTAGCGGCTCTCCAGCCCGGCCTCGTTGGCGATCGCCCCGACGATATTGCCCGGCTTCACGCCGTGGGCATGGCCAACCTCGACCCGGAAGGTCTCCATGCCCGGCTCGGGCGCGGCGCGCGGCGGCTTGGGTGCCCGTGCCGGGCGCGTGCCGTAACCGGCGTCGAAGGCCGCAGGCGGATGCGGCGCGAAGGCCTGCTCGCCCTCGTTGTGCACGCGCGGCCCCCGCGGCGCCGGAGCGCCACGCTCCGGGCGCGGCGGCGGCTCGGGGCGCGCTTCCAGCAGCAGCGGCGTATCGCCTTGCAGCAGCCGCGCCAGTGCGGCGGCGATCTCGCCGGCGCCGACGTCGTGCTCACCGGCATAGCGGTCCACCAGTTCCCGGTACGGCGCCAGCCCGCCAGCTTCCAGCGCCCCGGAAATCTTCTCGAAGAAACGCGCCACGCGGCGGTCGTTGACCGCCTCCACGCTGGGCAGGCGCATCTCCTCGATCGGCTGCCGGGTGGCGCGCTCGATCGCGCGCAGCATGCCGCGCTCGCGCGGGGTCACGAACAGGATCGCCTCGCCGCTGCGCCCGGCCCGGCCGGTGCGGCCGATCCGGTGCACGTAGCTCTCGGTGTCGTAGGGAATGTCGTAGTTGAGCACGTGGCTGATGCGCTCCACGTCCAGCCCGCGCGCGGCCACGTCGGTGGCCACCAGCACATCCAGCTTGCCGTCCTTGAGCTGGGCGATGGTGCGTTCGCGCTGCTGCTGCTGCATGTCGCCGTTGATCGCCGCAGCGGCCACCCCGCGCGCCTGCAGCTTGCCGGCCAGCTCCTCGGTGGCGGCCTTGGTGCGGGCGAACACGATCATCGCGTCGAACGGCTCGGCTTCGAGAATGCGGGTCAGCGCATCGAGCTTGTGCAGGCCACTGACGAACCAGTAGCGCTGGCGGATGTTGGCCGCCGTGGTGGTCCGGGCGGCGATGTTGACCTCGGCCGGATCACGCAGGTAGGTCTGGGCGATGCGCCGGATCGGCGCCGGCATGGTCGCCGAGAACAGCGCCACCTGGCGCGTGGGCGGGGTCTTCTGCAGCACCGCCTCGACATCGTCGATGAAGCCCATGCGCAGCATCTCGTCGGCTTCGTCCAGCACCAGGGTGGTCAGCCCGGACAGGTCCAGGGTGCCGCGCTCCAGATGGTCGATCACCCGCCCCGGCGTGCCCACCACCACCTGCACGCCACGGCGCAGCGCCTGCAGCTGCGGGCCATAGCCCTGGCCGCCGTAGATCGGCAGCACCTGGAAGCCGGGCAACCGGGCCGAGTAGCGCTGGAACGCCTCGGCCACCTGGATCGCCAGCTCGCGGGTCGGCGCCAGCACCAGCGCCTGCGGCCGGGTCCGCCCCGGCTCCAACCGGGACAGGATCGGCAGCGCGAACGCGGCGGTCTTGCCGGTGCCGGTCTGGGCGGTGCCCAGCACATCGCGGCCGGACAGCAACGCCGGGATGGTGGCTGCCTGGATCGGCGAGGGCGATTCATAGCCGACCTCGGCCAGGGCGGCCAGCAGTGGCTCGGGCAGGCCAAGGTCGCCGAACCGCAGCGCGGCAGGGGTTTCGGATTCAGGGGCGGACATAAGGAACTCCGGCCACGCACCCACGGGGCGCGGCCAAGATGCAGGGGTAGGCCCGCCATTGTGCGCCGAAGGCCGGGCGTTGTCGCCCCGGACCTGAATGCGGCCCTGCCGACCCCGGCTCAGCCGCGGCTGTCGCCGGCCGGGTGCGTACGCTCGCCGGCGGTGGCCGCCTCCGGTGCCGCAGCCTCCTCGGCGCCGGCGGCCACCGGCGCCGGTGCCGCCTCGCTCCCGGGCAGCCCATCGAGCTCATTGAATTCGGCCAGCGGGCTCTGTGCCGGGCACGCGTCATCAGGGAAGCCGAAATCGCTGCGCAGGCGCAGGCCGCAGGCGTTCAGCGCATACACGCCCACCTCACCCTGGCAGCGCTGGTCGAAAGCGCGCACCCAGGCGTCGCGGCGACGCATGAAATCATCGCCACACAGGTCCAGCAGCCGCACCCGGTCCAGGTCGTCCTGGGCGGCATTGTTGCCTTCCAGGCCATAGCTGCGCAGCTCCTCGGGTGCCAGCAGGCGCAGCCCACGGTTGGGCACCGTCTTCATCGCGTCGGCCAGCAGCGGCGAGGCGCCATTGCGCTCCAGGTAGGCGCGTACCGTGGCGTAGACCGCCTGCAACTCGGTGTTCAACTCGCCACGGCTGGTGGCGGTGGAGCTGAGCCGGATGATGCGGTGGATGCCGACCCGCCCGGCCAGGCGCCGGCTGTCGCCTCCGGCCAGCACGAACACGCAGGCGCTGTGGCACACCGAGTCCTCGCGCACCCAGATCGTCCAGTGCTGGCCACCGATCATGTCGCCGGCGCGGATCGCGTCCTCCACCTGGCCGCCGCTGGAGTCCAGGTCCAGCACCCGGCTGCCAATGCCCAGTCCATCGGCCACCCGTGCCACCCGGTCCACCAGCGCAGTGAAATCGCTGGCGATCCGGCCCCGGTAACGCAGGCGCAGCACATCGCCCTCCCGGCACGGCTCCAGCCGCCGGCGCAACTCATCGCGCTCCAGCGACGCCAGTGCCTCGCCGTCACCGTGGCGATAGTCCAGCCGGCAATCGATCCAGGCCTGGCCCGAGGCCAGCTCGACCGGCGACCAGTCCGGCGCTCTGGGCACCACGGCCGCCTTCGGGCTGGCCGGCGCTGCCACCGGTTCGGGTACCACCACCGGCGCACGGCTCACCGCCCCGCCCTCTTCCGGCGCGATCGCCGACTGGGTCAGCAGCGACGCATCGGCCGGCTCCGGCGCCGGTCCGCGCACGCATCCGGCCAGCAGCATGCAGGCCAGCAGCAGACAACGGCGCGGTAGCGATTTCACAAGGGCGGCCAGGGCGGGAATCCGCCTCCAGTCTAGGCCTTCCATCCGATCCCGGCGCAACCGGCGATGAACACGGTCATGCCGGCGCAGTCATCAGCTTTCGAATATGGTCTGGAACCCGCCCCAGATCATGCGCTTCCCGTCGAAGGGCATGTCGAACTCCTGCATGGCCGGGTCCTCCATCATCTTCTGCCAGGCCACATCGGCCGTGGCCTTGTCCGGCCACACGATCCAGGAGAACACCACCTGCTCGCCTTCCTCCAGCTTCACGGCGCGCTTGAAGTCCGTGGTCTTGCCGTCCTCGATGTTGTCACCCCAGGTCTCGACCTGCTGCAGCGCGCCATACTTCCGGAACAAAGGCCACGCGACCTCGGCGGACTTGATGTATCGATCCTTGTTGGCATTCGGGACGGGAGTCAGAAATCCGGTGACATAGGACATGGCAAGCTCCTGCTGGGTACCCGTGCGGACCGCACCCTGCCCAATGAACACCACGACGCGTGAAGGCGGGGTTATCCGCTTCCGGGTGTCTGCGAAACTCTGGTCGGTCCAGACTGAGCGACCCCGCAGCACCGCAACAACGAACACAACGAGGAAGCAGCAATGCCTCAAGCTCAAGGCAAAAGCCTCATGCACCCCGAGTTGACGGGAAGCTCCCTACGGAATTGTTAGGCCTGACCTGCGTGAGCCGGTGTCGTATGCAACTCTACACCCAACGCCCGAACCAGCTTGAGCACAGTGTCGTACCGTGGCTTTGCACCCGGAGCCAGGGCCTTGTAAAGGCTCTCACGACCAAGCCCCGTGTCCTTGGCTAGCTTGCTCATACCTCGAGCCTTGGCGACATCAGCGATCGCCTGAAGGAACACGTTGGGATTCTCATCTTCCAATGCAGCGTTCAGGTACTCCGCAATGACAATGTCATTGTCCAGATAATCAGCGGCATCAAAGGCGGCGATGTTCTTCATGGTCAATTCTCCAGACCCTTAAGGAGAGTCTTGGCTTTCCGGATGTCCTTCGGCTGGGAGGACTTGTCTCCCGCACAGAGCAGCAGGTAGGTAACCTCGCCCCGACGACAGTAGTACAAGCGATAGCCAGGGCCAACTTGAATCCGCATCTCGGAAATGCCGTCTCCGACTGGAGCACAGTCGCCGAAATTGCCGGCTTCTGCCGAGCGGATGCGCGCGGCGATACGAGCTGTTGCGATCGGATCCCGCAGCGCTTTCAGCCACGTGTCGAACTCCGACGTGCGAAGGAAGATGCTCATGGCACATCGTATCCGTTCGGATACGACTGGTCAAGCTGCGAGAACGCTTGGTGTCAGGCCTAACGCCTGAGTTAAGCCGCGCCGCGTAGTGGAGCAACCCATATGGCAAGCTCTACCTGCCATATGGGTTGTGGAACGAAGCGGTGTCGGCTTGAACGCATTGTTAGGCCCCCGCAACCTCGCGGAGAACCTCCGGATGGCGAGACACGATCTTTAGGAGAGTCTCTGCTGCACCCGAGGGCTGACGGCGCCCTTGCTCCCACTGCTGCAGGGTGCGAGACGAGATGCGCAGAGCGCCGGCAAACTGGGCCTGAGAAAGGCCCGTCTTGAGGCGTGTAGTGACAATGTCATTGGCCTCGACGCTGTACTTGGCACCGTACTTGCCACTCTTGACGTCGCGAATAGCCTGCAACAGCTCATCGCCGATGTTGCGCTCGGCATCACGCGCCGAAATTGTCTTCTTGCTAGTCATGATCCAGTTCCTCCGCGATCTGGCGTAGTACATGCGCGGGAATGTTCTCTTTCGCGCCCTTGGAGTAGATGGTGAGCAACACTACTGTTCCACGCTTCAGGCGTACGGTATAGATGACACGGACGCCGCCACGCTTGCCCATGCCAGGACGAGTCCACCGGATCTTGCGGCAACCGCCCGAACCTGGAACCAGGTCGCCGGCCTCGGGGTTGGCGGCGATGTGGACAGTGAACTCTTCGTGCTCCTCCACTGACCAGTAGTCAGCCCAAATCTTGCTGAAGAGCGGCGACTCAATGATGGTGAGCATGCGGCGAACTATACGCCATTGGCGCACAGCCAGTCAAGCGAGGCTTTTCAGGGGCCTAACGCCTGAATTAAGCCGCGCCGCGAAGCGGCGTCGGCTTGAATGAGTAAAAAGGAGACTTCCCGTCCTTGCGGATCACCGCTCGGCCTCGAGGGCCATGATGGTTCTCACCATCGGTACGTCTGGAGAGGGAAGTCTCCCATGCGCAATATAACCATCGGCATCGACCTGGCCAAATCCGTGTTTTCGACCTGCACCGTGGACGCCACCGGCCGCGTCCTCCAGCGCCAGGACCTGCGCCGTGAGGCGTTTGCCAGCTGGCTGGTCCAGCTTCCGGCCGGCACCCTGATTGCCATGGAAGCCTGCAGCGGCGCCCATCACTGGGCCCGTCGCGGCATCGACCATGGCTTGCAGCCACGCCTGATGGCCGCCCAGTTCGTCAAACCGTTCCGCAAGAGCCAGGCCGCCAAGAACGACCGCAACGACGCCGAGGCCATCGCCACCGCCGCCCGCCAGGGCAACATGCGCTTCGTGCCGGTGAAGTCGATCGATCAGCAGGCACGCCTGGCCGAACACCGCGTGCGCGAAGGCTACAAGGCCGATGCCCTGGCCGCCAGCAATCGCCTGCGCGGGATCCTGGCCGAGTTCGGGATCGTGGTGGCGCGCAGTGATGCCGCCTTGCGACGCCTGCTGGCCCGCCTGGACGAGCTGGCGATCCCCGCCAGCACGCGCGAAGCCCTGGACCAGTTGCAGCGTCACTGGTCTTCGCTGCGTGAGCACGAGACCACCTGCAGCCGCCGCATCCTGGCCCAGTCCCACGACGACGAGCGCTGCACGCGCTTGCGCCGCATCATTGGCATCGGTCCACTCACCGCCGATGCCCTGGTCGCCACCATCGGCAATGGCCACGACTTCCGCAATGGCCGCCAGCTGGCCGCCTGGCTCGGACTGACGCCCAGCCAGCACTCCAGTGGCGGCAAGGCCCGGCTGGGCACCATCAGTTGTCGTGGCGATGGCTATCTGCGCACCTTGCTGATCCAGGGCGCCCGCAGCAGCCTGCAGCGGGCGCAGGTGGTGGCCGTCGCCAAGGCCACGCCGGAGCAGATCTGGATCCGCGACCTGGCCTCACGCCTGCCGTTCGGCAAGGTGGTGGTGGCCATCGCCAACAAGCACGCCCGACAAGCCTGGGCGATGCTGGCCCGTGGCGAAGACTACGACGCGCACGCCTGGCTCAAGCACCCGATGGTGCAGCGGCCGGCGAGCAAGCGCAGGCAACAGGCATGTTCGTGAGTTCCCCGCCAGTGCGAATGCGGCAGGCAACCGGTCAGACCGGCCCGAAGAGAGCCTGACTAACTTTCCGGCGCCATCACGGCTCGCGGCTGATCCCCGCAGCCGGGCGACACCGATGAATGAGAGAGGCCTTCGGGTGCGGTTTTTGCCATGGTCCGGATCAGCATCGCCGATCCAACAAGACCGACTACGGAAATGCAGTCTGGCTTCCGTTGCCCCC
>JAGOWL010000072.1 GCA_018060215.1 Pseudoxanthomonas sp.
CGGCGGCGGGCGCGGTCCAGGGCGTCGGCCAGGGCGCTGTTGAAGGGCGCCGATGCGGGCGCGCCCTGTCCCTTGCGCGGGTTGCCGCGTGCGGCGTCGGGCGCTGCGCCGCCGCGCCCACCCGGGCCGGCACCGCGCGGCGCGTTGCCGCCGCGGGCGTCGCGCTCGCCACGTTCACCGCGTGCCTGCGGCGCACCGGGCGCGTCGTCCAGGCGCCGGGTCAGGGCGATGCGCTTGCGCGCCACGTCCACCTCCAGCACCTTGACCTTGACGATGTCGCCGGCCTTGACCACTTCGCGCGGGTCCTTCACGAAGTGGTCCGACAGCGCCGAAATGTGCACCAGCCCGTCCTGGTGCACGCCGATGTCCACGAAGGCACCGAAGGCGGCGACATTGCTGACCACGCCCTCCAGCACCATGCCCGGGCGCAGGTCGCGGATGTCCTCCACCCCGTCGGCGAACTGCGCGGCCTTGAACTCCGGGCGCGGATCGCGGCCGGGCTTCTCCAGTTCCCTGAGGATGTCGCGCACGGTGGGCAGGCCGAAGCGCTCGTCGGTGAAGTCCTGTGGCTTGAGGCTGCGCAGGAAGGCGCCGTCGCCGATGACCTGCTTCACCCCGCGGCCGGCGGCGGCCAGGATCCGCTCGACCACCGGATAGGCTTCCGGGTGCACCGCCGAGGCATCCAGCGGCTGTTCGCCATCGGCGATGCGCAGGAAGCCGGCGCACTGTTCAAAGGTCTTCTCGCCCAGCCGCGGCACCTTCAGCAGCGCCTTGCGCGAGGCGAAGGCGCCGTTGGCGTCGCGATGGACGACGATGTTCCCGGCCACCGTGGCCGAAAGCCCCGACACCCGCGCCAGCAGCGCGGCCGAGGCGGTGTTCACGTCCACCCCGACCGCGTTCACGCAGTCCTCCACGCGCGCGTCCAGCGCACGGGCGAGCTGGTACTGGTCGACGTCGTGCTGGTACTGGCCGACACCGATCGCCTTGGGTTCGATCTTGACCAGTTCGGCCAGCGGATCCTGCAGCCGGCGGGCGATCGACACCGCCCCGCGCAGCGACACGTCCAGGCCCGGGAACTCGTTCGCCGCCAGCTCCGAGGCCGAATACACCGAGGCGCCGGCTTCGCTGACCACGACCTTCTGCGCCTTCAGCTCCGGGACGAGTTTGAGCAGGTCGCCGGCCAGCTTGTCGGTCTCGCGCGAGGCGGTGCCGTTGCCGATGGCGATCAGCTGCACGCCGTGGGCCAGGCACAGCTTGCGCAGCGAGGCCAGCGACTGATCCCACTGCCGGCGGGGCTCATGCGGATAGATCGTGTCGGTGGCCACCAGCTTGCCGGTGGCATCGACCACGGCCACCTTCACCCCGGTGCGCAGGCCCGGGTCCAGGCCGAGCACGGCCTTGGGTCCGGCCGGCGCGGCCAGCAGCAGGTCCACCAGGTTGTCGCCGAACACGGTGATGGCCTGCGCCTCGGCCTTCTCGCGGGCCTGGTTGAACAGATCCAGCAGCAGGTGCAGGTGGATCTTGGCGCGCCAGGCCAGGCGCACCGCGTTGCGCAGCCAGGCGTCGGCGGCGCGGCCACGATCGGCGATGCCGGCGTGCAGGGCGATGCGGCCTTCGGCGTAGGCGTTGCCGGCCTCGGCATCGCTGCCCGGTTCCAGCTCCAGTTGCAGGAACTCCTCGCGGCGCCCACGGAACAGGGCCAGCAGGCGGTGCGAGGGAATCTTCGCCAGCGGCTCGGCGTGGTCGAAGTAGTCGCGGAACTTCTCGCCGGCCGCCTCCTTGCCTTCCACCACCCTGGCGCGGATCACGCCGTTGGCCTCCAGCCAGCCGCGCAGTTCGCCCAGCAGCGCCGCGTCCTCGCCCCAGCGTTCGATCAGGATCGCGCGCGCACCTTCCAGCGCGGCCTTGGCATCGGCCACGCCCTTGTCGGCGTCGACGAACTGCGCGGCGAAGTCTTCGGGCACCTGGGTGGGATCGGCGAGCAGGCCGTCGGCCAGCGGTTCCAGCCCGGCCTCGCGCGCGATCTGGGCGCGGGTGCGGCGCTTGGGCTTGTAGGGCAGGTACAGGTCCTCCAGCCGCGACTTGCTGTCGGCGGCCTCGATTTCCGCGCGCAGTTCGTCGCTGAGCTTGCCCTGCTCGTCGATGCTGGCCAGGATCGCGGCGCGGCGCTCCTCCATCTCGCGCAGGTAGCCCAGGCGCGTTTCCAGGTTGCGCAGCTGGGTGTCGTCCAGGCCGCCGGTGACCTCCTTGCGGTAGCGGGCGATGAAGGGCACGGTTGCGCCTTCATCCAGCAGGCCCACCGCCGATTCCACCTGGGCGGTCTGCGCGCCGATTTCCACGGCGATGGTCTGGGCGATCTTGCGCGCGAGCGCGATGGAGATTTGGGTCATTGACTGCGGTTTCTACGGCGGAAAGCGGAATGCCGATTGTGGCAACCGCAGCGCGGCGATGTAAGCGCTTGACAAGCACGACGGCAGCACTTCGCGCGGCCAGGTGTGGGGTCATTGCTGCGGTGCCCGCGGGCCGATGGCCCGGGGTCGCGGGCGAGCCCGGCTCCTACAGGCCCATTTCGCGCAACAGGTGCGGGGCCGGGTAGACCTTGTCCATCAGCCAGCGCATGTAGCGCATGTCCACGTGCACGGCGCGCTTGTAGCGCGGGTCGAACCACCAGCTGGCGCTGACCGACTCCCAGTTGCTGTCGAAGTTCAGGCCGATCAGTTCGCCGCGGGCGTTGAGCACCGGCGAGCCGGAATTGCCGCCGGTGGTGTCCAGGTTGGTGAGGAAGTTGACCGTCTGGGTGCCCAGCGCCGGATCGGCAGTGGTGCCGAAGTCGCCCTTGGCGATTGCTGCCAGCAACGGCGCGGGCGCGTCGAATGGCCGGGCACCGGTGTGCTTCTGGGCGATGCCGGCCACCGTGGTCACCGGCGCATAGCTGACCGCGTCGCGCGGCTGCAGGCTTTCCAGTCGGCCGAAGCTGACCCGCAGGGTGCCGTTGGCGTCCGGATAGACCGCCCCACCCTGGCGTTCGCGCCAGGCCGCCAGTGCTCGCATGTAGGCCGGGCGCAGGCGCAGCAGCTCGCCATCGCGGGCCTTGCGCTCGTCTTCCAGGCGGACCAGCGCTGGCACCAGCGCCGAGGCCAGGTCGAGCAGCGGATCGGCCTCCATCGCCTGGCCCTGGCGCGCCGCCTGCAGCCGCGACAGCCGTGCCGGTTCCCCGCCCAGCGCGGTGGCCGCATAAAGCTCATCCAGCGTCTGCTGCAGATCCTGCGCGGTATGGCCGAAGGCGGCGTCGAACTCGGGCACGCGCTGTGCGTCCGGCAGCGCCTGCAGGCGACCGAGCAGCACGCCCAGCAGCGCCTTCTCCACCAGCGGGTCGTAGCGGCGCTGGACCTGTTTGAGCTGGCCTTCGATCAGGGCCAGGTCGCGCGCCTGGTAGCCGCTCTCGCGGCGTTCGTCCGGCTTGACCGATTCGATCCGCAGCCGTTCCAGCTGCAGGGCCGAACGCAGCAGTTGGGTCTGGGCGAGCAGCGACAGCAGCAGGTCGCGCTCGCGCACCGCCGAGGCCTGGGCCAGCAGCCTGCGCATCGCCTCGATATCGCCGCGTGCGGTCGCCTCGGTGGACGCCAGCATCGCCTGCTCGTCGGCCCGGCGCAGTCGCACCGCGTCGCTGCGCAGCAGTCCTTCCAGTTCGCCGGCGGCGCGCTTGCGGTTGTTCTTCAGCGACTGCACCTGGGAGGCGTAGCCGGTGGCGGCGTCGGCATTGCCGGCGCTGCCGCGTTCAATCGCCGCCAGCAGCTGGTCGAAGACCTGCACCCGCGCCGGCAGCGTCCATCCGGCCTGTTCGCCGAATTCGTCGGCGCTGCGGTGGCGGAAGGTGGTGCCCGGGTAGCCGGCGAGCATGGCGAAGTCGCCTTCGCGCGGCCCGTCGCTGGCCACCTGCAGGTGCGAGGGGTGCCGGTAGGGCACGTTGTCGGGCGCATAGGCGGCCGGCTTGCCGTCGCGGCCGACGTAGGCACGCAGCAGGGTGAAGTCGCCGGTGTGGCGCGGCCACATGAAGTTGTCGATCTCGTCGCCGAAGTTGCCGATGCTGCGCGGCGGCGCGTAGACCAGGCGCAGGTCGCGCAGCTCCAGCTGGCGGATCCGGAAGAAGTCGGTGCCGTGGTACATGTTGGCCACGCTGCAGCGGATCCCGGGCTCGCGCTCGCATTCGGCGACGATGCGCTTGCTGGCCGCATCGACCGCGTCGAAGTAGGCGCGGCCGCGCGTGCCGCGCGCCTGCTCCAGCACCTGGTCGGTGACCCGGTCGAAACCCACCGTGACCAGCACCCGGAAGTCGGGATTGGCCGGCAGCTCGGCGCCGCGGTCGGCGGCGATGTAGCCGTCCTCGATCAGGTTGCGCTGGGCGGTGCTGTTGTACTGGATCACGCCGTAGGCGACGTGGTGGTTGGTCAGGACCAGACCGTCGGCGGAGACGAAGGCGCCGGTGCCGCCGCCGGCGCGCACCACCGCGTCAAGCGGCGCGCGGGTGAGGTCGGCCAGCGCGGCCGGATCGCCGGCATAGCCGGCCTCGCGCAGCCGCTCGGCGATCTGCGGCAGCTGCGCGGGCATCCACATGCCTTCGTCGGCGTATGCGGCGGCCGGCAGTGCCGCCAGGCAGGCCAGTGCAAGGGCGGCAGCACGGGCCGGCGTGGTCAGGAACATCAGGGGTCATCCATCGGCGGAACGAATGGGCGAAGGTAGCCGCTGGCGTGGCGATGGACAACCCGCATCGCACACGGTGGCTCGTCCGCATGGAGGCCGATCGGGCCGTGGTCGCGGCCGCGTTGGAGCGGTCAGCGTTCGGTGCGCCAGTTGACCGAGCCGCGGGTCTCCACCGTGCTCGACTCCAGTTCCACGTCGAAGCCGCGCCTGAGCAGGAACTTGAGGATCACCACCTGGCCGGCGCCGACCATCGACACCCCGTAGCCGACGTAGACCCGGGGCGAGAGGTACTTGCCCACGCCCACCACCGAACCGCCCAGCGCGCGCGAGTGCATCACCCCGGCATCGTCGAAGCCCAGCTGCCTGCCGAGCTGGCCGGCGAGCAGGCCGGTGCCGGCCGACAGCGCCGCCGAAGTCGCGGTGACCTGCTGGGCCTGGCTGCGGGTGGCGCCTTCCAGGCTGCGGCCGAGCATCAGGTAGGACAGGGCCTCCGATTGCGGCATGGCTGGATTCGACCAGACCTCGACCTGTGGCGTGGACGCGCTGCCGGCCACGTTGATGCCCGCCACCACTTCGCCCACGCGCCGTTCGGCGCGCAGGTTGATGCGCGGGTCGGCGATCAGGTTGTTGCTCCAGGTCAGCTGGCCCTGGGTGATGGTCAGGTCCTGGCCGTAGGCGCGGTAGCGGCCGCCGACTTCCAGCGCGCCGGTGCCGCGCATCTCCCGCCCCGGCGGCCAGGCCACCTGCAGGCGACCGCTCATGGTGCCGGTCATGCCGTAGCCGGTGAGGGTGACGTCGTTGGACAGGATCAGGGCCAGGTCCATGTCCAGCGGCGCGCTGCGCTGTTCTTCCGGATCCACCGGATCGACCACCACCACGTCCGGGGACACCGACACGCCCTGCTCGAAGCGTTCCACGTTGATGGTGGCATCGGTCACCTCGACCTGGCCGCGCAGGACCATGGTGCCCCCGTCCATGCTGAACTGCAGGTCCGGGTTGGCGGTGGCCACCAGCATCGGAGTGTCGGCGATCAGGACATCCTGGCCGTGGATGTGCAATTGCAGCGGGGTGGCCTGGCCGAACCACGACAGGCTGCCGTCGACATGCAGCTTGCCCTTGCCACCGGTGCCGACCGAGGCGGAGATGCGCGCCGAGCCATCGGCCTGCGCGTCCAGGCTGCCGCTGCCATCGGCCAGGCTCAGGCCCAGTGCCGGCAGCTCGCCCTGGAAATCCTCCAGCAGCAACTGGCCTTCCATCAACGGTTGGGCGCGGGTGCCGCGCACGCTCATGTGGCCGCGGATTACCCCGCGCGGGCGCACCAGGTCCGGCGAGAACAGTTCCAGCCAGAACAGCGAGGAAATGTGCGTGTACAACTCGCCGTGCAGCGGCGAGTAGGGTTCCCAGCCGGTGTTGAAGCTGGCGTCGACGTAGCCGTCGCCCTGGAAGCCCATGCCGAGCCGGCCCTGGATCTTCTGCGGGTCGAAGTCCAGGTCGAAGGTGAAGTTGTCGTAGCGCGCCAGTTCGCGGCGGGCGCTGTCCCCCAGGCGGATCCCGCCCTCCAGCGAGGCCAGGTGCACGCCGCCGGTCCAGCGGTTGCCCTGCGGGCGGATGCTGGCGTCCAGGCTCACCTCGCCGCGCAGCACCAGCGCCCGTCCCCCCTGCCTGGGCAGCCAGGGTTCGACCAGGGTCAGCGGCAGGCGCTCGCTTTGCACCACCACGCCCTGGCTGGGCCAGTCGGCATGGGCGCACAGGCGCGCCTCGCCGTGGCCCCGGGTGGCCAGGCAGGCCGGTTGCAGTTGCACGCGCGGGCCGGTGACGACGAACGCGGCCGGCGCAACCAGCGTCCAGGGGTTGCCGCGTGCCGGTTCCACGCCCAGCTGGTCGATCGAGCCATGCCAGCTGTTGCCGCGCCGTTGCACCTGTCCGCCCAACACCAGCCCGGCGGTCTGCGGGCTGTCGGCCTGCAGCTGCAGGCGCAGGTCCTCCACCGCACCCTGGGCGTGCACGTCCACGCGCTGCAGCGCGATGCCGACCTGCAGGTCGCTGCCGCGCAGGACCAGGTCGCCATTGCGCCCGCGCCAGGGCAGCCGGCCCTGCAGGTCCACCGCACCGGCGCTCCAGTCGTTCCAGTGCAGGCCGCGGCCTTGCAGGTCGGCCTGCAGGTCCGGGGCCTGGCGGGTGCCGGTCATGCGCAGCGTGCCCTGCACCGTGCCCTGGCCGCCGGGCAGCAGGTCGTCCAGGCGCAGTGGCTGCAGCTGTGCGGACAGGTCCAGGCGTTCGCCGGTGATGCCGCCCTGCGCACGCACGCGGCTGTCGCCCAGGCGCAGGTCCAGCTGGCCCTGGCCATCGTTGCCCCGCAGCACGAAGCTGCCACTGCCGGCCAGCACGCGCCCGCGCAGGCGTCCATCGAGCGATCGCACGTCCACCTGCGCATCGAAACCGCCGTCGTCGCGGGCGTTGCCGGTGGTGGTGATGCGGCCATGGACCTGGCCGTCCCAGCCCGGCGCGAAATAGCCGGGGTCGAAACCGTCCAGCGCCAGCGCCAGTTCCCAGTCCAGCACCGGGTCCCAGCCGGCCTGGCCGCTGGCCTGCAGGGTGCCGGTGGGCATGGTCGCCTGCAGCGAATGGATCTGCGCCCGCGAGGCATCGCCGCGCACATCCAGCACCACCTGCGCCTGCTCGCCGTCGCGCTGCAGGGTGGCGTCGCCGTAGGCCGCCCATTCCTGGATCGAGCCGGCCACGCCCAGCGCCGCATCCAGCCCGACCACCGGGGCGGCCGGATCGGCGGCGGCGAAAGCCAGGTCCTGCGCGTTGAGCGCGAAGTTGAAGCGGGCGTCCTGCGGATCGGTGAAATCGGCCGTGCCCTTGAGCCGGACCTGGCCGCCGTACAGCTCCAGCGCCAGCGGCGCCACGGTCAGGACCTGGTTTTCCAGGTGCAGGCGTGAGGGCGCCACGGTCAGTTGCAGGTCGCCGCGACCCAGCTGGCCGGAGAGATCGGCACTGCCGCCGGTGCCGCTGGCCAGCAGGTCGAAGTGGAAGGATTCGGCGGAGGGCTCGGCGCCGGTGAGCAGGGCCGGATCCAGGCCGTCGCTGCGCGCAGCCAGGCGCCAGTTCGGCGCATCGGCGTCGCCGCCCAGGACCAGGGTCGCGCGCAGCGGCTCCGGTGCGCGGCCACCGATGCCCACTTCCATCTGCGCCAGGTCGCCGCGCGCCAGCAGACCCAAGCGTGCCGGGCTGTGCCCGTGCGCGGCCGGCAGCACCGCGGTGGCCTGCAGGTCGGTGCGGTAGTTGCGTGCCGGTTCGTAGCTGCCGTGGATGGCGAACGCGCCGCGGTCGCTGCGGAGGTCGATGTGCTCGGCGCGCAGCGAGCCGTTGGCGATGTCGATGCCGCCGCGCAGGCTGTGGATGCCAATCAGGTGCTGGCCATCGGAGCTGACGTCCAGGCCGTCGATGACCACGCGGTCGGCCTGGATGGCCAGCGGCATTTCGATCGCCGGCAGCGAATCGGGCCAGCGCGGCAGTTCGAACGGCTCGTCGCTGGACACCAGCTCCAGGGTCGCCCCCTCGATCTCCAGCGCGTCCAGGCGCAGGCGCCGGCCCAGCAGCGGGCGCAGGTCCGGGTCCAGCAGTGCGCGCCGGGCGGTGAAGCGGTAGTCCTGGTAGCGGAACTCCAGGTTGTGCAACACCAGCGGGCCGGCGATCGGGCCGTCGGCCTTTTCCCATTCCAGGCTGGAGCCGGCCGGCAGCCGCGCCACCAGCTGGGCCAGCAGCACGTCGCGCCCGGCCACGGTCTGCAACAGCCAGTACAGCAGCAGCACCAGCGCGACCAGCAACGCCAACAGGCCTAGTCCCGAGCCGATCCAGAAGCCACGCCGCCGGTAGAAACGGCGCGGCGCTACCGGCGCAGCCGTGGCGGTGGTTCCGGGCGTGCTCACAGGTTGGCCCCCAGGCTCAGGTAGAGCTGGAAGCTGGAATCGGGATCGTCCAGGCCATGGGCGATGTCGATGCGCACCCCGCCGATCGGCGAGCGCCAGCGCGCGCCCACGCCCACGCCGGTGCGCAGGCTGAAGTCGTTCTTGTTGTCGAAGGCGTCGCCGGTGTCGACGAAGGCGGCCATGCCCCACGGCCCGCCCTTGAAATAGTGCTCGTACTCGGCCGAGGCGGTGACCACGTAGCGGCCGCCGAGGGCGAAGTTGTCCGGCGGCGGGGTGCGCGGGCCGACTTCGCGCCAGGCGTAGCCGCGGATGCTGCGGTCGCCACCGGCGAAGAAGCGCAGGCTAGGCGACAAGGCGATCGGATCCTGCGACCAGGTGGCGCCGCCTTCGGCGCGCAGGATCAGCCGGTCGGCCTGGCCGATGCCCTGGAACCAGCGCGCATTGCCCCAGCCCTGGACGAAGCTGGTGTCGGAACCGGCGCCCTTGGCGCCGCCGCGCAACGCGACCTGGGCGCTGAGCCCGTGCCGCGGGAACAGGCGGTTGTCCACGCCGATGTAGCTGCCGGTCAGCTCCGGATAGACCAGGGTGGAGTAGTTGTACACCCGCGCACCGGTGGCCGTGTCGGTGTCGTAGCTCCAGCGCTCGCGCAGCGCCACCAGTGAGGCCACCGCGGTCCAGCGTTCGTTGAGCTCGCCGCTGCGGCTGGCCAGCAGCTTGACGTTGCGCAGGTCGATGTAATCGGTCTGTTCGTCGTAGGCGCTGGCGGCCACGGTATACCAGCCGTCCAGCCAGGCGAAGGCCGGCATCCGGTACTGGACCAGCAGGTTCTTGCGGTTGCGCGCGTAGTCCAGGTCGGTGACCAGCTTGTGGCCGCGGCTGTTGACGTAGCGCCGTTCCAGGCCAAAGCGCACGCCCATCCCGCTCTCGCTGCCGTAGCTCAGGCCGGCGCTGTAGACGCTGCGCTTGGCCAGCACCAGGTTGACGTCGACCGGCACCCGCAGGTCGTCGCTGGCGTCCTGCGGCCGGGCCTGGATATCGATGGCGCTGAAGTAGTCCAGCCGCACCAGCGACTGCCGCAGCCGGTCCAGCTTGCCCTGGTGGAAGTAGCTGCCTTCCTCCCAGGTCACCAGCTTGTCCAGCAGGCCCGGACGGAAATACTGCTGGTGGAACACCGTCGGCCCCATGTCGTAGCGGAAGCCGCTGTCCCAGGCCAGGTCGATGTCGGCGGCTTGGTCGGCGCGGGTCACCTGGACTTCGCGGGTGAGGAAATCGGCGTCGAAATAGCCGCGCTCGGCCAGGCGGCGGCTGATCCCGTCGCGGCTGGCGTCGTAGGTGGCGTGGTCGAACACCTCGCCCACGCCCGGCCGGAAGGCCTCGAGGTCCCGGGCCAGGTAGGGGTCATCGCCGCCGGGGCCGACGATGGACACGTCCGACTGGCGCACCCGCACCGGTTGCCCGCGGTCGATCCGGACGGTGACGGTGATGCCGTCGGAGGCATTGCGCGGTGAATCGACCTGGATGCCCGGCGAGTAGTAGCCGAACGGTTCCAGTGCCTGGCGCGCCTCGCGTTCGGCGTTGAACAGCAGCAGCTCCAGCCGCGACTCGCCCTGGACCTTGCCCACCACCGAGGTCACGCCCAGGGCCAGGCGCACGTTGTTCTCCATCGCCGGGCTGTCTTCCAGGCCGCGGATGTGCACCTTGTCGATGGTCCCTCGTGCCCACGCCGGCATCGATACCACGGCCAGCAGCAGGGTCAGGGAAACGGGAATGCGCATGGGCGCAAGCATACCGGTGGAGCTGGCCGGCGGGTGAGCCGCGCGGCCAGGTTCAGTTCGACAGCTGCCCGATCGCGGCCACCGCACCGAAGCGGTCGGCCAGGCGTCGGAGCAGGGCCAGGCGGTTGCCGCGGATGGACGGGTCCTCGGCGTTGACCATCACCTGGTCGAAGAACGCGTCCACCTGCGGCCGCACCCGTGCCAGCCGGTCCAGCACGCGCACGTAGTCGTGCTGGTGCAGGGCGGCGGCGGTGTCGTCCAGCGCCGCCTCCACCGCTTCGCCCAGGGCGCGCTCGGCGGCCTCGGTGAACAATGCCGGGTCGGCCATCGCCGGGATGTCGATGTCGGCCTTCTTCAGGATGTTGCCGATGCGCTTGTTGGCCGCGGCCAGCGCCTGCGCCTCGGGCAGGGCGGCGAAGGTGCCGATCGCGGCGATGCGGCGGTCGAAGTCGTACAGCGAGGCCGGCGCCAGTTCGGCCACCGCGTTGAAGTGTGCGGTCGGCACGCCCTTGTCGGCGTAGTAGCCGCGCAGGCGCTCGAGGATGAAGTCGTACAGCTCGCCTGGATCGGCGGCGCTGGTGGCCCCGTCCTTGCCGGCCGGCAGCGGGCCGATCGCATCGGCCGCGGTGGCCAGCATGTCCTTCAGCGAA
>JAGOWL010000073.1 GCA_018060215.1 Pseudoxanthomonas sp.
TCCAACCGTCTCCCTGATGAAATTAGCGTTGTGGAACCACCCGATCCCATCCCGAACTCGGAAGTGAAACGCAACAGCGCCGATGGTAGTGTGGGTTTCCCATGCGAGAGTAGGTCATCGTCAGGGTTTTATTCCGGAACCCCCAGCCTTGTGGCTGGGGGTTTCTTCATTTGAACCCCTTGCCTTCCGGCAGGGGGTTTTTGTCTTTCCGGTTCAGGCCTGCGCATGCTCGGCATCACCCAGGTGCGCAACAATGATTTCGGCGATTCCTCCAATACCGACCTGGACATGCATGAGACCCCGATCAGGGAAGTGTTGCTTCCATGAACCGAGAAGGTGGCGGTCGCCGGTGCCGGCGATCCGGCTTGAACCGTGCTCCGGACGCGACCAGCCAAGGGCAATCCTGGGCGTGCGGACGCGGTACATTAGTGTGGCTTCCGCAGGGGGAGGCCTGCGGCGCCAAGCCGTCACCTGCAGATCTTCCCATTCCCCCACCAGAGGATCGAACATGATGAGCAGCAACACCCGCAGGACCTTGCTGGTTTCGATCGCCGTGACGGCCGTATTCCTGGCCGCCTGTTCGACCAGCCCGCGTGACAGCAGTACCTTCTCCCGCTCTAACGCCGGCCAGGTGCAGAGCGTGGAGATGGGCACCATCCAGGCCCTGCGCTCGGTGACCATCGAGAACGAGTCCCGTGGTCGGGCGACGGCCGTCGGCGCCACGGCCGGTGCCGTGGCCGCGGGTACCGTGGGTGCGGCCGCCGGTGGCGTCGCCGGCCGTGCGATTTCCGGCGGCGACACCGCCGCGGTCGAGTTCACCGTGCGCCTGGATTCGGGCCGGACCATTGCCGTGGTTCAGCCTGGTTCGGTCGACGACTACCGCGTCGGTGACCGGGTACGCGTCACCAACGACGGCACCACCACGCGCGTAGCGCGCTGAACCCATCCACAGAGGAAGATCATGAACAGCAACGTCAGCAAGGCCGTACTGGTTTCGATCATCACCGTCGCCGCCGCGGCTTCAGGCTGCGCCAGCACCCCCAGGGATGCCGACACCTTCGGGCGGGGTGTTTCGGGCGAGGTGCAGAGCGTGGAGTGGGGCACTATCCAGGCCCTGCGCGCGGTGTCCATCGAGAGCGGCCGCCGGCTGAGCAGCGACACCAGCGCGGTGGAGTTCACCGTGACCCTGGATTCTGGCAAGTCGATCGTGGTCGTGCAGCCGGGTTCGGTGAACGACTTCCGCGTGGGCGACCGCGTGCGCGTGACCAGCGACGGCTCGCAGACGCGCGTGGCGCGCTGATCGCTCCGTCATTGGCCGCGTTCGCAGCGGCAGCGTGATCAGACCGGGCGCGTGGTCCGTCCCCAGGGGCGGCCACGCGCTTCTTCATTGTCAGGCCCGGGTGCAGTGGCGGCGGGGTTTCAGAACCACACGCGCAGGCCGGCGACCCAGCGGGTGTCGCGGACCGGTTCGTCGTGCAGGCGGCGCAGGTCGGCGGTGCCGCCAAAGCTGCGCTCATGGACCAGGCCCAGATAGGGCGCGAAGCGCCGGTTGAGTTCGTAGCGCAGGCGCAGGCCGGCTTCCATCGTCGACAGGCCCGAACCGATGCCGCGGCGCGGATCGTCGCGGCCGTGCAGCTCCACTTCCAGCAGCGGCTGCAGGATCAGCCTGCTGCTGAACAGCAGTTCGTATTCGACCTCGGCATTGAAGGCGGTGTGGCCGCCACTGCCGACATACGCGGTGGCCGAGACCTCGAACTTGTAGGGCGCCAGGCCCTGTACGCCGATCGCCGCCCAGGTCCGTGAAGGACCTGGGCTGAAGTCGTGGCGCAGGCCTGCCAGCAGGTCCCACCAGGGTCCGGTGGCGTGGCCGTAGAGGACCTCCAGGTCGGCGCCATGGGTACTGCCACCGATGCGCTCGCCTTCGCTGCGCAGCCACAACCGGCGCAGGTCGCCGCCGAACCAGGCGCGGCCTTCCCAGGCCTGGCCGCTGCCCGGATCGGCATCCCAGGTCTCCAGGCGATTGAACTGGATCTTGCTGTGGATACCGGCACCGTGGGCGTGGCCGGCATGCAGCGGGGCGAAGGCGGCGGCGCGGTCGGCATCGGTCGGAGCCGGGATGGCTTCGCGCGGCGCACTGGCCCCGGTGGCTGCAGGCGTGCAGTGGCCCATGGCTGCGTGCTCGGGCGTGCATGCAGGCGCCTGCGCAGCCGCAGGCGTGGGTGCCGATGGAGCCGTGGCGGCCGGCATGCGGCAATGGCCCATGGCCGCATGTTCCGGCGTGCAACCGGCCTGGGCAAACGCTGCGGCCGGGATGCAGGACAGTGCGAGGCTGGTGGCGAGGGCGTGGATAGCGCGGCTCATGCGCGCTCTTCCACGCGTACTTCGCGCATCATCCCGCCTTCCATGTGGTAGAGCAGGTGGCAGTGGTAGGCCCAGCGACCGAGTGCGTCGGCGCGCACGCGGTAGCTGCGGCGCGTGCCCGGTGGCATGTCGATGGTGTGCTTGCGCACCTGGAAGGCGCCGTCGGCATCTTCCAGGTCGCTCCACAGGCCGTGCAGGTGGATCGGGTGCTGCATCATGGTGTCGTTGACCAGCACGATGCGCATGCGCTCGCCGTAGTTGAGTCGCAACGGTTCGGCGCTGGCGAAGGGGATGCCGTCGAAGGACCAGGAGAACTTCTCCATGTGCCCGGTCAGGTGCAGTTGCACCTCGCGGCCGGGATCGCGGCCGTCGGGATCGTCGAACAGGCTGCGCAGGTCGGCGTAGGCCAGCACGCGGCGGCCGTTGTCGCGCAGGCCGATGCCCGGGTCGTCCAGGCGCGGGCCGGTGGGCGAGGACTGCATGTCCACCAGCGGATTGCCGTCCTCGCTGGGCGGATGCACGACCGCGCCGACGCCGGACGGGCCGCCGTGGCCGGCGTGGGCATCGGCGCTGGCGTCGCCGTGCATGGCCGCGCCGCATCCGCCTTCGCTGGCGTGCTTCATCGCTGCACCGCAGCCGCCTTCACCCGCGTGCTTCATCGCGGCGCCGCATCCGCCTTCGGCACCCGGCTTCATCGTCGCCCCGCAGCCGCCTTCGGCGCCGTGGTCCATCATCGCCGCGCCGCCATGCCCGGCGTGGTCGCCGTGGGCCATGTCCTGCATGGTCAGCAGCGGACGCGGGTCGCTGGCCGGCACCGGCGCGGCCAGGCCGTGGCGCACGGCCAGGGTGCCGCGGGCAAAGCCGGTGCGGCCCATGTCCTGGGCGAAGATCGTGTAGGCGTCCTGGCCGGAGGGCTCGACGATCACGTCGAAGGTCTCGGCCGCGGCGATGCGCAGTTCCTCCACCGTCACCGGGTGCACGTACTGGCCGTCGGCGGCGACCACGGTCATCTTCAGGCCGGGGATGCGGACGTCGAAATGGGTCATCGCACTGGCGTTGACCAGGCGCAGCAGCAGCTTCTCGCCGGGGCGGAACAGGCCGGTCCAGTTGCCGGTCGGCGGCTGGCCGTTGAGCAGGTAGGTGTAGGTATGTCCGTTGACGTCGGAGATGTCGCTGGGCGTCATCCGCATCCGTCCCCACATGCCGCGGTCGGCTAGGGTGCCGCGCAGGCCGTCGTCGCGTGCATCGCGCAGGAAGTCGCCGACGGTGCGCTTGTAGTGGTTGTCCCAGGACGGCGCCTTCTTCAGCCGGCGGTACAGTGCAGACGGCTCCAGATCGGTCCAGTCCGAAAGCAGCAGCACGTGTTCGCGGTCGTAGTGGAACGGCGGCGGTTGCAGCGGGTCGACGATGATCGCCCCGTACAGGCCGGCCTGTTCCTGGAACATCGAATGGCTGTGATACCAGTAGCTGCCCGACTGCCGCAGGGTGAAGCGGTACAGCCACGACTCGCCCGGGGCGATGCCGTCGAAGCTCATTCCCGGCACGCCGTCCATGTTGGCCGGCAGCAGGATGCCGTGCCAGTGGATCGAGGTCGGTGCATGGGCCAGGTGGTTGCTCACCCGCAGGGTCACGGTGTCGCCTTCGCGCCAGCGCAGGATCGGCGCCGGCAGGCTGCCGTTGACGGTGATGGCCGGGCGTGGCCGGCCGGTGATGTTCACCTCGCTGGCGCCGATGGCCAGGTCGAAGGCGGTGCCGGTCAGCACCTGCGGCGCGTTGGCGATGGCGGCGTGCGCGGGCAGGCGCAGCAGGCCGCTGCCACCGGCCAGGCCGGCGAAGGCCAGGCCCTGGACGAAGCGGCGACGCGGAAGGGAGGCCGGGAGCGGCACGTGCGGAAAGCGCGGGTGGCGAGGATCGGTCATTGCGGGAAGCAGGAGTGGTGCGAGCGGCAGCGGGCAGTAGGGCCACGGTAGGCCAGGCGCGGGGGCGATTCAACGCACTGGCGCTGAACGCGGGTGCGATCGCCGTGTGGGCGCCGATGGCCGCGCCTATTGGCCCGTGGTGCCCGTGGATCCGTGGGCCGTGGCCGTGGCCTGTGCCGCCAGCCAGGCGCGCAGCGAAGCCGGCTTGACCGGCTTGGTCAGCAACTGATAGCCGCGCTGGCGGGTCAGGCGCTTGAGTTCGTCGCGACCGTCGGCGGTGAGCAGGGCGCCGGGCAGGCTGCTGCCGGCCGCGTTGCGCAGCACGTCCAGGGTGTCCAGGCCATCCAGGCGGTCGTGCAGGTGGTAGTCCACCAGCATCGCCTGCGGCGCGCTATCGGCCACCCGCGCCAGTGCATCGTCCACGGTGTTGGCGGTGATGACCACAGCATGCCAGCGCCCGAGCAGCAGGCGCATGCCATCGAGGATTTCCTGGTCGTTGTCCACGCACAGCACGCGCAGGCCGGCCAGCGAATCGGAGGCGGCCAGGACTGCGGCCGGACGCGACGCCGGTGCCGGCAGGCTGTCCACGCGCGGTACGGTGATCGAGAACATGCTGCCGCGACCGCTTCGGCTGCGTGCGTCCAGGCGGTGGCCCAGCAGGCGCGAGATGCGTTGGCAGATCGACAGGCCCAGGCCCAGGCCGCGCTCGCCCCAGTCGAAGGGCTGCTGGTAGCGGTGGAACTCGTCGTAGATCTGGCGCATGTGCTGCTCGGGGATGCCCGGGCCGGTATCCCACACCTGCAGGGCCACCTGGTCGCCACGCACGCGCAAGCCCAGCACGATCCTGCCCTGGCGGGTATAGCGCAGTGCGTTGGCCAGGAAGTTCTGCAGTACCCGGCGCAGCAGGCGGCGGTCGCTGCGCACCGGGCAGGGGCGCGCGTGCACGTGCACGCCCAGGCCGCGGCCGGCGGCCACCGGTGCGTACTGGGCGGCCAGTTCGCGCAGCAACTCGGCCGCGTCGAACACGGTGACCTCGGCCTGCAGCGCGCCGGTGTCCAGGCGCGAGACATCCAGCAGGCCATCCAGCAGCTCCTCGGCCGCGCGCAGCGAGGCATCGATGCGCTCGGCCAGGTGCTGCTGCTCGCCGGGCTGGGCGCCGTCGCGCAGGGCCGAGGCGAACAGGCGCGCGGCATTGAGCGGTTGCAGCACGTCGTGGCTGATCGCGGCCAGGAACCGGGTACGCGAGAGCTGGGCGTCCTCGGCTTCGCGGGTGCGCTCGGCCACGCGCTGCTCCAGGGTCTCGTTGGCCTCGCGCAGTGCCAGCTCGGCGTTCTTGAAGGCGGTGATGTCGTTGTAGCTGGTGACATAGCCGCCGCCGGGCAGGGCCTGGCCGCGCATTTCGATCACGCTGCCATCGCGGCGCACGCGTTCGAATACGTGCGGGGTTCCCATGCGCATGCGCTCGATGCGCTTGCTCACGTAAGCATCGAGCCCGATGTCGCCCAGTTCACCGTGTTCGGCGTTGTAGCGGATCAGGTCGGCCACCGGACGACCCACATAGAGCATGCCCGGCGGGTAGTGGAACATGCGCTGATAGCGGCGGTTCCAGGCCATCAGGCGCATGTCCGGATCGACCACGCTGACCCCGGCGCTGATGTTCTCCAGGGTGGTGGAGAGGATCTCGCGGTTGAAGCGCAGCTCCTGGCCGGCCTCGTCCAGCAGGGCCATCACCTCGTCCAGGTGCATGCCAGAGCCGCGCAGCACGCTGGTCAGGACCAGGCGTGCGGACGCCGCGCCGATGGAGGCGGCCAGCAGGCGCTCGGTGAACTGGATCCAGGCGCGGTCGGCGGTCGCGGCCGGGTGCAGTTCACGCCCAAGGGCGATGGCCTGCTCGGAGAAGGCGCGCCGTGCGTGCCGCTCGCCGACGATGCGCACCGCCAGCGCCTGCAGGTCGTCGACGCTGACCTTGCCGGGCCAGTCACCGTGGGCCAGGGTCTGGCGCTCGGCGTACGGATCCAGGAACGGGGCGATGCGCAGGCGCTCGTCCACGCCCGGCCGCCAGCGCGCCGAGATCAGCATCATCACCGCGCCGTTGAACAGCAGCGACCAGAAGGTGCCATGGGTCAGCGGATCCCAGCCGCTGAGCCCGAACAACTGCTGTGGCCGCAGCCACTGCAGGCCGAACGGGCCCGCGTGCACCCAGGTGGCGTCGAGGTGGCCGGAGGCGGCCAGGGTCGGCAGCAGCAGGGTATAGACCCAGGTGACGAAGCCGGCCAGCAGGCCGAACTCGACCCCACGGCGGCTGGCACCGCGCCAGTACAGCCCGCCGATCAGGCCCGGCGCGAACTGGGCCACTGCGGCGAAGGCCATCAGGCCGTAGCCGGCCAGGGTGGTGTCGCGGCCGATCCAGCGGTAATAGCCGTAGGCGCACAGCGCCAGCAACAGGATCGCCGCGCGCCGGATCCACAGCACCGTGCTGGCCACGTCGGCGGCGGCATGATGCTCGGCCCAGCCGCGCCGCAGCAGCACCGGCATGACCAGGTCGTTGCTGATCATGGTGGCCAGGGCGATGCTGGAGACGATCACCATGCCGGTGGCCGCCGAGAAGCCGCCGATGTAGGCGGCCAGCGCCAGTGCGTCACGACCCTCGGCGGCAGGCAGCATCAGCACGAAGGTGTCGCTGGCGACGTTGCCGTCGCTGCCGAACAGGGCCACGCCGGCCGAAGCGATGGGCACCACCATGATCGAGATCACGACCAGGTAGGCGCCAAACATCCAGCGGGCCTTGCGGATGTCGGACACCTCGCCGCATTCGACCACCGCCACCTGGAACTGGCGCGGCAGGCAGACGATGGCCAGGAAGCCGAGCAGGGTCTGGGCCACGAAACCCATCGGCGGGGCCGCCTGGAACAGGGTGCGCGCCGACTCGGTGATCCGCACCTGGTGCCCGCCCAGCCAGGACCAGGCGAACACGCCCACCGCCACCATCGCCACCAGCTTGACCAGCGACTCCAGCGAGATGGCCAGCATCATGCCGTGGTGGTGCTCGGTGGCATCGACCTGGCGGGTGCCGAACAGGGCGGCGAACAAGGCCATCAGCAAGGCCACGTACAAGGCCGGGTCAGTGAACAGGCCACCCTGGCCCGGGTCCTGTCCGGCCAGTACCGACAGGCTCATCGCCACCGCCTTGTACTGCAGGGCCACGTAGGGGATCACCCCGATCAGCGCGATCACCGCCACCATCGCCGCCAGCCGCCGCGAGCGCCCATAGCGGGCGGAGATGAAGTCGGCGATGGAGACGGTGTTCTGGCTGTGCGCGATCAGTGCCAGGCGTTCGATGATCCGCCAGCCGAACACGAACAGCAGCAGTGGGCCCAGGTAGATCGGCAGGTAGCCGATGCCGTTGCGCACCGCGCTGCCGACCGCGCCGTAGAAGGTCCACGAGGAGCAGTACACGGCCAGGGCCAGGCTGTAGACCACCGGCCGCAGCCAGGGCCGGTTCGGATACAGCGGACGACGGTCGCCCCACCACGCCACGGCGAACAACAGCGCGGCATAGCCCACCGACACCAGCAACAGGGTCCAACTCGATACCACGGCGGCCCTCCCTCACCCTGCCGGCGAGTGTACTGTGCCCGGCCGGCCGGGCCGGGCCGGCGGTGCGGCGGGGACGGGTCGGAATGGCGCAGGCCGGTGCCGGGCGCGCGCGGGGTCAGCGGTTGGCCGAGGTCCAGTCGCGCGCCAGTGCCTGCGCCTGCACCCGCAACTCCGGGACGGCGATGCTTTCCCAGGCCTCGCCGATGCGCAGGCTGCCGATGCTGCGCAGGTCCTGCTGGGCGCGCCCGCCGGCATCGAGCAGGCGGCCTTCGGCATCGGTGGCCAGCCCCAGGCCGTGGGCGCCGGGCAGGGCCTGCCCATCGCGCAGCAACTGGCCCAGCAGCGGGTTGTGCATGGCCTGCACCCGCAACTCCAGTCCGGTGGCATTGACCAGCCGGTCCACCTCCAACTGCAGACGGCCTCCATCGCTGCGGCGTGCGAACAGCCGTACGCGACGGTCGGTGTCGGCGGTGCCGACCGACTCCAGCCGTGCCCGGTGCAGCTGCAGCCGGTCGGCCTCGCGCAGGTCCTGCAGCACCGCGTGCACGGCCGGGGCGATGCGGTGGCGATGGATGTCCCAGTGGCGCATCGCGTGGCGCAGGAAGCGGCGTTGTTCCGACGCCGGCAGCGATCGCCACAGGGCCTGGCCATGCGGGCGCAACCGTTCCATCGTCGCCTGCCACGGCAGGCCGCGGGTGGCCGCGTTGCGCACGCCCTGCCGCAGCAGGCGCAAGCGTTCACGCACGCCCAGGGCGTGCAGGGTCGGCACCGGAAAATCCTCGTCCACTGCACGCGAGGGGGTATGTGGCAGGGGCAGCAGCGCGTGGCGCGACAGCAGATGGATGCGGCCACGGTGCCCGGTGGCGGCCAGGGTGAGCAGGGCATCGACCATGCTCAGGCCGGTGCCGACGATGCACACCTGCGCATCCGGCGCGATCGCCGCCACGCCGGGGTAGTCCCAGGCATCGACCCGCAACGGCGATGGCAGCTCGGCGGCGCCGTGCGCAGGCAGCGGCCGCGGCGCATTGCCGGTGGCCAGCACGACCCTGGGCGCCCACGCGCTGTCGCCAGCCGCCGTCAGGGTCCAGCCGCTGGTCTGGCGGGCCAGGGCCTGGATGCGCCAGGGCAGCACCTCCAGACTTGCCTGGCTGTGCTGGCTGGCCTGGGCCAGGCGATCGCGCAGGTAGGCGGCGTAGTCGCGGCGTGGCGCATAGCTTTGCTTCAGCGCAGTGCGTGCGGCCTGCACATGGTCCGCTTGCGCGCAGCGCCAGTCCAGGAAGTCATCGGGTTGATCGGGCAGCGCACTCATCCTGCCGGTCGCCACGTTGAGCAGGTGCTCGGCGCGGGGGGTGGCGTAGGCCACGCCCTCGGCCAGCCGGGGCGCCGGTTCGAACAGTCCTATCCGCAGTGGAGCGCGGGCCTGGCGCAGGAGCTGGAGCGCGGCCAGTACCCCGGCCGCGCCGCCGCCGATGATCGCGATGTCGAAGCGCGCGTGCATGCGTGGATTCTAGCCGTTCACATGAACGAATCGGCCAGCCGCGCCAGGCCTTCCAGGTTGAACCGCCAGGATGGCCGCTGCCGCCACTGTTCCAGCGTGATCGTGCGCGAATGGGCCAGGTAGTGGGCTTCGATGGCGTGCATGCGCGCGACCACGTCGCGGTCGTAGCACAGCAGGCCTACCTCGGCGTTGAGGGCGAAGGAGCGGATGTCCAGGTTGATCGAGCTGACCAGGGCGATCGAATCGTCCACGCTCAGGTGCTTGGCGTGGAGGAAGTGCGGGGTGTACAGCGCGATCCCGACCCCGGCCGCCAGCAGTTCCTCGTAATAGGACTGCTGGGCCATGCGCACCAGCGGCTGGTTGTTGGTGTCCGACAGGATCAGCTGCACCTGTACCCCCGACAGGGCGGCGATGCGCAGGGCACTGAGGGTGGCGTCGTCGGGCACGAAGTAGGGCGTGGTCAGCACCAGCCGGTGCTGGGCCAGGTGGATCAGGGCGTTGACGGTTTCTCCCGCGTTGCCGAACGGGTAGGCCGGGCCGCTGGGCAGCAGCTGCGCGGCCACGTCGGCGGCATGCACCGGACGCGCCGGCGACACCTCCAGCATCTGCCCGGTTTCCAGGTACCAGTCACCGGCGAACACCGCCTCCATGTGCGAGACGATCGGGCCGCGTGCGCGCGCCACCAGTTCGCGGTTGGGATGGCCGGGCACGAACTCGGCCTCGGCCAGGTTCTGCGAGCCGACATAGCCGACGAGGTCGTCGATCACGGCGATCTTGCGGTGGTTGCGCAGGTCCATGCGGCTGCTGCGGCGCCAGCGCAGGCCGCCGGGCATCATCCGGTGGACGTCCACCCCGGCCGCACGCAGTGGCGCGGAGAAGCGGCGCCAGCCGCGCTTGGCGCCGACCGCATCGAGCAGCACGCGGCAGCGCACGCCGCGGCCAGCCGCGCGCACCAGTGCCTCGGTGACGGCCGCGCCGACGGCGTCGTCGAACATCAGGTAGTACAGCAGGTGCACGCGATCGCGCGCGGCGTCGATGTCGGCGATCAGCGCGGCGATGGCGCCGTCGTAGTCGTCCAGCAGTTCCACCGCGTTGCCGCGCACCGGCATGAAGTCACCCAGGCGCTCGACCAGGGGCACGGTTTCGGCGGACGGACCGGTGGCCGGCGGCTGCCAGCGCAGCGCCTGTTGCGGCAGCTGGCCTTCGCGGATGGCCCGCGAGGCCTGGTCCTGGCGCCGGCGGCGCTGCCTGGAGATCCAGGGCTGGCCGAACAGCAGGTACAGCGGCAGGCCCAGCAGGGGCAGGAACAGGGCCAGCAGCAGCCAGCTGCGCGCGGCGGCGGGGGAGGAGCGGCGCGGGATCCACCACAGCGCCGCCAGCCGCAACAGCCAGTCCAGGGCCAACAGGATGGTGCCGAAGGACCAGGCGCTCATCGGGACCGACGCGGCAGTGGGGACAGGCCGATTCTGAAGGCGACACGGCCCCGGATGCAAAGCGGCTGCGCGTGCGCCAGGAACCAAAACAAAGCCCGCCGGGTGGCGGGCTTTGTTCGAACCGGAAGGCGACCGGGATTACTTGATCTTGCCTTCCTTGTAGATCACGTGCTTGCGGATGGTCGGATCGTACTTCTTGATCTCCATCTTGG
>JAGOWL010000193.1:0-1299 GCA_018060215.1 Pseudoxanthomonas sp.
CCATCGTGCCGACCTTCATCCTCACCCCGCTGACCTACCTGGGTGGCGTGTTCTATTCGGTGAAGCTGCTGCCGCCGTGGGCCGAGGCGCTGACCCACGCCAACCCGATCTTCTACATGGTCAACGCCTTCCGCTACGGCCTGCTCGGCAGCAGCGACGTGCCGGTGTGGGTGGCCTACACGCTGATGCTGGCCTTCGTCGCCGCGCTGACGGCGCTGGCCCTGTGGCTGCTTCGCCGCGGCGTGGGCCTGCGCAGCTGAGACCGGGCCGCGCGAGCGAGGGAGGAGAGGCGATGCGGATCCTGGTCCTGGGCGCCGGCGGCACCGGCGGCTACTTCGGCGGGCGCCTGGCCCAGGCCGGCGCCGACGTCACCTTCCTGGTCCGCCCGGCGCGCGCGGCCCTGCTGGCCGAACGCGGCCTGCGCATCCGCAGCCCGCTGGGCGATGCCGACCTGGACGTGGCCACGGTCACGGCACAGGACCTGCCGGCACTGGCCGCGGCGAGGCCGTTCGACCTGGTCCTGCTGGCGTGCAAGGCCTACGACCTGGACAGCGCGATCGAATCGGTCGCGCCGGCGGTCGGCGCGAACACCGCGGTACTGCCGATCCTCAACGGGCTTTTGCATTACGACGCGCTCGATGCGCGCTTCGGCCGCGAGCGCGTGCCCGGGGGACTGTGCTTCATCGGCGCCACCCTCGGCGCGGACGGCGAGGTCCTGCACCTGGGCCGGCCGGCCTCGATCACCTTCGGCCTGCGCGAGGGCAACGCGGACGGCGGCGTGCTGGCGCGGCTGGCCGCCGCGTACGCGCAGGCCGGCGTCGACCACCTGTACGCGCCGGACATCGCCGCCGCGCAGTGGATCAAGTACAGCTTCCTGGCCGCTTTGGCGGCCGGCACCTGCCTGATGCGCACCAGCGTCGGCACGGTCGTCGCGGCCGAGGGCGGCGAAGCGTTCATGGCCGCGCTGCACGCCGAATGCCTGGCGGTGGCCGCCGCCGAGGGCCACCCGGTGCCGGAAGACGAGGCGCGCACCGCCCGCGCCGGCCTGACCCGCGCCGGCTCGCCGGTCACCGCCTCGATGCTGCGCGACCTGCAGGCCGGGCTCAGGGTCGAGGCCCTGCAGATCGTCGGCGACATGGTCCATCGCGCCCATCGCGCCGGCCTGCAGGTACCGCGCCTGGAAGCGGCCTGGGTCCACCTGCAGGCCTACGAATCCGCCCGTACCAGCGACTGAAGCCGGGTCCGTCATCGCCGCCTCCACCAGTTTGGCTACACTCGCCTTCCCTGGACGCGGAGTAT
>JAGOWL010000193.1:1399-3322 GCA_018060215.1 Pseudoxanthomonas sp.
GCCCCCGCCGCCGCGGCCCCCGGCGCCCGCTTCGACCTCGCCGCGATCCCGGTCAGCACCGCCGCCCTGCCCGCCTGGCCGTACCTCGCGCCGCCGGCGGGCTACGAATTCGACGATGCCGACCGCCTGGAGCGGCGGACCAAGGACCTGGCGCGGATCCCGGTGTGGACCGGCGGCCAGCTGCTGTGGGTGGAAGGCAAGGTCTTCAGCGACGGCATCGACAACGCCGACGGCAAGACCTTCTCCAGGTTCGAACTGGCCAAGGGCCTGCGCCAGCAGATCGAGGCCCTGGGCGGCGTGCGCGTGAGCGAGCGCAGCTACGACCGCGACTTCTACACGGCCAACGAGAAGGCGCTGGACGACTTCCGCCAGGAGTTCGACGACCTGCAGGACGCCTACTGGTACGACAAGGACGTGGACACCTACGCCATCCGCCGCGCCGACGGCGTGGTCTGGGTGGTGCTGCAGACGCGCAACGACGATGCCGCCGTGCTGGTGGCCGAAGGACCCGCGCCGGCCCTGGACTGACGGCTCAGGCCTGCACGCCGGGCAAGCGGAAGAACGCCGCCGCCGCCGCCGTCGAGGCGGCGGCGGCGGTCTCCATCGCCTCGCCGCGGTCGCGGGCCAGCTCGGCGACGATGTGCGGCAGGAACGCCGGCTCGTTGCGGCGGTCCTTGGACATCGGCTTCAGGGTGCGCGGCAGCAGGTAGGGGGCGTCGGTCTCCACCATCAGCCGGTTCGCCGGGATGTTCTTCACCAGCTCGCGCAGGTGCGCGCCGCGGCGCTCGTCGCACAGCCAGCCGGTGATGCCGATATGCCAGTCCCGGTCGAGGTAGTCGAACAGCTCCTCGCGGGTGCCGGTGAAGCAGTGCACCACCGCCGGCCCGGTCCGGCCCTCGAAGTCCTTCATCACCGCCATGAAGTCGGCGTGGGCGTCGCGCTGGTGCAGGAACAGCGGCTTGGGATTTCCGGCCGCCGCCAGGTCCGCGCCGATCTGCAGCTGGCGCTCGAATGCCTTGCGCTGGGCCGGGCGTGGCGAGAAGTCGCGGAAGTAGTCCAGCCCGCACTCGCCCACCGCCACCACTTCCGGGTGCGCGTGCAGCGCGCGCATTTCGGCGTCGCATTCCTCGGTGTATTCGACCGCGTGGTGCGGGTGCACCCCGGCGGTGGCGTAGAGCACGCCCGGATGCGCCTGCGCCAGCCGCAAGGCCAGCGGCGAATGCTCGCGGCTGGCGCCGGTGACCACCATCCGCGCCACCCCGGCCTCGCGGGCGCGGGCCAGGACCGCGTCGCGGTCGCGGTCGAAGCTGTCGTGGGTGAGGTTGGCGCCGATGTCGATGAGATCCATGGCCGCATTTTATGCCCTCGTGCCTGCTGCTGTAGGAGCGACGTGAGTCGCGACCGCGAGAATCAAGAAGTCCCTATCCATAGGAGGTCTCCCGAACCTACCGTTGCGCAAGCCGTGCGGTCGCGACTCACGTCGCTCCTACAGAGGCCGCAGGCCTTATCCTTCGCACCGCATGCCATCGCCCACGTTCCCCATCACCCCGCTGCTGCCGGACATCGTCCGCAGCCTGTCCGACCATCCGCGCCTGGTGCTGGAGGCGCCGCCCGGTGCGGGCAAGACCACCCAGGTGCCGCTGGCGCTGCTGGACGAGCCGTGGCTGCAGGGCCGCAAGATCGTGATGCTGGAGCCGCGCCGCGTGGCGGCGCGCGCGGCGGCCGGCTTCATGGCCAGGCAACGGGGCGAAGCGGTCGGCGGCACGGTCGGCTACCGCATCCGTTTCGAGAACAAAGTCGGGCCGGACACGCGGATCGAGGTGGTCACCGAAGGCATCCTGACCCGGATGATCCAGGACGATCCGATGCTGGAGAGCATCGGCGCGATCCTGTTCGACGAATTCCACGAGCGCCACCTGGCCG
>JAGOWL010000074.1 GCA_018060215.1 Pseudoxanthomonas sp.
AAGCGGCCACCCATGGCTTCAAGCGCGCGATCGTACCCAAGGGCAACGCGCCCAAGTCCGGGCATTTCAAGGGCCTGGAAGTGATCGCGGTGGAGCGCCTGTCACAGGCGCTGGAAGCGGCGGCGGAGTGATGCCGGATCCTGGGCGCCCGGATCAGGGCGTGGCCAGCACCAGTTCCAGCACGAATTTGCTGCCGAAGAACGCCAGCAGCAGCAGGGCCATCGCCGCCAGGGTCCAGTGCACGGCGCGGATCCCGCGCCAGCCGTAGCGCCAGCGGCCCAGCAGCAGGCCGCCGAACAGCAGCCAGGACAGCACGCTGAGCACGGTCTTGTGGACCAGGTGCTGGGCCAGCAGGTCCTCGACGAACAGCACGCCGGTCAGCAGCACCAGGGTCAGCAGGGCGAAGCCGGCCATGATCGTGCGGAACAGCATCTGCTCCAGCTCGGTCAGCGGCGGCAGGGTGCGCAGCCAGCCGTGGAACTCGCGCCGGCGCAGGGCGCGTTCCTGCAGCCACAGCATCACCGCCAGCAGGGCGGCGATGGCCAGGGTGGCGTAAGCCAGCAGCGCCAGCCAGGCATGCAGTTGCAGGCGCCAGTCCAGGGCGGCCGAGGGCGCATGGCCATGGCCGTGGTACAGCGCCAGCAGCACCGCGGCCAGCGGGAATACCACCACGCCCACCGTGGCGCTGCGCCCGCGACCACCCATCAGCACGGTCATGGCGGTCATGCCCAGGCCCACCAGCGACAGGGCCGAGTAGAAGTGCAGGTCCGGTCCCCCGGGTGTGCGCCAGGCCACCTGGGCGTGGTAGCCCAGATGCAGCAGCGCGGCGGCCCCGGCCAGCCAGCGCCAGCCGTGGTTGGCCTCCAGCCGCGCGCGCGAGGCCGAGCGCAGCAGCAGGCCGGCAGCCAGCAGGTAGGCCAGGATGGCGATGAGAACCATTGTCATCGTGGAAGTGTCGCACAGCCGGCGGCCGGACTGACAACCTATAATCGCCCGCTCGCACCCCGGAACCCGCCGCCCCCATGTTCGAATCCCTGACCCAGCGCCTGTCCGGCACCATGGACCGCCTGCGCGGCCGCGGCCGGCTGACCGAGTCCAACATCAGCGAGGCCGTGCGCGAGGTGCGCATCGCCCTGCTCGAGGCCGATGTCGCCCTGCCGGTGGTCCAGGCCCTGGTGCAGCGGATCAAGGTGCGCGCGGTCGGCCAGGAAGTGCTGAAGTCGCTGACCCCGGGCCAGGCCCTGATCAAGGTGGTGCGCGACGAGCTGACCGCGGTGATGGGCTCGGCCGCCAGCGACCTGAACCTCAATGTCCCGGCCCCGGCGATCATCCTGATGGCCGGCCTGCAGGGTGCCGGCAAGACCACCACCGTCGGCAAGCTGGCCCGGCACCTGAAGGAAAAGCGCAAGAAGAAGGTGATGGTGGTCAGCGCCGACGTCTACCGGCCGGCCGCGATCGAGCAGCTCAAGACCCTGGCCGAGCAGACCGGCGTGCTGTTCTTCCCCTCCGACGCCGGGCAGAAGCCCGAGGACATCGTCCGCGCCGCCATCGCCGATGCGCGCAAGTCCTTCGCCGAGGTGCTGATCGTCGACACCGCCGGCCGCCTGGCCATCGACGCGGCGATGATGGCCGAGATCAAGGCCCTGCACGCGGCGGTCAGCCCGGTCGAGACCCTGTTCGTGGTCGATGCGATGACTGGCCAGGACGCGGCCAATACCGCCAAGGCGTTCTCCGAGGCGCTGCCGCTGACCGGCGTGGTGCTGACCAAGACCGACGGCGACGCCCGTGGCGGCGCGGCGCTGAGCGTGCGCTACATCACCGGCAAGCCGGTCAAGTTCGTCGGCACCGGCGAGAAACTCGACGGCCTGGACGTGTTCCATCCCGACCGCGTGGCCGCGCGCATCCTGGACATGGGTGACGTGCTGTCGCTGGTGGAGCAGGTCGAGCAGAACGTGGACCAGGAAAAGGCGGCCAAGCTTGCCGCCAAGGTCGCCAAGGGCAAGAAGTTCGACCTCAACGACATGCGTGACCAGCTCGAGCAGATGCAGAACATGGGTGGCATCGCCGGCCTGATGGACAAGCTGCCCGGCCTGGGCCAGGTGCCCGAGCACCTCAAGGCGCAGGTCTCGCAGAGCAAAGAGGTGCCGCGGATGATGGCGATCATCGGTTCGATGACGCCCAAGGAGCGGCGCAATCCCGACCTGCTCAACGGCTCGCGCCGTGCGCGCATTGCCCGCGGCTCGGGCACCACCCCGGCCGACGTCAACAAGCTGCTCAAGCAGTACCAGCAGATGGAGAAGATGATGGGCAAGCTGGGCCGCGGCGGCATGAAGGGCATGATGCGCGGCCTGCAGGGCATGATGGGCGGCATGGGCGGCATGGGTGGTCGCGGCGGCATGCCGCTGCGCTGAGCCCGGACCGGAACAGGGGGCGGCAATGGACACGTTCGCACCGGTCGCCCTGCTCAACGGCGTGGCCGCCGACGGCGAGCCCAACGCATTGCTGGCCCTGGCCTGGTCCAACTACGGCCACTTCACCACCGTGCGCGTGCGCGACGGCGCGGTGCAAGGGCTGGACCTGCACTTCGACCGCCTGCGCCAGGGCAATTCAGAGCTGTTCGGCGCCGCGCTGGACGAGGTGGCGGTGCGCGGCTGGATGCGCCAGGCTTCGGCGGCCTCCGGCGGCGACTGCTCGCTGCGGGTGACGGTGTTTTCGCGCCATTTCGATCATCGCCGCCCGCAGCGCGAGCTGCCGGTGGATGTGCTGGTGACCGCCAGTGCGCCGGTGGTGCCGGTGCTGCAGCCGCTGCGCGTGCGCAGCGGCGCCTGGCAGCGGCCGCTGCCGCACCTCAAGCACGTGGGCATGTTCGCCCTGCATCACCATCGCCGCCAGGCGGTGCTGGCCGGCTGGGACGACGTGCTGCTGGTTGGGGGCGAGGATGCCGATGCACCGATATGCGAAGGCTCGGTGTGGAACATCGGTTTCTGGGATGGCCAGGGCGTGGTCTGGCCGCAGGCACCGGCCCTGCGCGGCACCGGCGAGCGCCTGCTGCAGGAGGGCCTGGCCGTGCAGGGCGTGGCCCAGCAGATCCGGCCGCTGGCGCTGTCCGAAGTGGCAGGCTTCCGCGCCGCCTTCGCGGTCAATGCCAACGGCGTGCGCGCGATTGGCGCGATCGATGGAGCCGCTTACGCCGAGGCACCGGAACTGGTGCGATTGCTCGCCGTCGCCGCCAGGCACGCCCACTGGGCCCCCTTGTAGGAACCGGGGCGGCCGGACATGCGTCCGTGGAAGAGCGCCGGCGACGGCGGACACGTGGCGGCCGCTGCACGCACCCCGCCAGGCTGGCAAAGTAGGCTGCAACCCATTGATTAAAAATGGATATTCAGGAAAGTCCCGGGCGCGGCCGTGCTCGCAGCTTGTCCCGACTCCCTGCGCGGCCTACAATTGCCGGCTTACCTCGCCATCCTGGCGACTGGGCAATACGAAGACACCATGGTCAAGATCCGTCTCACCCGCGGCGGCGCCAAGAAGCGCCCCTTCTACCACATCATCGTCACCGACTCGCGCAGCGCCCGTGATGGCCGCAACATCGAGCGCGTGGGCTATTACAACCCGGTTGCCCAGGGCGCCGAGCAGCGCATCGTGCTGGACATCGCCCGGGTCGACCATTGGGTCGGCAACGGCGCGCAGCTGACCGAGAAGGTCAGCAACCTGTACAAGGAAGCGCGCAAGGCCCAGACGGCTGCCGCCTGAGTCCGCGGGCCGTCCGGTTGCGACGGTCCCATGGTCGACATGAACGACGCCGGGCGTCCCGATCCAGCGCAGAGGCTCGTTCTTTTGGGTCGGGTGACGGGCGCCTTCGGCGTGCGTGGCGACGTCAAGCTCGAATCCTGGACCGAGCCACGTGCGCGCATCTTCGGCTACCAGCCCTGGATCCTGCGTGACGCCAATGGCGCCGAGCGCGGCATGCAGGGTGCACGCGGCCGCGACACCGGCAAGCACGTGGTCGCCACCTTGCCGGGAATCGAGGATCGCGATGCGGCCGAAGCGCTGCGCGGCACCGAAATCCTGGTCCCGCGCCAGGCCCTGCCGCCGGCCGCGCCCGGCGAGTACTACTGGATCGACCTGGAAGGCCTGCGCGTGGTCACCGTCGAGGGTGTGCCCCTGGGCGAGGTTTCGCACCTGCTGTCCACCGGCGCCAACGACGTGATGGTGGTGCGCGGCGAGCGCGAGCGCCTGTTGCCGTTCGTGCAGCCTGACTACGTGAAGGCAGTGGATTTCGAGACCGGCACGGTCACGGTCGACTGGGATCCGGAATTCTGAGCCTGGCCGCGGCCGTCGGCCGGCCGCGCCCCGATCCATGCCATGCCGGTGTTGCCGGCGGGAGTCACGATGCGCATCGACATCGTCAGCCTGTTTCCGGAGTTCGTCGACCAGTGCGCCGGCTTCGGCGTCACCGGCCGCGCCCGCGAGCGCGGGCTGCTGGAGCTGCATGGCTGGAATCCGCGCGACCACGCCGAGGGCAATTACCGCAAGGTCGATGACCGCAGCTTCGGCGGTGGGCCGGGCATGGTCCTGCTGGTGGAGCCGCTGCGCCGCTGCCTGGCGGCGATGCGCGCGGCCGAGCCACTGCAGCGCCCGCACCTGGTCTACCTGAGCCCGCAGGGTCGTCCGCTGGACCAGGCCCGGGTGCGTGAACTGGCCGCGCTGCCGCGCCTGGCGTTGCTGTGCGGGCGCTACGAAGGCGTGGACGAGCGCCTGGTCCAGGCCGAGGTGGATGAGGAGATCTCGATCGGCGACTACGTCCTGTC
Organism: Pseudoxanthomonas sp.; assembly: GCA_018060215.1. Taxonomy (GTDB): domain Bacteria; phylum Pseudomonadota; class Gammaproteobacteria; order Xanthomonadales; family Xanthomonadaceae; genus Pseudoxanthomonas. Next base: position 4,812 of record JAGOWL010000074.1, read on the forward strand.
CGGTGGCGAACTGGCCGCAGCGGTGGTGGTGGATGCGGTGGCGCGGCTGCAGGAGGGCGCCCTGAACGACGCCAGCTCGGCCGAGCAGGACAGCTTCGAGGACGGCCTGCTGGACTGCCCGCACTACAGCCACCCGGTCGAGCATGCCTATGGCATGGTCCCGGAGGTGCTGCGCTCGGGCAACCACGCCGCCATCGCCCGCTGGCGCCGCCAACAGGCCCTGGGCCGGACCTGGGAGCGCCGCCCGGACCTGCTGGCCGGGCGCGAGCTGTCCAGGGCCGACCGCCAGCTGCTCGACGCCTGGCTGCAGGAGCGCGACCCCCCGTAGGAGCCCGGCTTGCTGGCGACCACTCCTACCACGGGGGCTGGAAACCGGCTACAATGCGAGGTTCCTGTGGGCGGATTGCCCGGCCGGATGCCCGGCAACAGGCCCAGAACAACAATACGCGCAGCGTCATCCTGCGACTGCGTCTGCCCGAAGTTGTCGAACAGACACGCCCACCCGAACCAGAGTCGGTCACCATGAGCAAGCTGAACAAGTCCATCGTCGCGGAATTCGAGTCCGCCCAGATCACCCGCGAACTGCCCAAGTTCAGCCAGGGCGACACCGTCGTGGTGAACGTCAAGGTCAAGGAAGGCAACCGCGAGCGCGTGCAGGCCTACGAAGGCGTGGTCATCGCGACCAAGAACGCCGGCCTGAACTCCTCCTTCACCGTGCGCAAGATCTCGCACGGCTATGGCGTGGAGCGCGTGTTCCAGACCCACAGCGCCACCATCGACTCGGTCGACGTGAAGCGTCGCGGCAAGGTTCGCGCCGGCAAGCTGTACTACCTGCGTGGCCTGGAAGGCAAGGCCGCCCGCATCAAGGAAGACCTGGCCGCCGTGGCCAAGGCCAAGGCCGAGCGTACCGCCGGCTGATCGCCGCTTCCGGGATCGAAGCATCCGCAACGGCCGCCCTCGGGCGGCCGTTCGCGTTTGCGGGTGCCATTGGGTCGCTATTGCCCTTGGACAACACGGCCGGGCCGGGCTATCGGCCCGGTCAATGCGCCAGCGGAAGCCAGATCCACAGCGCGACGAGAGCGGCCAGCAGGACGGGCGGCGTAAGAATGAGCCCGACTTTCATGTACTGGCCCCACGTGATCCGCTGGCCCTTGCCGGCCAGTACGTGCAGCCACAGCAGGGTGGCGAGTGAGCCGATCGGCGTGAATTTCGGCCCCAAGTCGTTGCCGACGACGTTGGCGTAGATCATCAGTTCCCGCGTCAGTGCGGGCACGTCGGCCGCATCGATGGCCAGTGCGCCGACCAAGGTTGCCGGCAAGTTGTTCATGACCGATGCAAGGATAGCCACGGCGAAGCCGGTCCCGATCGTGGCGACGAATGTGCCTTGCGCCGCGAGCCAGGTCAGGACGGAGGTGGCCGCCTCGGTGAGCCAGGCATTTCCGAGGCCGTAGACCACCAGATACATGCCAAGCGAGAACAGCACGATTTGCCAGGGTGCACCCCGCAGCACTTTGCCAAGCGCGACGGTAGCGCCGCGGCCGGCGCTCGCCCAGCGGCCTGCAATCGCCATCAGGGCTAACGCGGCCGCGCCCGTTATCAGAGCGATCGGCACGCCGAGCGGGCCGGTAACGAAGTAGGCGATCAGCAGCAACGCCAGCAGGGGAAATGCAGCGCGGAACACGGCGGGATCTCGGATCGCGTGCAGCGGCGTCTCAAGCTCGTCCATGGCATAGCTGGCTGGAATATCGCGCCTGAACCAGAGCCACAGCACCAGCAGGGTAGCGGTGACGGACACCAGATTGACCGGCACCATCACAGCGGCGTAGCGGTCGAACGGTACGCCGAAATAGTTGGCGGTGACGATATTGACCAGATTGGACACCACCAGTGGCAGGCTCGCCGTATCCGCGATGAAGCCGCAGGCGATGGTGAATGCCAAAGCGCCTGCAGGGGGAAATTCCAGCCGCAGCAGGATGGCCAGTACGATGGGCGTCAGCAGGAGCGCGGCGCCGTCGTTGGCGAACACAGCCGCTATCGCCGCACCGAGCAATACCACCAGCGGGAACAGCTTGCGACCATTGCCGCCGCCCCAGCGGGCGACGCGCAGCGCGGCCCATTCGAAGAACCCAGCTTCGTCCAGGATCAGCGAAATGACGATCAGGGCGACGAAGGTGAACATCGCGTCCCACACGATGCCCCACACCGTGCCGACGTCATTCCAGTCGACCACGCCCATCGCGAGGGCGACGGCCGCGCCGGCGAGTGCGGACCAGCCTATCCCCAAGCCGCGCGGCTGCCAGATGACGAACACGAGGGTTACGACAAAGATCGTGAGGGCAAGCATGGTGCGCTCCAGAATGCGTTAGATGGAGCGCTGGTTCACGCGAATGGATAGTTCCTCGGTGCTCTCGACACGCTCGGAATAGCGATCCGTGAGATGCGCGGCGCGACCACGCACGAGCCAAGTGAATTTCACGAGTTCTTCGCAGACATCGACCACGCGCTGGTAGTAGGACGACGGCTTCATGCGGCCTGCCTCGTCGAACTCCTGAAACGCCTTGGCCACGGATGACTGGTTGGGGATTGTCACCATCCGCATCCAGCGGCCCAGCACGCGGAGTTGGTTGACGGCATTGAAGCTCTGCGAGCCACCGGATACCTGCATTACCGCCAATGTCTTTCCCTGCGTCGGCCGCTTCGCGCCATCCGCGAGCGGAATCCAGTCAATTTGAGCCTTCATGATCCCCGTCATCGCGCCGTGCCGCTCCGGGCTGATCCACACCATGCCCTCGGACCAATAGGCCAGCTCGCGCAGTTCCTTGACCTTCGGATGACCCGGTGCAGCACCATCGGGTAGCGGCAGGTCGCGCGGATCGAAAATGCGGACCTCGCAGCCATACCAGCGCATCAAGCGTGTCACTTCCTGCGCAAGAAAGCGCGAGTACGAGCGTTCGCGTATCGAGCCGTAGAGCACCAGGATGCGCGGCGGATGGGTCGGATCGCCCGGCGCGGCAAGCGCATCAGTGTCGATGGGATGGAACTGGGCCGCGTCTATGTTCGGCAGGTCGATAGAAAGAGTGTCGTTCACGCTGCGGTCCCGGACCTGTCCACGATTTCGCCGTCCTCCTTGGTGAACGATGCGACCGGGTTGGCCAGCAGGTCCAGCACTTTCTCCGAAGGTCTGCACAGCGCCGTGCCCTTGTCGGTCACGACGATGGGTCGGTTGATGAGAATTGGATGCGCCATCATCGCGTCCAAAAGCTGGTCGTCGGTCAGCGCCCGATTGTCCAGTCGCAGCTCCGCGTAGGGTGTGTCCTTCTCGCGCAGCAGGTCGCGCGGCACCATGCCCATGTCGGCGATCAACTCCGTGAGTTTCGCCCGCGTAGGCGGCGTCTGCAGATACTCGATGACCTCGGGCGTTTCGCCCGACTGTCGGATCATTTCCAGGGTATTGCGCGAGGTGCCGCAGGCAGGGTTGTGATAGATGATGACGGTCATGTTCAGGCCACCTCCGGACGTGGTGCCGAAGCGCCTTCCGTGCAGAGGGGGGGCGCGAGTTTGATGGGGTCGCCGCAGATATCCGGATTCCCGGAGCAGCAGTCCTCGGTGAGAAAGGCCAGGAGCTGGCGCATGTCGTCGTAGCTTGCCGCGTAGAGCACGCGCCGACCGTAGCGCCACGAGCGCACCAGGCCGGCGCGTTCCAGCGTCGCCAGGTGAAAGCTCATTCGCGTTGGCGGGATCGATAGACCTTCGGCAATGTCGCCTGATGCCACACCTTCGGGACCTGCCTTTATCAATAGGCGAAAGGCGGTCAGGCGGTCGGAATGTGCGAGGGCGGATAAAGCGGAAACGGCGGCGTCATCGTTCATCACTGCAATTCTACAAGGATAGTTGCATTATACAAGCTGCGCCACTAGCTGATCTGGATGGGGTGCACATCGACCTGCTGGACCAGCTCGGCCAGCGTCTTGTCGCCGCGTACGGCGGCCAAGGCCACTTTGGCCTCGGCCAGCTCTTTTGTAGCGGGGCACCGACATGCGCCCCGCCGCAATCAGCTGTCCGCTTCCCCGGCCGGATCGGCCACCGGCGAAGGCGGGGTGGCCGGGACTTCGGCCGGGACGGCCACTTCGTGGACCGAGTGCTTCTCCGGCGCCAGCATGTGCGCCTGGCGCCAGCGGCCCCAGCGGTAGTAGGCCAGCGACAGCAGCATCGCCGCCACCGCGCTGACCGGAAAGCTCCACCAGATCGCATCGGCGCCCAGCCGCGGCTGCAGCAGTTCGGCGAACGGCACCCGGATGCCCCACAGCGAGGCGGCCAGGATCAGCAGTGGCGGGATCACCGCGCCGGTGGAGCGGATCACCCCCGACAGCACGAAGGTCACCCCGAAGAACAGGAACGACCATACCGCGATGTGGTTGAGGTGGCGGGCGATCTCCAGCGACTGGCTGCCGGCCGGCAGGAACAGCGCCAGGGTCCAGCGGTCGAGCAGGATCAGTGGCGCGATCAGGGCGCCGGTGAGCAGGAAATTGAAACCTACCCCGGTCCAGGCGGTGGCGTCGACCCGGTCCCAGCGCCCGGCACCCACGTTCTGCGCGGCCATCGAGGAGCAGGCCGCGCCGATGGCCATCGCCGGCATCTGCACGTAGGTCCACAACTGCAGCGCGGCACCGTAGCCGGCGGCGGTGGCGGTGCCGAAGCCGTTGACCATGGTCATCATCGCGATCATCGCCAGCGAGATCAGCATCATCTGCAGGCCCATCGGCACGCCCTTGAGCACCAGCGCCTGGACGATGCGCGGCTGCGGCAGCAACAGGGCGGCATCCTTGCGCCCCAGCCACAGCACATGGCGCTTGCGCCGCAGGTGCAGCAGCAGCGCGCCCAGCGCCAAAGTTTGCGACAGCAGGGTGGCCCAGGCCGAGCCGGCGATGCCCAGCTTCGGGAACGGGCCGATGCCGAAGATCAGCAGCGGGTTGAAGGCGATGTCCAGCAGCACCGCCACCAGCAGGAAGCGGAACGGCGTGCGCGAATCGCCGGCACCGCGCAGCGCCGCGGCCAGGAAGGCGAACGCATACAGCGCCGGCATGGCCAGGAAGATCACCCGCAGGTAGGCCTCGGCCAGGGGCAGCGACGGCGCCGGTGTGCCCATCCAGGCCAGCAGGTGCCGGGCCAGCCACCAGCCGCCGATGGCGATCAGTACCGACAGGCCGATGAAAAAGGTCGCGCTGCTGCCCATCGTCCGCCGGGCCTGGGCGGTGTCGCGGGCGCCCATGGCCTGTGCGATCAGGATGCTGGCGGCCATGCCCAGGCCGAACATCGAGCCGAGCAGGAAGAACATGATGTTGTTGGCATTGGCCGCCGCGGTCAGCGCGTCTTCGCCCAGGTGGCGGCCGATCCACACCGCATTGACCGAACCGTTGAGCGACTGGGCGATGTTGCCGCCCAGGATCGGCAGGGCGAACAACAGCAGGTTGCGGCCGATCGGGCCCTGGGTCAGGTCACGCGGGGTACGGGTGCTCATGCGGGGCAGGTGGTGGAAGGCGCAGGCACGTTAGCACCTTGGCCGCCGTTACCGCGCATCCATCGGCGGACTTGATTCGGCGCACCCGCTCCCGCATGTCACAGCAATACCCCCGGACCGATACCGATGCTCGATACCCAGGCCCCCGACAGCGTTCGCCTCGACCAGTGGCTGTGGGCGGCACGGTTCTTCCGCACCCGTGCGCTGGCACGGCAGGCGGTGGATACCGGCAAGGTCGAGCTGGCCGGCCAGCGGCCCAAGGCCGCACGCGCGATCCGGGCCGGCGAGGCGCTGCGCATCCAGCGAGGCGAGGAGGTCTTCGAGATCCTGGTGCGCGGGGTCAGCGATGTCCGCGGCCCGGCACCGGTGGCCCAGGCCCTGTACGAGGAAACGGTGGAATCCAGGGCGCGCCGCGAGCAGCAGCGCCTGCAGCGGGCGGCCATGCGCGACGGCTACAAGCCGCCGCAGCACAAGCCGGACAAGCGCGCCCGGCGCCTGATCCAGGCACTGGGCGATATCGACGCCAGCTGAGCCTGGCCTGGGCAGCCCTGGTGGCGTCATCCCCACCAGCGCGGGGATGACGGCAGCTTGCGGCCAGGCGGCGGCTTACCCGCCCAGGCTGCC
>JAGOWL010000075.1 GCA_018060215.1 Pseudoxanthomonas sp.
AGATCTACCGGATGATGCGTCCGGGCGAGCCGCCGACCAAGGAAGCGGCGCAGAACCTGTTCCACAACCTGTTCTTCACCTTCGAGCGCTACGACCTGTCGGCCGTGGGCCGGATGAAGTTCAACCGTCGCGTCGGTCGCAAGGAGACCACGGGCGAAGCGGTGCTGTACGACCACCAGTACTACTCCCAGCGCAATGACGAGGAGTCCAGGCGACTGGTGGCGGCGCAGGGCGAGAGCTCGGACATCCTCGACGCGCTGCGCGTGCTGACCGAGATCCGCAACGGCCGCGGCACCGTGGACGACATCGACCACCTGGGCAACCGCCGCGTGCGTTCGGTGGGCGAGATGGCCGAGAACGTGTTCCGCGTCGGCCTGGTCCGCGTCGAGCGCGCGGTCAAGGAGCGCCTGTCGATGGCCGAGTCCGAGGGCCTGACTCCGCAGGAACTGATCAACGCCAAGCCGGTGGCCGCGGCGATCAAGGAGTTCTTCGGCTCCTCGCAGCTGTCCCAGTTCATGGACCAGAACAACCCGCTGTCGGAAGTCACCCACAAGCGCCGCGTCTCGGCACTGGGCCCGGGTGGCCTGACCCGCGAGCGCGCCGGCTTCGAAGTGCGCGACGTGCACCCGACCCACTACGGTCGCGTGTGCACCATCGAAACCCCGGAAGGCCCGAACATCGGCCTGATCAACTCGCTGGCGGTGTTTGCCCGAACCAACCAGTACGGCTTCCTGGAGACGCCGTACCGCAAGGTCGTGGACGGTCGTTTCACCGACGAAGTCGACTACCTGTCGGCGATCGAGGAGAACGAGTACGTCATCGCTCAGGTCAATGCCGCCCATGATGCTTCCGGCAAGCTGACCGAGCTGTTCGTGCCGTGCCGTTACCAGGGCGAATCGCTGCTCAAGCCGCCGGCCGAGATCCACTACATGGACGTTTCGCCGATGCAGACGGTGTCGGTGGCCGCCGCACTGGTGCCGTTCCTGGAGCACGATGACGCCAACCGCGCGCTGATGGGCGCCAACATGCAGCGCCAGGCCGTGCCGACGCTGCGGTCGCAGACCCCGCTGGTCGGTACCGGCATCGAGCGCGCCGTGGCGCGCGACTCGGGCGTGACCGTCAATGCCCGCCGCGGTGGCGTGATCGAACAGGTCGACGCCGGCCGCATCGTGGTCAAGGTCAACGAGGTCGAGATCTCCGGCGAGCACGATGCCGGCGTGGACATCTACAACCTGACCAAGTACACCCGTTCCAACCAGAACACCTGCATCAACCAGACTCCCCTGGTGCACGTGGGTGACGTGGTGGCGCGTGGCGACGTGCTGGCCGACGGTCCGTCCACCGACATCGGCGAGCTGGCCCTGGGCCAGAACATGCTGATCGCCTTCATGCCCTGGAACGGCTACAACTTCGAAGACTCGATCCTGCTGTCCGAGCGCGTGGTCCAGGAAGACCGCTACACCACCATCCACATCGAAGAGCTGACCTGCGCGGCCCGCGATACCAAGCTGGGGCCGGAGGAAATCACCGCCGACATCCCCAACGTGTCCGAGCAGGCCCTGGGCCGGCTGGACGAGTCGGGCGTGGTCTACATCGGTGCCGAGGTGCGCGCCGGCGACATCCTGGTCGGCAAGGTCACGCCCAAGGGCGAGAGCCAGCTGACCCCGGAAGAGAAGCTGCTGCGCGCGATCTTCGGCGAGAAGGCGTCCGACGTTAAGGACAGCTCGCTGCGGGTTCCGCCTGGCATGGACGGCACCGTCATCGACGTGCAGGTGTTCACCCGCGACGGCATCGAGAAGGACAAGCGCGCCAGGCAGATCGAAGAAAGCGAGATCAAGCGGGTCAAGAAGGACTTCGACGACCAGTTCCGGATCCTGGAGGCGGCGATCTACGCGCGCCTGCGCTCGCAGATCGTGGGCAAGGTTGCCAATGGCGGCCCGGGCCTGAAGAAGGGCGACACCCTGACCGATGCCTACCTGGACGGCCTGAAGAAGGCCGACTGGTTCGTGCTGCGGATGAAGGATGAAGACGCATCGGAGGCCATCGAGCGTGCGCAGAAGCAGATCGCCGCGCACGAGAAGGAGTTCGAGCGTCGTTTCGACGACAAGCGCGGCAAGATCACCCAGGGCGACGACCTCGCCCCGGGCGTGCTGAAGATGGTCAAGGTGTTCCTGGCGGTGAAGCGCCGGATCCAGCCGGGCGACAAGATGGCCGGCCGCCACGGCAACAAGGGCGTGGTCTCCAACGTCGTGCCGGTCGAGGACATGCCGTACATGGCTTCGGGTGAGACGGTGGATATCGTGCTCAACCCGCTGGGCGTGCCGTCGCGCATGAACATCGGCCAGATCCTGGAAGTGCACCTGGGCTGGGCCGCCAAGGGGCTGGGTCGCAAGATCCAGGGCATGCTCGAGGCGCAGTCGGCGGTCAAGGACCTGCGCAGGTTCCTGGAGGAGATCTACAACCACGATCGCACCGCGGTCGGCGAGCGCGTGGACCTGTCCCAGTTCAGCGACGAGGAGCTGCTGGGCCTGGCCCGCAACCTCACCGGCGGCGTGCCGATGGCCACCCCGGTATTCGACGGAGCCAGCGAGGCCGAGATCAAGCGCATGCTCGAACTGGCCGACCTGCCGACCAGCGGCCAGACCGTGCTCCACGACGGCCGCACCGGCGAGGCCTTCGATCGCCCGGTCACCGTGGGCTACATGCACTACCTGAAGCTGAACCACCTGGTCGACGACAAGATGCACGCCCGTTCGACCGGCCCGTACTCGCTCGTCACCCAGCAGCCGCTGGGCGGCAAGGCGCAGTTCGGCGGCCAGCGCTTCGGCGAAATGGAAGTCTGGGCGCTGGAAGCCTACGGCGCGGCCTACACCCTGCAGGAAATGCTGACGGTGAAGTCCGACGACGTGCAGGGCCGCAACCAGATGTACAAGAACATCGTCGATGGCAACCACGAGATGGTGGCCGGCATGCCGGAGTCCTTCAACGTCCTGGTGAAGGAAATCCGCTCGCTGGCCATCAACATGGAGTTGGAGGACGAGTAAGGCGCGCGGCGGCCATGCCCAGTCGGCGGGCCGCCACGATTCCGGATCGAACCGCCAAACACGCCTTCACTCCTGACGGAGACATGAAATGAAAGACCTGCTCAACCTCTTCAACCAGCAGCGCCAGACCCTGGACTTCGACGCGATCAAGATCGCCCTGGCTTCGCCGGACCTGATCCGCTCGTGGTCCTTCGGCGAGGTGAAGAAGCCCGAGACGATCAACTACCGCACCTTCAAGCCCGAGCGCGACGGCCTGTTCTGCGCCGCCATCTTCGGGCCGACCAAGGACTACGAGTGCCTGTGCGGCAAGTACAAGCGCATGAAGCATCGTGGCGTGGTCTGCGAGAAGTGCGGTACCGAGGTGACCCTGGCCAAGGTGCGCCGCGAGCGCATGGGTCATATCGACCTTGCCTCGCCGGTCGCGCACATCTGGTTCCTGAAGTCGCTGCCCTCGCGCATCGGCCTGATGCTGGACATGACCCTGCGCGACATCGAGCGCATCCTGTACTTCGAGGCCTACGTGGTCACCGAGCCGGGCCTGACCCCGCTCGAGAAGCAGCAGTTGCTGACCGAAGAGCAGTACATCACCGCCCGCCAGGAACACGGCGACGACTTCGACGCCGCCATGGGCGCCGAGGCGATCTACGAGCTGCTGCGCACCATCGACCTGCAGTCGGAGATGGTCCGCCTGCGCGAGGAGATCGCGGCCACCGGTTCGGAGACCAAGCTCAAGCGCCTGACCAAGCGGATCAAGCTGGTCGAGGCGTTCATCGAGTCCGGCAACCGTCCGGAGTGGATGGTCATGACCGTGCTGCCGGTGCTGCCGCCGGACCTGCGTCCGCTGGTGCCGCTGGACGGCGGCCGCTTCGCGACCTCGGACCTGAACGACCTGTACCGCCGCGTCATCAACCGCAACAACCGCCTGCGTCGCCTGCTGGAGCTCAATGCGCCCGACATCATCGTGCGCAACGAGAAGCGCATGCTGCAGGAGTCGGTGGACGCGCTGATGGACAACGGCCGCCGCGGCCGCGCCATCACCGGCACCAACAAGCGCCCGCTCAAGTCGCTGGCCGACATGATCAAGGGCAAGCAGGGCCGCTTCCGCCAGAACCTGCTCGGCAAGCGCGTGGACTACTCCGGTCGTTCGGTGATCGTGGTCGGCCCGTACCTGCGCCTGCACCAGTGCGGCCTGCCGAAGAAGATGGCGCTGGAGCTGTTCAAGCCGTTCGTGTTCGCCAAGCTGCAGCTGCGTGGCATGGCCACCACGATCAAGGCCGCCAAGAAGCTGGTCGAGCGCGAGGAAGCCGAGGTGTGGGACATCCTCGAAGAGGTGATCCGCGAGCATCCGGTCCTGCTCAACCGCGCCCCGACCCTGCACCGCCTGGGCATCCAGGCGTTCGAGCCGGTGCTGATCGAGGGCAAGGCGATCCAGTTGCACCCGCTGGTGTGCACCGCGTTCAACGCCGACTTCGACGGTGACCAGATGGCCGTGCACGTCCCGCTGAGCCTGGAGGCCCAGCTGGAAGCGCGCGCGCTGATGATGTCGACCAACAACATCCTGTCGCCGGCCAACGGCGAGCCGATCATCGTGCCCTCGCAGGACGTGGTGCTGGGCCTGTACTACATGACCCGCGCCCTGGAGAACAAGAAGGGCGAGGGCATGGCGTTCGCCAACGTGGCCGAGGTCAAGCGCGCCTACGACAACCGCGTGGTCGAGTTGCACGCCAAGGTCAAGGTCCGCATCGCCGAGACCGTGGTGGACGAGGCCGGCAACCGGGAGAAGAAGACTTCGATCGTGGACACCACGGTCGGTCGCGCGCTGCTGGCCGAGATCCTGCCGGAGGGCCTGCCGTTCGCACTGGCCAACACCGAGCTGACCAAGAAGAACATCAGTCGCCTGATCAACTCCTGCTACCGCCAGCTGGGCCTGAAGGACACCGTGGTGTTCGCCGACCAGCTGATGTACACCGGCTTCGCCTACGCGACCCGCGCCGGCGTGTCGATCGGCATCGACGACATGCTGATCCCGGGCGAGAAGAAGGGCATCCTGACCGAGGCCGAGGCCGAGGTGCTGGAGATCCAGGAGCAGTACCAGAGCGGCCTGGTGACCGCCGGCGAGCGCTACAACAAGGTGGTCGACATCTGGTCGCGCACCAACGAGCGCATCGCCAAGGCGATGATGGACACCATCGGCACCGACCAGGTGGTCAACGCCAAGGGCGAGTCGATCGCCCAGAAGTCGATGAACTCGCTCTACATCATGGCCGACTCCGGCGCCCGTGGTTCGCAGGCGCAGATCCGCCAGCTGGCCGGCATGCGCGGCCTGATGGCCCGCCCGGATGGCTCGATCATCGAGACGCCGATCAAGGCCAACTTCCGCGAAGGCCTGAACGTGCAGGAGTACTTCAACTCCACCCACGGTGCCCGAAAGGGCCTGGCCGACACCGCGCTGAAGACCGCCAACTCCGGTTACCTGACCCGCCGCCTGGTCGACGTGGCCCAGGATGTGGTGATCACCGAGGTCGATTGCGGCACCGTGCATGGCCTGACCATGACCCCGATCGTGGAAGGTGGCGACGTGGTCGAGCCGCTGCGCGACCGCGTGCTGGGCCGCGTGGTGGCCGAGGACGTGTTCCTGCCGGGCAACGACGAGGATCCGATCGTCACCCGCAACACCCTGCTCGACGAGGCCTGGGTGCAGAAGCTGGAAGACGCCGGCGTGCAGTCGATCAAGGTGCGTTCCACCATCACCTGTGAATCGGCCTTCGGCGTGTGCTCGCAGTGCTACGGCCGCGACCTGGCCCGTGGACACCGCGTCAACATCGGCGAGGCGGTTGGCGTGATCGCCGCCCAGTCGATCGGCGAGCCCGGCACCCAGCTGACCATGCGTACCTTCCATATCGGCGGCGCGGCTTCGCGTGCGGCCGCGGTGGACAACATCGCGGTCAAGACCACCGGTTCGGTCAAGTTCACCAACCTCAAGTCGGTGGACCATGCCGCAGGGCACCTGGTGGCGGTGTCGCGCTCGGGCGAAATCTCCGTGCTCGACCCGCATGGCCGCGAGCGCGAGCGCTACAAGCTGCCGTACGGCGCGACCATCACCGTCAAGGACGGTGCCGAGGTCAAGGCCGGGCAGTCGGTGGCCAACTGGGATCCGCACAACCACCCGATCGTCTCGGAAGTGGCGGGCTTCGTGCGCTTTGTCGATTTCGTCGATGGCATTACCGTCATCGAGAAGACCGACGAACTCACAGGCCTGGCCTCGCGCGAGATCACCGATCCCAAGCGCCGCGGCACCCAGGGCAAGGACCTGCGTCCGCTGGTCCGCATCGTCGACAAGGACGGCAAGGACCTGAGCATCCCGGGCACCGACCTGCCGGCACAGTACCTGCTGCCGCCGCGTTCGCTGGTCAACCTGCAGGACGGCGCCGCGGTGGGCGTGGGCGACGTGGTCGCCAAGATCCCGCAGGAAGCGTCCAAGACCCGCGACATCACCGGCGGTCTGCCGCGCGTGGCCGACCTGTTCGAAGCACGCAAGCCCAAGGATCCGGCGATCCTGGCCGAGCGCTCGGGCGTGGTCAGCTTCGGCAAGGACACCAAGGGCAAGCAGCGCCTGATCATCAAGGACGGCGAGGGTGGCGAGCACGAAGAGCTGATCCCGAAGTACCGCCAGATCATCGTGTTCGAAGGCGAGCACGTGACCAAGGGCGAGACCGTGGTGGATGGCGAGTCGAGCCCGCAGGACATCCTGCGCCTGCTCGGCATCGAGCCGCTGGCGGCCTACCTGGTCAAGGAGATCCAGGACGTGTACCGCCTGCAGGGCGTGAAGATCAACGACAAGCACATCGAGGTCATCACCCGGCAGATGCTGCGCAAGGTCGAGATCACCGACCAGGGTGACAGCAAGTTCCTCAATGGCGAGCAGGTCGAGCGCCAGCGCGTGATCGAGGAGAACGCCCGCCTGGCGGGCCGCAACGAACTGCCGGCCCGGTTCGACCCGGTGCTGCTGGGCATCACCAAGGCTTCGCTGGCGACTGAATCGTTCATCTCGGCGGCCTCCTTCCAGGAGACCACCCGCGTGCTGACCGAGGCGGCCGTGCGCGGCACCCGCGACAGCCTGCGCGGGCTGAAGGAGAACGTGATCGTTGGCCGGCTGATCCCGGCCGGCACCGGCCTGGCCTACCACAGCCAGCGGCGTCGGACTGCGACCGGTCTCACGACTGCCGAGATGGAGGCCCTGACCGGCAGCGCCGAGGCAGCGGTGACCCCGGAACCGGCGGCCGAGGCAGTGGCCGACGAGGGTGCGGCCGAGTAACACGTGTAGGAACCCGGGCCGCAAGGCTCGCAGGGACGGGGAAGGGAGTCCCCGTATCCGGTCCCGGGATGGCTGCCGCCGTCCGGGGCCGGGAGTGGGCCAGGGAGGCCGGCTTGACGCGATTTTGTCGAGCCAGCTATACTTTTCCGTCTCGGCAGGCCGTCCTTCGGCCTGCCGTCGTTTTCACGCACCGGCCCCGCCGTGGGGCCCCAAGCAGAAGAACCTTACCAATGGCGACAATCAACCAGCTGGTCCGCAAGCCGCGGCAGGCGGAAACGTACAAGAGCACATCGCCGGCACTGGAAAAGTGCCCGCAGCGCCGTGGCGTCTGCACGCGCGTCTACACCACCACCCCGAAGAAGCCGAACTCGGCCCTGCGCAAGGTTGCCAAGGTCCGCCTGACCAATGGCTACGAGGTCATCTCGTACATCGGCGGCGAAGGCCACAACCTGCAGGAGCACTCGGTCGTCCTGATCCGCGGCGGTCGCGTCAAGGATCTTCCGGGCGTGCGTTACCACACCGTCCGCGGTTCGCTTGACGCCGCCGGCGTGACCAAGCGTCGCCAGGGCCGTTCGAAGTACGGCGCCAAGCGCCCGAAGAGCTGATTGAGGAAGCCCGACAATGTCCCGTAAAGGTTCCACCCCCCAGCGCGCCGTCCTTCCCGACCCGAAGCACGGGAGCGAGACCATCGCCCGCTTCATCAACATGGTCATGAAGAGCGGCAAGAAGTCCATCGCCGAGAACATCGTGTATGACGCGATGGATGTCATCGGCCAGAAGAATCCCAACTCGATCGAGCTGGTTCAGAAGGCCCTGGACAACGTTTCGCCTGCGGTCGAGGTGAAGTCCCGTCGCGTCGGCGGCGCCACCTACCAGGTGCCGGTCGAAGTGCGTGCGTCCCGCCGCATGGCCCTGGCCATGCGCTGGCTGATCGAGTCGGCCCGCAAGCGCGGCGAGAACACCATGGCGCGCAAGCTTGCCGCCGAGCTGATGGATGCCTCGGAAAACCGCGGCGGCGCCATCAAGAAGCGCGAAGAGACCCACCGCATGGCCGAGGCCAACAAGGCCTTCGCGCACTACCGCTGGTAACAGCCGCCGGGCCCGCTGCAACGGGGCCCTCGCGACCAGCCCGGGCGGCGCGGACAGCTTCCGCGCCCCCGTCCCACGGAAGCCGGCGCCGCGCGCCGCTCCGCCATCGAAAGACCCAGCAGACGAGAGACTCCCGTGGCTCGCACCACTCCCATCGAGCGTTACCGCAATTTCGGCATCATGGCCCACATCGATGCCGGCAAGACCACGACCTCCGAGCGCATCCTGTTCTACACCGGCAAGAGCCACAAGCTCGGCGAGGTGCATGACGGCGCCGCGACCATGGACTGGATGGAGCAGGAGCAGGAGCGTGGCATCACGATCCAGTCCGCCGCCACCACCGCGTTCTGGAAGGGCATGGACAAGTCCCTGCCCGAGCACCGCTTCAACATCATCGACACCCCCGGGCACGTGGACTTCACCATCGAAGTCGAGCGCTCCCTGCGCGTGCTCGACGGCGCGGTGTTCGTGCTGTGCGCCGTCGGCGGCGTGCAGCCGCAGTCGGAGACCGTGTGGCGCCAGGCCAACAAGTACCAGGTGCCGCGCATCGCGTTCGTCAACAAGATGGACCGCACCGGCGCCAACTTCTACAAGGTCCGTGACCAGCTCAAGGCGCGCCTGGGCGCCGTGCCGGTGCCGATGCAGGTGCCGATCGGTGCCGAGGACGGCTTCGAGGGCGTGGTCGACCTGCTGAAGATGAAGGCGATCCATTGGGATACCGCCTCGCAGGGCCTGACGTTCGAGTACCGCGACATTCCGGCCGATTTGCAGGCCAAGGCGGTCGAGGAGCGCGCGTTCATGGTCGAGTCGGCCGCCGAGGCGACCGAAGAGCTGATGAACAAGTACCTCGAGGAAGGCGACCTTTCCGAGGAAGAGGTCGTCAACGGCCTGCGTGCGCGCACCCTGGCGACCGAGATCGTGCCGATGTTCTGCGGCACCGCGTTCAAGAACAAGGGCGTGCAGGCCATGCTCGACGGCGTGATCAACCTGCTGCCGTCGCCGGTGGACGTGCCGGCGGTCAAGGGCGTGGACGTGGACGACGAGTCCAAGGAACTGACCCGCGAGTCCAACGACAAGGCCCCGTTCTCGGCGCTGGCGTTCAAGATCATGACCGACCCGTTCGTCGGCTCGCTGACCTTCTTCCGCGTCTACTCGGGCATGCTCAATGCCGGTGACCAGGTGCTGAACTCGGTCAAGGGCAAGAAGGAGCGTATCGGCCGCCTGCTGCAGATGCACTCCAACAACCGTGAAGAGATCAAGGAAGTGCTGGCTGGCGACATCGCCGCAGCCGTTGGCCTCAAGGACGTCACCACCGGTGACACCCTGTGCGCGATGGACGCCCCGATCATCCTCGAGCGCATGGCGTTCCCGGAGCCGGTGATCTCGATGGCGGTCGAACCCAAGACCAAGTCCGACCAGGAGAAGATGGGCAACGCCCTGAGCCGTCTGGCGCAGGAGGATCCGTCCTTCCGCGTGCGTACCGACGAGGAATCCGGCCAGACCATCATCGCCGGCATGGGCGAGCTGCACCTGGACATCATCGTGGACCGCATGAAGCGCGAGTTCAACGTCGAGGCCAACGTCGGCAAGCCGCAGGTGGCGTACCGCGAGACCATCCGCCTGAGCGACGTGAAGTCGGACTACAAGCATGCCAAGCAGTCGGGCGGCAAGGGCCAGTACGGCCATGTCGTGATCGAGATGTCGCCGATCACCGATGCCGATCGCGAGAAGTACGCGGCCGATATCAAGGATGACTTCCTGTTCCTCAACGAGATCACCGGTGGCGTGATCCCGAAGGAGTTCATCCCTTCGGTCGAGAAGGGCATGCGCGAGACCATCACCAGCGGGCCGCTGGCCGGCTTCCCGGTGGTGGGCGTGAAGGCCAAGCTGGTGTTCGGTTCCTACCATGACGTCGACTCCTCGGAAATGGCGTTCAAGCTGGCCGCTTCGATGGCGTTCAAGCAGGGCTTCGCCAAGGCCAAGCCGGTGCTGCTGGAGCCGATCATGAAGGTCGAGATCGTCAGCCCTGAGGACTACATCGGCGACGTGATGGGCGACGTGAGCCGTCGTCGTGGCGTTCTGCAGGGCCAGGACGACAGCCCGTCGGGCAAGATTGTCAATGCGATGATCCCGCTGGGTGAGATGTTCGGCTACGCGACCTCGCTGCGCTCGATGAGCCAGGGTCGTGCCACTTTCTCGATGGAGTTCGACCATTACGAGGAAGCGCCGAACAACATCGCCGAGACGGTGATCAAGAAGGCGTAGAGCTTTGTGCGCTCGTCCCTGAGCGCGAGAATCAAGAAGCGGCCATCCATGGCCGCACTGTTAAACAAGCAAATTTCAAGAGGTAGTACATCATGGCCAAGGGTAAGTTCGAGCGCACCAAGCCCCACGTGAACGTGGGCACGATCGGTCACGTTGACCACGGCAAGACGACGCTGACGGCGGCGCTGACGAAGATCGGCGCGGAGCGTTTTGGCGGC
>JAGOWL010000194.1 GCA_018060215.1 Pseudoxanthomonas sp.
GCCGGGCGCCTGGAGCTCGCCGAGCAGGCCTGGCTGGAGTTGCTGTAAGACAGACCAGCTCACCAACGCATGCCCGGTCTTCCCGGCGCCCGCATCCGAAGGTCGCGCCAATGCCCTAGAATCGCTGTCGATTCTCCGTTCCAGACGATCCACACCCCATGCCGATCTACGCTTTCCAGTGTGATGCCTGTGGCCATGCTTTCGACCGGCTGCAGAAGCTGTCGGATGCCGACCCCGAGACCTGCCCGGCCTGCGGGGCCAGTGGCCAGATCCGCCGCCAGCTGACCGCGCCGTCGTTTCGCCTGTCCGGCAGTGGCTGGTACGAAACCGATTTCAAGAAGGATGGCGACCGCAAGCGCAACCTCGCCGATGGCGGCGAAGGTGCGGCCAAACCCGAGGCCAAGCCGGAGTCGAAACCGGCCGCGACCGAGGCGCCCAAAGCGGACAGCAAGCCCGCCGCGCCGGCCGCCAAGCCGGCAGCCTCTGCTTCCAGCGACTGATCGCAGCGGCAGGGCGCCGCTGACCTGGCCGTGCGCGGCCGATCCACCGCGCCAGCGCCGCGCAGGGGTTGCTGCATGCCAAGGCCGATGATTCGCCCACCGCCGGCGGCCCAGGCCCGTGGGTTGCTGGCGACCGTGCGTCGCGGTTACGGTGTGGCGATGAACACACTTCGCATCCTTCCGTTTTTCCTGCTGCTGGCGGCCTGTTCGCCGGCTGGCGTGCCCGGACAGTCCGATGGGACGGCATCGCCTGCCGTTGCGGCCGCCGATGCCCCCGCGTCCGCGCCAGTGGAGCAGGCCCCGGCCGACGCCTTCCTCGCCGCCATCGCCGGCCACTGCGGCCAGGCCTACGCCGGCCGCATCATCGCCAACCAGCCGGCCTCGGCCACGCCCGATCCGTTCGAGGGCCAGGCGCTGGTGATGCATGTGCGCGGCTGCGATGCGCCGGAACGGGAGATCCGCATCCCGTTCCATGTGGGCGACGACCATTCGCGCACCTGGGTGCTGACCCGCACCGACCAGGGCCTGCGCCTGAAGCATGACCACCGGCACCAGGACGGCACGCCGGACGCGGTGACGATGTATGGCGGCGACACCGCGGCGCCGGGGTCGACCGTGCGCCAGGAATTCCCGGTGGACGCCGAGTCGGTGGCCATGTTCGAGCGCGAGGGAATGAACGCCTCGGTCACCAATACCTGGGCGATGGAGATCGAGCCCGGAGCCCGTTTCCTTTACGAACTGGCGCGCCCGGGCGGGCGGTTGTTCCAGGTCGAATTCGACCTGTCCGCGCCGGTGGAGCCGCCGCCGGCGCCGTGGGGCGACGAGGCCGGCTGAGCCGGTACCGGGTGCTCGTGGGCGGCG
Organism: Pseudoxanthomonas sp.; assembly: GCA_018060215.1. Classification (GTDB taxonomy): domain Bacteria; phylum Pseudomonadota; class Gammaproteobacteria; order Xanthomonadales; family Xanthomonadaceae; genus Pseudoxanthomonas. Next base: position 1,362 of record JAGOWL010000194.1, read on the forward strand.
GGGTGCAGGCTTCCGGAAGCCGCCCGCGGCGGGACGGTTTCCGGTGACCCGCGTGCCCGGTCCGGTCCGGGTCAGCGCGTGCCGAAGCGGGCGCGGCAGCCGCGGTCCACCCAGATGGCATTGCCGTCCCAGCCCCAGTTGTAGCCTTCCTGGCAGCGGGTCTTGGAGATGTTCTCGATCAGCACCGGGCGGCCCTGGCGGCGGTCCCAGGCGCAGTTGCGGCGGCGGTTGTCCTCGCTGCTGCAGGTGACCGAGTAGCCGGACTGCTGGCCGCCCCACCAGCCGCTGCCGGCCTGGGCGAAGTCGCCGCGGCAGCCGTTGCGCACCGTCACGCTGCTGCCGCGCTGGGCCCAGCTCTGGCCTTCCACGCAGGCGGCGCTGGACAGTTGTCTCGCCAGCACGATGCGGCCGCGGAAGGGCGTGCCGCAGGTCGATTCACCGTTGCGGATGCTCTCGCAGCGCACGGTCTGGCCGGTGTTGCCATTGCCGCCCCAGCCGCCGCGGCCTTCGGTGAAGCGGCCGCGGCAGCCGCGGTCGACCCACATCGTCCCGCCGCCGCCGCCGAAGTTGGTGCCATCCACGCAGCGGGTATTGGAAAGGTTCTCCACCAGCACCGGGCGGCCCTGGAAGGGGGTGCGGCAATCGCGCCGGCGGTTGTCGGTGCTGGAGCAGGTCACGGTCTGGCCGGACCCGTTCGAGCCATCCCAGCCGCCGTCCCAGTCGCCGCCCTGGCCGCGCAGGGAGGTGGCGATGTCCTGTTTGATGCGGCTGAAGCCCCAGCCGGAATTGACCTGGTCCAGGTAGAACTCCAGCTGGTCGTCCGGGATCCGGCGTCCGCGGGACTGGTCGGCGTACTCGCGTTCGATCACCCGTGCCCGCTCGGATACCGAGAGCTGGCGCAGGTTTTCCGGGGCGTAGGCGCGGGTGGACTGCGCCGCCGCGGGGACGGGCAGGGCGGTGGCCGCGCCGGCCAGGCCCAGGACAAGCAGTGCGGTGGACAGGGAACGGAACATGACCATCTCCTTGGGAATGTACCTTGGGACCACGGCGTGCCAGTCGGGATGTACCAGCCTGCAGCTTAATACCGGCCCACCATCGGTGAGCAAGCCGGGCCCCGGTGGCCCGGGCCGGTTTGCCCCCACGGGCCCCGGGTCGCAAAATACGGGGTTCACCGGAGCCGCCTTTCCCGGCGCCCGGCCCCCTGCGGAGTTGCCATGCGTACCCATTACTGCGGCCTGGTCGACCAGACCCTGATCGGCCAGACCCTCACCCTCGCCGGCTGGACCGACGTGGCCCGCAATCTCGGCGGGGTCTGCTTCATCGACCTGCGCGACCACGAGGGCATTGTCCAGGTGACGGTGGAGCCGTCCAACGTGGAGGTGTTCGCGGTGGCCGCCTCGCTGGGATACGAGGACGTGATCCAGGTCGAAGGCGTGGTCCGCGCACGCGAGGCGGTGAACACGAAGATCCGCAGCGGCCAGGTCGAGGTGATCGCCACCCGCATCACCGTGCTCAACAAGGCCGCGCCGCTGCCGTTCCACGCCCACGAGAACCCGGGCGAAGAGACGCGCCTGAAGTACCGCTACCTGGACCTGCGGCGTCCGGAAATGCAGCGCATGCAGCGCACCCGGATCAGGCTGGTGCAGGCGCTGCGCCGGCACCTGGACGCCGACGGCTTCCAGGACATCGAGACCCCGATCCTGACCAAGGCCACGCCCGAAGGTGCGCGCGACTTCCTGGTGCCGGCGCGGATGCACGCCGGCGAGTTCTACGCGCTGCCGCAGAGCCCGCAGCTGTTCAAGCAGATCCTGATGGTGGCCGGCTTCGACCGCTACTACCAGATTGCGCGCTGCTTCCGCGACGAGGCCTTGCGCGCCGACCGCCAGCTGGAGTTCACCCAGCTGGACATGGAGTTCGCCTTCGTCCGCGAGCGCGACGT
>JAGOWL010000076.1 GCA_018060215.1 Pseudoxanthomonas sp.
GCGCAGCGCCTCATCGGCGGCGACCATGCTGCCGGAAACCAGCAGCCGCTCGGCGCGATACGGGCCGATCACCCGCCGCATCAGCTGCTGCGCACCCTCGGGCACGGCCAAGCCGACCTGGGTCTCGTTCATGCCAATCATGAACGGCTTGACCGGGTTGGGCGAGCGCGCCATCACCCGGTAGTCGCAGCACAGCGACAGCACGCAGCCACCGGCCGGCGCGTGGCCGGTGAGCGCGGCCACCACCGGGATGCGCAGCGCCGCCAGGCTGCGGGCGGCGCCGAAGAATGCGCCCCAGCCGGCATGCAGCGCCTGCCGGTCCTGGCCCAGTGCCATCAGGTGCGGCACGTCCAGGCCTGCCGAGAAGATGCCCGGTGCGCCCGAAAGCACCACCGCATCGACGCCATCGGCCACGGCCGCGTCGAGCGTGGTGATCAGGGCGCGGCACAGCGCAGGATCGAGCGCGTTCACCGGCGGACGCGCCAGGCGCAGTTCGCGGATGCGGCCGTGGTCGAGGGTCTGCACGTGGGTGGTCATGGGGCGTCGGGCACCAGGATTGGAAAGTGCCGGTATCATAGACCGATGCGTACTCGATCGTTGTTCCGTGCGGTGCCCTGGCTGGTGCTGCTGGCGATGTCGGCGCCGGTTGCCGCGCAGGTCGCGGACCGGCCGCAGGATCGCGCTGCCGCTGCCGCCCCTGCCTGCCTGGTGCTGGAGGAAGGCTGGATCCGCATGCCGCCGGCGCCGCGGCCGATGCTGGCCGGGTTTGGCCGCATCGCCAACCATTGCGGCCAGCCACACGTGGTGGTGTCCGCGCGCAGCCCGCGATTCGGCGAGGTGTCCCTGCACCAGACCCGGGTGGTGGATGGCGTCAGCCGCATGCGCGAACTGGAACGCCTGCCGATCACCGCCGGTGGCCAGGCGCTGCTGCAGCCGGGTGGACTGCACCTGATGCTGATGCAACCCGATTCGACCCTGGTTGAAGGCGAGCGCGTGCCGCTGGTGCTGGTGTTGGACGATGGCCGCGAACTGCAGGCCCAACTGGTCGTGTCCACGGCGGCGCCGGTTCAGCCTGCGGCCGATTGACGGTAAGGTAAACGCCCACGACGCCGACATCCGCCCCGCGCCCATGCCCGTCGCTACCACTTCATCGCAATCACAATCGCAATCGCCCATGCAGCCTGGAGTGCAGGCCGCGGCCACGCCGGCCTGGCACGCCATCGGCGCCAACGAGGTCCTGCAGCAACTGCACACGCGGCCCGAGGGGCTGGCGGATGACGATATCGCCCCACGCCTGTCCCGGCATGGCCCCAACCGCCTGCCCGCGCCGCCGGGGCGTTCGCCGCTGCGCCGCTTCCTGGAGCAGTTCAACAACGCGCTGATCCTGTTCCTGATCGCCGCGGCGGTGCTGGCCGGATTGCTCGGCCACCATGTCGACGCGGCGGTGATCGTGGCGGTGGTGCTGGTCAATGCCCTGGTCGGCTTCGTCCAGGAGGGCAAGGCCGAACAGGCGCTGGCGGCCCTGCAGGCGATGCTCGCGCCGACCGCGCGGGTGCTGCGCGGCGGTCACCGGCAGGTGGTGGATGTGGCCGGCCTGGTGCCCGGCGACATCGTCCTGCTGGAAGCCGGCGACCGCGTGCCGGCCGACCTGCGCCTGATGCATGCGCGTGGCCTGCTGGTCGACGAGGCGGCCTTGACCGGCGAATCGGTGGCCGCCGACAAGGGCGAAGGCGTGGTGGCGATCGATGCGCCGCTGGGCGATCGCAGTTGCATGGCGTATTCGGGCACCCTGGTCGCCGCCGGCCAGGCGCAGGGCGTGGTGGTGGCCACCGGCACCGCCACCGAGATCGGCCGGATCAATACCCTGATCGGTTCGGTCGATACCCTGGCCACGCCGTTGCTGCGGCAGATCGACCGCTTCGCGGGCCTGTTCGCGATATGCGCCATCGCCACGGCAGCGGTGCTGTTCGTGTTCGCGGTGCTGGCGCGCGACTATCCATGGCTGGATGCGCTGATGGTGGTGGTGGCGCTGGCCGTGGGCGTGGTCCCCGAAGGCCTGCTGGCGGTGATCACCATCACCATGTCGATCGGCGTGCGGCGCATGGCCAGCCGCCACGCCATCGTCCGGCGCCTGCCGGCGGTGGAGACACTCGGCGCCACTTCGGTGATCTGTTCGGACAAGACCGGTACCCTGACCCGCAACGAGATGGCGGCGCGCCACCTGGTCACCTCGACCGCGACCGCGACGGCCCGTGGCGATGGCTACGCGCCGACCGGGGAACTGCAGACCGATGATGGTGCCGAGCCGGACCTGGGCATGCGCCAGCTGGTGCTGTGCGGACTGTTGTGCAACGACGCGCAACTGCACCCGATCGAGGGTGGCTGGCGGGTGGACGGGGATCCGATGGAAGGCGCGTTGCTGGCGCTGGCGGCCCGGGCCGGGATCGATGCCGGCATGGCGGCGGCCGATCGGCCGCGCCTGGATGCGATCCCGTTCGACGCCAGCTATCGCTACATGGCGACCCTGCACCGCGGCGCGGGCGGCACCGTGGAGTTGTACGCCAAGGGTGCGCCGGAACAGCTGCTGGCATTGTCGTCGCGGCAACTGGGCGCCGGCGGTGAAGCGATGCCGCTGGATCGACCGTACTGGGAGGCGGCAATCGCCGCGGCGGCCTCGCGCGGCGAGCGCGTGCTCGGCTTCGCCATGCGCCGGGTCGATCGGGCCGGCGGGCGCCTGCAACAGGACGACATGGCCGGGCTGCTGTTCCTGGGCCTGGTCGGCTTCATCGATCCACCGCGCGCCGAGGCGATGGCCGCGGTGGCCGACTGCCGCAGCGCCGGCGTCGCGGTGAAGATGATCACTGGCGACCACGCCGCCACCGCCGCGGCCATCGCCCGGCAGCTCGGCCTGGCCGAGGATCCGGTGGTGGTGGAAGGCCGTGACCTGGACGCGGTCGATGATGCGGACTTGCCGGTGCTGGCCGCCCAGGCCGATGTGTTCGCCCGCGCCAGTCCCGAGCACAAGCTGCGGGTGGTGCGCGCATTGCAGTCCGGGGGCGCGGTGGTGGCGATGACCGGCGATGGGGTCAACGATGCGCCGTCGCTCAAGCAGGCCGATGTCGGCATCGCCATGGGCCGCAAGGGCACCGAGGCGGCCAAGGAGGCCGCCGAGATCGTGCTGTCCGACGACAACTTCGCCTCCATCGTGGCGGCGGTGCACGAGGGCCGCACGGTCTACGACAACATCCGCAAGGTGGTGGCCTGGACCCTGCCAACCAATGGCGGCGAAGCACTGGCGATCGTGGTCGCTTTGCTGCTGGGCATGACCTTGCCGATGACGCCGGTGCAGATCCTGTGGATCAACATGGTGCTGACCGTCACCCTGGGCCTGGCACTGGCCTTCGAGCCGCCCGAGCCGGGGGTGATGGCGCGCAGGCCGCGGCGCGCGGATGCGGCACTGGTGTCGCCGTTCATGCTCTGGCGGATCGTGCTGGTGTCGCTGCTGTTCACCGCCGGGGCCTTCGGCATGTTCGCCTGGTCGCTGCTGGTGCGAGGCCAGGACGTGGCCACCGCGCGCACCCTGGTGGTGAACGCCATCTGCGTGATGGAGATCTTCTACCTGTTCAGCGTGCGCTACCTGCACATGACCTCGTTCACCCTGGCTGGTGCACGCGGCACCCCGGCGGTACTGTGGGCGGTGGGCGTGGTGGTGGTGGCGCAGCTGGCTTTCACCTACGCTCCGTTCATGCAGCGGTTGTTCGATACCCGGCCGGTGGCGCTGGTGGACGGTCTGCTGGTGATCGCCATCGGCGTGCTGCTGATGCTGGTGCTGGAGACGGAGAAGGCGCTGATGCGGCGCCTGGGCTGGTTCGAGGAACTGGGCGGGACACCGACCCGGGGGAGGCAGGCATGAGCGGGAACGGAATGGGAGCGGGGCGGCCACGCAGCATCCTGCTGGCGACCGACCTGGGTGCGCGCAGTGATCGTGCGCTGGACCGTGCCGTGCAGTTGGCGAAGGGCTGGCAGTCGCCGCTGGTGGTGGCCACCGTGATCGAAGCCGGTGCCGGGCGGATCGACCTGATGGCCTTGCGCGACCCGCCCGACTGGTACCGCGGCGAGGATCCGGAACAGGTCGCCGAACGGCAATTGCTGGAGGCGATGTCGGCGCAGGGCGTGGACGCCGAGTTCCGGGTCGAGCGCGGCCCGCCGGGCGATCGCCTGCTGGAAGTAGCCGAGGCGGAAGGCTGCGATCTGGTGGTGGCCGGGGTGGCGCGGCATGAGTCGCTGGGGCGGGCGGTACTGGGCTCGACCGTGGACCGGCTGGCCCGGCGTTCACCGGTGCCGGTGCTGGTGGTGCGCGGGCGCGTGCAGGGGCCGTACCGGCGCATGCTGGTGGCCAGCGACTGGTCGGCTTCGGCCGAACACGCCATGCGCACGGCGATGGCGATGTTCCCGCAGTCCGCGATCACGGTGCTGCATGGCTATGAGGTGCCGATGGCCGGCCTGATGGACACCACGCGCGAGCAGATGCTGGCGGCGGTTCGCGACCAGGCCCTGGCCGATGGCCGCGAGTTCATTGCGCGTTGCCAGCCGCCCGGTGGCGTGGGCAGCGTCAGCCTGGTGGTCGAGCGCGGCGACCCGTCGCTGTTGATGCGCATGTACGCCAGCCAGTACCCGGTCGACCTGGCGGTGGTGGCCACCCACGGCCGCAGCGCGCTGCTGGACGTGATGCTGGGCAGCGTGGCCCAGCGCCTGCTGGAGGACCTGCCGCTGGATACCCTGGTGGTGCGCAAGCCGAGCGCCGACGCTTCGTAGGAGCCTGGCTTGCCAGCGACCGATCCTACGGGAGGCTGGCGGCGCGGACCGCTTCCGGCAGGGGCGCGCTCCTGCCGGTCTGGGTGTCCATCCACACCACCACCACGTTGCCGTCCGAGTACAGCGTGTTGCCGTTCTTGCCGTCGACGATGCGATGGCCGATGGTCACGCTGCTGTTGCCCAGCCGCTCCACGAACAGCTCCACCACGATGTCGTTGGGCCACACGATCGGTGCGCGGTAGTTGACGTTGGTGGCCGCCACCACCGGTGCGATCCGGTCCTGCAGCGAGATTCCCGGAACGGTCACCAGCCAGCGCACGCGGGCTTCTTCCAGGTAGGAGACGTACTTGGCGTTGTTGACGTGGCCCATGGAGTCCATGTCGCGCCAGCGCACGCTGATCGGGATGCGGGCCAGCAGCTTGTGCGTGCCCGCCGATGGGACGTGTTCGTTCATGCGGATGCCTTCTTGCGGGGATTCTTGCGTGGTGGCAGCACGTCCGGCCGGGCGGTGGCCGCCGGTTTGCTGCCCCTGGCCGCCTTCGAGGCCGGCAGCAGCTTGGCCAGGAAGCGGCCGGTGTGCGAGGCCGGGTTGGCCGCGATCTCCTCGGGCGTGCCGGTGGCGATGACCTGGCCGCCGCGGTGGCCGCCTTCCGGGCCCAGGTCGACCACCTGGTCGGCAGTCTTGATCACGTCCAGGTTGTGTTCGATCACCACCACCGTGTTGCCCTCGTCGCGCAGCCGGTGCAGCACGCCCAGCAGGTGCTCGATGTCGTGGAAATGCAGGCCGGTGGTGGGCTCGTCGAGGATGTACAGGGTGCGGCCGGTGTCGCGTCGCGACAGCTCCTTGGACAGCTTCACCCGCTGCGCTTCGCCGCCGGACAGGGTGGTCGCGCTCTGGCCGAGCTTGACGTAGCTCAGGCCCACGTCGACCAGGGTTTCGAGCTTGCGTGCGATCGCCGGCACCGGTTCGAACAGCCTCAGCGCCTCCTCGATGGTCATGTCGAGCACGTCGTGGATGCTGTGGCCCTTGTACAGGATGTCCAGGGTCTCGCGGTTGTAGCGCTTGCCGTGGCACACGTCGCAGGGCACGTACACGTCGGGCAGGAAGTGCATTTCGACCTTGATCAGGCCATCGCCCTGGCAGGCCTCGCAGCGGCCGCCGCGCACGTTGAAGCTGAAGCGGCCCGGCGAGTAGCCGCGCGCGCGCGCCTCGGGCACCTGCGCATACAGTTCGCGCAGGGGCGTGAACAGGCCGGTGTAGGTGGCCGGGTTGGAGCGCGGGGTGCGGCCGATCGGCGACTGGTCGATGTCGACCACCTTGTCGAACAGGTCCAGGCCCTCGATCTCGCGGTACGGCGCGGCCTGGTGCGAGGCACCGTTGATCTCGTTGGCGGCCAGCGCGTACAGGGTGTCGTTGACCAGGGTCGACTTGCCCGAACCGGACACGCCGGTGATGCAGGTCATCAACCCGGCGGCGATGTCCAGGTCCACGTCCTTGAGGTTGTTGCCCGCCGCGCCGCGCAGGTGCAGGGTCATCTTCGGGTTCGGCTTGTGGCGCTTGGCCGGCACCTCGATCACGCGCTTGCCCGACAGGTACTGGCCGGTGACCGAGCGTGGCGACTTGAGGATGTCGGCCAGGCTGCCCTCGCCGACGATCTCACCACCGTGCACGCCGGCACCGGGGCCGATGTCGAGGATGTGGTCGGCGGCGCGGATCGCGTCCTCGTCATGTTCGACCACGATCACCGTGTTGCCCAGGTCGCGCAGCCGGGTCAGCGTGCCCAGCAGGCGTTCGTTGTCGCGCTGGTGCAGGCCGATGGACGGCTCGTCGAGCACGTACATCACCCCGACCAGGCCGGCGCCGATCTGGCTGGCCAGGCGGATGCGCTGGGCCTCGCCGCCGGACAGTGTGTCGGCCTTGCGCTCCAGGGTCAGGTAGTCCAGGCCCACGTCGACCAGGAACCCCAGCCGTTCGTTGATCTCCTTGACGATCCGGGTCGCGATCTCGCCACGCCAGCCCGGCAGTTCCAGCCCGCGGAAGAACGCCAGCGCCTCGTCCACCGGCAGCACCACCAGCGAAGGCAGCGGCCGGTCGGCGACAAAGACGTTCCGCGCCGCGCGGTTCAGGCGCGCACCGCCACAGTCCGGGCAGGGCCGCTCGCTGACGTACTTGCCCAGTTCCTCCTGCACGGCGGCCGATTCGGTCTCGCGGTAGCGCCGTTCCAGGTTGTTGACGATGCCCTCGAAGCGATGCTTGCGCTGGGTGCGCCCGCCGGCCTCGGTGAGGTAGTTGAAGGTGACCACCTCATCGCCGCTGCCGAACAGCACCGCCTGGCGCGCCGCCTCGGGCAGGCTCTGCCACGGCGCGTCCACGTCGAAGCGGTAGTGCCTGGCCAGCGAGTTGATCAACTGGAAGTAGTAGGCGTTGCGCCGGTCCCAGCCACGCACCGCGCCGGCGGCCAGCGACAGCTCCGGGTGGGCGACCACCCGCGCCGGATCGAAAAATTCGGCCACGCCCAGTCCGTCGCAGGACGGGCAGGCGCCCATCGGCGCGTTGAACGAGAACAGCCGCGGTTCGAGCTCGGGCAGCGAGTAGTCGCACACCGGGCAGGAGTATTTGGATGAGAACAGCTGCGGCGCGGCGGCCGCATCGTCCAGCGACATCACCATGGCCATGCCATCGCCGAGCTTGAGCGCGGTTTCGAACGATTCGGCCAGCCGCTGCTTGATGTCCTCGCGCGGGCGGAAGCGGTCGATCACCGCCTCGATGGTGTGCTTCTGGCGCAAGGCCAGTGCCGGCACCGCGTCGATCTCGTGCAGCTCGCCGTTCACCCGCACGCGCACGAACCCCTGCGCACGCAGCTGATCGAATACCTGCGCATGCTCGCCCTTGCGCTCGCGCACCACCGGCGCCAGCAGCATCCAGCGCTGCTCGCGCGTGGCTTCGGCATCGCCCAGCGCCAGCACCTGGTCCACCATCTGCCCCACCGTCTGCGCCTGCAGCGGATAGCCGTGGTCCGGGCAGCGCGGGATGCCCACGCGCGCGTACAGCAGGCGCAGGTAGTCGTAGATCTCGGTGATCGTGCCCACGGTCGAGCGCGGATTGTGCGAGGTCGACTTCTGCTCGATCGAGATCGCCGGGCTCAGGCCCTCGATGTGGTCCACATCGGGCTTCTCCATCACGCTCAGGAACTGCCGCGCATAGGCCGACAGCGACTCCACGTAGCGGCGCTGGCCCTCGGCGTAGATGGTGTCGAAGGCCAGCGAGGACTTGCCCGAGCCGGACAGGCCGGTGATCACGATCAGCTTGTCGCGCGGCAGGTCGAGATCGATGTTCTTGAGGTTGTGGGTACGGGCTCCGCGGATGCGGATGGTGTCCATCGCCATCGGTGGGGGATCCGTTGGGGGTGCGGGGGAGGCCGGGCGGCCAATCGATCAGCCTACCGGCCTGTCGATTTGGGGGCAATGCGGCGGATTGGCAAGGCGCACGGGGGCAGCGGGCGCGGTGGTCCGGACGGGGTCGGACCGGGTTGGGACTGGCCGGGGCTGCGGTTCAGGCGGGCGTCGTCTGTGGCGCCGGCACCGGCAGCCGGGTGTCGCACCAGGGCAGGGCCTTGCCGACCAGTGGCCCGACCAGCACGGCGAAGGCGACCGTGCCGATCCCGACCGTGCCGCCCAGCAGCCAGCCGGCTACCAGCGCCGAGCCTTCGATCGCCGTGCGCGCCAGCCAGATCGGCCATCCCAGGCGCGCATGCAGCCCGGTCATCAGCCCATCGCGCGGCCCGGCACCGAAACGGGCGCCGATGTACAGCCCTGTGGCCAGCGCCAGCAGACACAACCCGGCGGCGAACACCGCCACCTGCTGCCAGAAGACGTGGAAATCCGGCAGCAGCCACAGTCCGACTTCGGCCGCCGGCCCGATCAGCAGCATGTTGAGCACCGTGCCCAGTCCTGGCTTCTGCCGCAGCGGCCACCACAGCAGCAGCACCCCGGCGCCGATCAGCACGATCACCGCGCCGAACGACCATCCCGTGGCCCGCGCCATGCCCTGGGCGAGCACGTCCCACGGCGCCAGCCCCAGGTTGGCGCGCACCATCAGGCTGGTGCCGATGCCGAACAGGAACAGGCCGAGCAGCAACTTGGCCAGCCGGCGGAGGAGCAGGGGAGGGAGGGTCATGGTCCCGGCTGCGGGGAGTCGGATGGAGGGGGCGGTGTCCCCTGATCTGGCAGTGCTTCGAGTGCTGCCAGCACGCGCTGGGTCGCCGCGAGCAGGTCGTTCACCACCGTTTCGGATGCGTCCCAGTCGCCCTCGTATTCGGCCGCATTGCGTCGGCGATGGCAGTCGTCCAGCACACGCCAGACCTCCGGTCCCTGCTGCAACGTGTGCGGCAGGCACTGGAAAACGATGTAGCGCACGTTCGCCGGGCGATATCCGGTGCGTCGCAACGCGGCCAGACTGAATGAATGTGCCGCGTCATAAGCCAGGGTGAAGCGGCTTTCCGGCGACAGGTCGGTATTGCCGGCATCCTTCAGCCGCTTCCTTCCGGAACGCAGCAGGCCGTTGAATTCGCCGGGATCGAAGGGCTCGGCCTTGATCGAGTGGGTGCGGGCCAGATTTTCCAGGCTCATGTGCGCGGCTCCGCCGGCTTGGACTGGATGGCCTGCAGGAAGTCGGCTTCCGTGCCGACCAGCCATTCCTTGGGTTGTTCGACCACCCGCTGGATGAAGGACTGGCCCGCCGCGTAGCGCTCGCGCAGTTCATCGAGTATGTAGACATTGGGTTTGACCGGCCGGCCCAGTTGCGATTCGACCGGCGCCAGTGCCGCGTACAGATCGCCCAGGCCGACGTCGTGGCCAACCACCATCAAGTCGATGTCGCTGCCGGCATGGTCGCTGCGCCGGGCCACCGAACCATAGATGAAGGCGTAGTCGATCCGGTCGCGCAGCGGCTTGAGGGCTTCGACCAGCATTGGCGCATGCAGCAGGGTCTTCTGCACGATCTTCGACAGTTCCGCGTAGATGGGCGCAGTGCGGTTGGCCTGGATCCAGCGCTGCCTGCCTTCGCGCTCACTGCTGACCAGGCCGGCCTGCTCCAGGCGGTCGACCTCGCGTTGCACGGCACCAGCGCCGCCCTTGGCCTCGGCCAGAAGCTCGGTGAGGCTGAACCGGCGTTTGGGCTGGCCGTACACCAGGGCCAGCACCCGTTGCTTGGTGGTGGTGAACAGGGCGTCGGCCAGGCTGCTGCGGGGAGTGGTATCCATACTCCTTTAATACCCAATAAAGGTTTTAAAGTCAATCCATGAGGATGCCTTTCTATCTTTGTGATACCCGGTTCGGGTATTGGTTGTCCGTGTGCCCGTTTGAATTCAAACGGGCACACGGACAACGCCGGAACGCCGGGCGGATGTGCGGGTGTTTGACCGTCAAACGACATTGCGAGCAATGTCATGCAACGGTTGCATGGCGGTGGCTGGCCGGTTTCCTGATGACGCGCCGTGTCCGGCGAAAGGGGGGCGGACGCGTTCAGGTCGAACCGCGCGTGGCGGCCGGGGACTCACGAGCCAGGTTCTCATATAAACCCGAAAAGGGGCTTTCATGGAACCGGTCGATTCCAAGCAAATACCCATAAAGGGTATACAAAGAGAGTTGCGCATGATGACCTCCGGTGCAGGGTGCTGGTGCCTGTCATTCCCATCTTCCAGGGAGCAGTCGCAGTCGGCGAGACCGGCATCATGCAGGCTGATCCCGGGCTGTCAGGCGAGGTTGCGGTGAGCACGATGTTGTGGGTTTCCCTGTGTGTGTATCTGGTCGTCGGCCTGCTGCTGTGGGCGCTGGGGCCGATCCATCGCTGGGCCGGCGGTGAGCCGCCTTTCGCGGGTCGCAGGATGGCGGGCGTACCGGGGCGGGGGGCGCGGTGGCCCTGGCTCGCGGCGATGGTCTTCGCCTTGCTTTGGCCGCTGATGATTCTGGCGGCGTGGCTCATTCGCCGGGACAATCGCGCCCGCGCCCAGGGCCGGGGCCGGGCATCGGCATCGGCA
>JAGOWL010000077.1 GCA_018060215.1 Pseudoxanthomonas sp.
TGGCGAAAGACGCGGTGGTGCGGGGATCGGGCGCAAGCAGGCCATGGATGGCCTGCGCTCGCCTGTTGGAGCCATGGACGGCGCAATCAGGCGATGCGCACGATCCCCGCACCACCGCGGCTCCCTCCCGAAGGCGACAAATCCCGGCGCTTTGGCTCAAGCCAGAAGCCCGCACTGCCGCGGCTCCCCCCGAAGGCGACAAATCCCGGTGCTTTGGCTCAACCCAGAAGCCCGCACCACCGCGGCTCCCCTCGAAGCCGACAGACTCCAGTGCTTTGAGACCACGCCCGGAGAACCAGCCGATAATGGCCGCTGGCCCGCTTCCCCCGGAATCTCCGCCTTGAAACTGGACAAGTTCCGCCTGCCGCTGTTCGTGCTGCTGGCCGCAGCACTGGGCTGGAGCTTCTGGCGCGACGATGGCTGGCTGCAGCTGTGCGCCGGGCTGGCGATGTTCCTGTTCGGCATGCAGTGCCTGGAGGAGGGCCTGCGGCAGCTGGCCGGCGGCAGCCTGGAGCGGATGCTGGCGCGCAGTACCGGCACCCCGGTCCGTGGCCTGCTGTTCGGCATCGCCGGCACCACCGCGCTGCAGTCCTCCACCCTGGTCTCGCTGCTGACCATCGCCTTCCTGGGTTCGGGCCTGATCCAGCTGGCCGGCGGCATCTCCATCCTCCTGGGCGCCAACCTCGGTGCCACCACCGGCATCTGGCTGCTGGCGCTGGCCGGGCACGATTTCAGCCTCTCGCCGATGGCCTGGCCGCTGGTGGTGTTCGGCGTGCTGGGCAGTTTCGCCGGGCCGCGCGGCAAGGCGGCCGGGCGGGTGCTGCTGGGCGTGGCCTTCATCTTCCTGGGCATCGATGGCCTGCGCGCCGGCTTCGAGGCGATGAGCGGCGATACCGGCTTCGCTTCCAACGGCGCCACCGGCCTGGCCCAGACCCTGCTGTTCGTGCTGGTCGGCATGGTCGCCACGGTGGTGCTGCAGTCCACCCATGCGGTGCTGATGCTGGCCCTGGCCGCGCTGGCCGGCGGCCAGCTGCAACTGGACCAGAGCCTGGCCCTGGCGATCGGCTCCAACGTGGGCAGCAGCGTCAGCACCGCCTTCGTGGGCATGCTGGGCAGCAACCGCGGTGGCCAGCGACTGGCGCTGTTCCACGTGATCTTCAACGTGGCCACCGCCAGCCTGGCCCTGCTGCTGCTGGTGCCGCTGACCTGGACCATGGAAGCCATATCGCAGCTGGCCGGCTTCGGCGACAACGCCCTGTTGCAACTGGCGCTGTTCCATACCCTGTTCAATCTGGGCGGGGTGCTGCTGTTCTGGCCGCTGCAGCAGCGCATGGCCGGCTGGCTGGTGCGCTGGCTGCCCGACCGGGTGGACCCGCTGGTGCCGGCCGCAGCGGCCGCCACCGCACCGATCCAGCGCGTGCGTGCCCACCACCTGGGCACGCCGGCGCTGGAGTCGGTGGACACGGCCGCCGCCGCGTTGATCCTGGAACTGCACCACCTGGGCAACCTGTGCATGGAGGTGATCTGCCAGGCGCTGTGCCTGCCGGCCGACCTCTTCCGCCAGCCGGCGCCGGATCCGGCCCTGCTGCAGGCGCGACCGGGCGATGGGGCCTGCCACGATGTGGAGCGGCTGTACCAGCAGCGGGTCAAGGGCGTGTACGGCGACGTGCTGGCCTTCATGGGCAAGCTGGAAGCGCCGCAGGACCCGGAGCACCAGCGCTTCTGGACCGGGTGCGGGATGGCGGCGCTGCTGCTGGTCAATTCGGTCAAGGACGCCAAGCACCTGCAGAAGAACCTGGGTCTGCGCCTGCGCGAGGACGACTCGCCGCTGCGGGCGGCCTACGTGGAGCTGCGGCGCAGCCTGTTCGGGCGGATCGTGGCGGTGCGCGAGATCACCCGCACCTCGCGCGAGACCCTGGAATGGCAGCAGCGGCTGGCGGCCCTGGATCGCCAGGCCGAGGCCGAGGACCTGCAGCAGCGCCGGCAGCTGTTCGAACTGATGCAGCAGGGGGTGATCGATGGCATCCAGGCCGGCTCGCTGCTCAACGACCAGGCCTACGCATCGCGCATCTACGCCAACCTGCGCCAGGCGCTGGGGCAGGCACGCGAACCGGTGTCGCTGCGTCGTCTGCGGCAGTCGGTGGCCGAACAGGAGCCGGCGACGACGGCCTGAACCCGACGGCTGGGCGGGCACCCGGCCCGCGGTTCCGGCAGGGCCATTTAATGTACCGCCTGGTACATAATTAGGTCGGGATTCAGTTTAAGCCACGCATGATTCGACGTTTGCGCCTTCCGACCTGCCACCGCACCCGATGACAGCCCCCGCCACCGACGCCGTTGTCCTGCAGGGTGTCCGCCTCGACCGCGGCGGGCGCACGATCCTGCGCGACCTGGACCTGCGGGTGCCCGCCGGCAGCATCACCGCCGTGCTGGGCCCGTCCGGGACCGGCAAGTCGACCCTGCTGGCGGCGATCACCGGTGAACTGGTGCCGGCCGCCGGCCAGGTGCGGGTGTTCGACCAGCCGGTGCCGCGCGGCGCGCGCGCGCTGCTGGAGATGCGCAAGCGCATCGGCGTGCTGCTGCAGGGCAATGGCCTGCTCACCGACCTGAGCGTGGCCGAAAACGTGGCCCTGCCGTTGCGCGCCCATACCACCCTGCCCGAGCCGCTGCTGCAGCGGCTGGTGGCGATGAAGCTCAACGCGGTGGGGCTGCGCGCGGCCGCCGACCTGTATCCGCGCGAGCTGTCCGGCGGCATGGCCCGGCGGGTGGCGCTGGCACGGGCGCTGGCCCTGGATCCGCCGCTGATGCTGTACGACGAACCGCTGACCGGGCTGGACCCGATCGCCTCGGGGGTGATCATGAGCCTGATCCGGCGGCTGTCGCGCAGCCTGGGCCTGGCCAGCATCGTGGTCAGCCACCACGTCAACGAAACCCTGCCCATCGCCGACCGGGCGGTGGTGATCGCCAACGGCGGGATCGTCTTCGACGGCACCCCGCAGCAGTTGCGCGCCAGCGCCGATCCGCTGCTGCGGCAGTTCCTGGACGGCGAGCCCGACGGCCCGATCCCGTTCGAGAGCGTGGCCCCGGTGCGCCGCGCGGAGGTGGCCTGAATGGCGACCGCCACCCTCGCCGCCAGCCTGCGGTCGCTGGGCCGGGCCGGAATGTTCTCGCTGTCGGTACTGCGTGCCTCGCTGCCGACCCGCGACTTTTTCGCCGAGCTGAGCCGCGAGATCTACAAGATCGGCGGCCGCTCGCTGCCGATCATCGTCGTCGGCGGTGCGTTCGTGGGCCTGGTGCTGACCCTGCAGGGCCACCGCACCCTGGCCACCTTCGGCGCCTCCGACGCCCTGGCCACCCTGCTGGGCCTGTCGCTGTACCGCGAACTGGGGCCGGTGCTGACCGCGCTGCTGTTCATCGGCCGCGCCGGCAGCTCGATCGCCGCCGAACTGGGCCTGATGCGCGCCACCGACCAGATCAAGGCGCTGGAACTGATGGCCATCGACCCGGTCGCCAAGACCGTGGCGCCGCGCTTCTGGGCGGCGGTACTGTGCGTGCCGTTGCTGACGGTGTTCTTCTGTTCGCTGGCCATCAGCGCCGGCTGGTTCCAGGCGGTGCAGGTGCTGGGCCTGGACAACGGCACGTTCTGGTCCTCGCTGCAGGGCAGCGTGGACTTCTGGGACGACTTCGGCGTGGCCTTGCTGAAGTCGGCCGTGTTCGGCGGCACCGCGGCGCTGGTGGCGGCCTATGCCGGCTTCCACGCCGAGCCGACCATCGAGGGCACCTCGGTGGCGACCACCCGCGCGGTGGTCAACGCCTCGCTGCTGGTGCTGATGCTGAATTTCGTGATGTCCGCACTCCTTTTCTGAAGGTGATTCCCATGGCACTCCGTGGTCCCAGGCTTGAATTCGCGGTCGGCGCCTTCCTCGTGCTGGCGCTGGCGTCGTTGCTGGTGCTGGCCTTCGCCTCGACCAACCGCCAGTTCGGCATCGGCGGCGGCAGCTATGCGCTGACCGCGCGCTTCTCCAACCTCGGCCAGCTGCGGGCGCAGGCCCCGGTGAAGATCGGCGGGGTGGTGGTGGGCCGGGTCGAGGGCATCGACCTGGACCCGGTGAAGTTCGATTCCATCGTCACCCTGGCCATCGACAAGCGCTTTGCCGACCTGCCCGCCGATACCTCGGCCGGCATCTTCACCAGCGGCCTGCTCGGCGAGAGCTACGTGGGCCTGCAGCCGGGCGGCGACCCGGAGCCGCTGCGCGCCGGCGACGAGATCGCCTACACCCAGTCGGCCGTGGACCTGATCCAGCTGGTCGGCAAGTACATGTTCGGCGGTGCCGGTGGTTCGGCACCGCCGCCGCCCCCGCCCCCCACGGAGGAAGTTCCGCTGCCATGAAACCTTTGATCCTCGCCCTTTCCCTGGCCCTGGCCTGTCCGCTGCTGGCGGCCACGCCCGCCGCCGCCCAGGCCACCGCACCCGCTGCCAGCGCCGGCAAGCAGGTGCTCGAAACCGGAACCCGGATCCTGGCCACCCTGCAGCAGCGTCGCGTCGAGTTCCAGAAGAACCCGGCCGCGCTCAATGCCTTCATCGAAAGCGAACTGGGCGCCAGCATGGACCGCGACTACGCCGCGCGCCTGGTACTGGGTCCGCATGGCCGTGGCGCCAGCGAAGCGGACATCAAACTGTTCGCCGCGGCGATGACCGACAACCTGATGAAGCGCTACGGCGAGGCCCTGGTGAACATCGAGGGCAAGCCGCGGATCCGCCTGAAGTCGGAAACCCCGCTGCCGGGCAACCGCGGCGTGCGCGTGTCCACCGAGGTGCTGCGTGAAGGCGGCAACCCGATCCCGGTGGACTACCTGATGCGCGACAACGGCGGCTGGAAGGTGTTCGACGTGATGGTCGAGGGCGTGTCCTACGTGCAGACCTACCGCAGCCAGTTCGACGCGCCGCTGCGGCAGAAATCCATCGCCCAGGTCGCCGCCGACCTGCGCGCCGGCACCCTGCAGCCGCAGCAGCCGTGACCGTGGCTGCATCGACCGGCGCCGGGCTGGCGCTGCGCCGCGACGGCGCGGTGCTGCACCTGGCCGGGCCGCTGGACCGGGCCGCCGCGTCGGCGGCCTGGCCACGGCTGCTGCCGCTGCTGGACGGGACGCAGGTGCTGGACCTGTCGGCGGTGACTGCACTGGACAGCGCCGGGCTGGCGCTGCTGGCCGAGACCGTCGCGCGCCTGTCCGCGCAGGGCGCCGCGCCCACCATCGAAGGCCGCCCGGCCGGACTGGCCGAGCTGTGCGCGGCCTATCGCCTGGACGCCGGCCTGGGCTACGCGGGCCAGACCCCATGAACCGGTTGCGCCTGCCACTGGCCAGCTTGTTGCTGTGCGTACTGGCCGCCTGTGCCAGCACGCCCGGACCTGCCGCCGCGCCGCCGGCCCCGGCCCCGGCCCAGGCCAGCACGGCTGCGGCCGAGGTCGAGCACGGCGCCGCCACCGCGGCGGCGGCGGAGACGATGCCGGCGGACGCCCCACTGGCCGCGTCCAACCTGGCCGCCGATGCGCAGCCGCTGGCCGAGCCGGGCATCGCCACCGGGCCGGTCGCCGCCAGTACCGGCCAGAGCCCCACCGAGGCCGAGGACGACTACGCGGCCCTGTATGGCGAGGCGGCGCCAGCCGATGACGGCGCACCGGTACGGCCGGCCTATGACCCCTGGGAGCCGCTCAATCGCCGCATCCACGCCTTCAACAACGTGGTCGACCGCGCCGTCGCCAAGCCGCTGGCCAGCGCCTACGTGGCCGTGGTGCCGCAACCGATGCGCCTGGGCGTGACCAACTTCTTCGACAACCTGTCCTCGCCGCGCACCTTCGTCAACCAGCTGCTGCAGGGGCGGCCACGGCATGCGTTCCAGACCCTGGGCCGGTTCGTGGTCAATTCCACCCTGGGCATCGGCGGCATCTTCGACCCGGCCAGCGACCTGAAGATGAAGCGCCGCAGCGAGGACTTCGGCCAGACCCTGGGCATGTGGGGCTGGCGCAGTTCGCGCTACGTGGAGTTGCCGCTGTTCGGCCCGCGCACCCTGCGCGATGCCCTGGGCCTGGCCGGTGACGCGCCGTTGTCGGCGGTCCAGCAGGTGGAGCAGGACAAGACCCGGATCCTGCTGCAGGGCCTGCAGCTGGTGGACACCCGCGCCCAGCTGGCGGCGCTGGATTCGCTGCGCGAATCGGCGCCGGACGAATACGCCATGGTCCGCGACGCCTGGCTCAGGCGCCGCAGCTTCCAGATCGAAAGCGACCGCCGCAACCGTGCGCAGGACAGCGAACTGCCCGACTACCTGCGCGAGGACGAGGACGAGGAGCGCAATCCCACCGTCCCGGCCGACGCCATGCCACTGCCGATCCCGCTCCCGGGCGCCTGAGCCTCACGCCGGATCTTCGTCCCCGGCCTCGTCGGACTCGGCCTCGTCGAAGCCGACCTCCTCCGGGCCCACTTCGCCCAGCAGGGCCTGCGCCCGCTCCTGGTCCAGCGATTCCACCGAACGCAGCCTGCGTTCGATGGTGCGGGTCTTGCGGCTGGCGTCGCCCAGGCTCTTGCCGACCGTGTTGATCTGTTTCTCGGCCTTTTCCAGGATGCCGGCGAACTTGCCGAACTCGCTCTTGACCGCGCCCAGCAGCGCCCACACCTCGCCCGAGCGCTGCTCGATGGCCAGGGTGCGGAAGCCCATCTGCAGGCTGTTGAGCAGGGCGGTGACCGTGGTCGGGCCGGCGACCACCACCCGGTGCTCGCGCTGCAGCGCATCGGTCAGGCCGGGGCGGCGGATGACTTCGGCATACAGGCCCTCGGTGGGCAGGAACATCACCGCGAAGTCGGTGCTGTGCGGTGGCACCACGTACTTGTCGCTGATCGACCGGGCCTGGGTGCGGATGGCCTTCTCCAGCTGTGCGCCGGTGCTGCGCACCAGCTCCGGATCACCTTGCTCCTGGGCGTCGAGCAGGCGCTCGTAGTCCTCGCGCGGGAACTTGGCGTCGATCGGCAGCCATACCGGCACCTGGTCCTGGCCGCGGCCGGGCAGGCGGATGGCGAAATCGACCATCTCGTCGCCGTCCGGCCGCAGCTTCACCCCGCGCGCGTACTGGCTGCTGGTGAGCACCTGCTCCAGGATCGCCTCCAGCTGCACCTCGCCCCAGCCGCCACGGGTCTTGACGTTGCCCAGCACGCGCTTGAGGTCGTCCACCCCGGTGGCCAGCTGCTGCATCTCGCCCAGGCCGCGCTGGACCTGCTCCAGCCGCTCGGACACCAGCTTGAACGAGGAGTCCAGGCGCGTGGTCAGGGTGCTGTGCAGCTTTTCGTCCACCGTCTCGCGCATCTTTTCCAGCTTGAGCGCGTTGTCGGCCTGCAGGTTGCGCAGCTGCTGCTCCAGGGTGGCGCGCATCTCGCCAATGCGCTGCTCGTTGCGCTCGGTCAGCTCGCGCAGTTGGGTGGCCAGGCTCTCGCGCGAGCGCTGCTGGGATTCGGCCGACTCCTGCCGGTGCTTGCGCGCGTCCTCGGTCAGCGTGTCGCGCAGGGTGTCCAGACGCGCATCGGTGCGCGTGCCCAGGTCGCCCAGGTGGCGGGCGAAGCCGTCGATGCGCTGGCCCTGGCTGGTGGCCAGGCCGTCCAGCTGCTGGCGCAGTTCCAGCCGGCCGTCACGCTGCTCGGCCCGCAGGGCCTCCTCCAGCTGTCCACGCAGGCGCTCCAGGGCCGCATCCGGGCGCCGCAGCAGCAGCGCCACCAGGACGGCCAGGGCCAGCAGCAGCAATCCACAGATCAGGTACAGCAGGGCGGTATCGGTCATGCCCCCAGTCTAGCGGCGGCGGTCGCAACTGGCGCGACTGCGCGCCAGCCGGCGCCGGTGCCGCTACCATGGCTGCCGGACCACCCCGGAAAGCCCCATGACCACCGCCAGCGCGCCGCTGATCGTCGCCTTCACCGCCTACCTGCTGCTGATGGTCGTCATCGGCTTCGTGGCCTGGCGCCGGACCCGCACCTTCGACGACTACATCCTCGGCGGGCGTTCGCTGGGGCCGTATGTCACCGCGCTGGCCGCCGGCGCCTCGGACATGAGCGGCTGGCTGATGATGGGCCTGCCCGGCGCGCTGTACCTGACCGGCGCCTCGGAGGGCTGGATCGCGGTGGGCCTGATCATTGGCGCCTGGTTCAACTGGCGCTTCGTGGCCGGCCCGCTGCGCGTGTACACCGAACGGGCCAACAACGCCCTGACCCTGCCGGACTACTTCACCCACCGCTTCGAGGACCGCAGCAAGCTGCTGCGCATCCTGTCGGCGCTGGTGATCCTGGTGTTCTTCGCCATCTACTGCGCCTCGGGCATCGTCGCCGGTGCGCGCCTGTTCGAAAGCATGTTCGGCCTGCCCTACGGCCAGGCGATGCTGTGGGGTGCCCTGGTCACCATCGTCTACACCTTCATCGGCGGCTTCCTGGCGGTGAGCTGGACCGACACGGTGCAGGCCTCGCTGATGATCTTCGCCCTGCTGCTGGTGCCGAGCTTCGCCATCGCCGGCGTCGGTGGTCCGGCGGCGTCCCTGGCGCTGATCGAACAGGTCGATCCGGCGCGGCTGGCCTGGATCGGTGCCGGCGGGCTGGTGGCGGTGGTCTCGGCCCTGGCCTGGGGCCTGGGCTACTTCGGCCAGCCGCATGTGCTGGCCCGGTTCATGGCCGCCGACGACCTGGCCACGATCCCGCGCGCGCGCCGCATCGCCATGACCTGGATGGTGGCGTGCCTGGCTGGCGCAGTGGCCACCGGCCTGGCCGGCATCGCCTGGTTCGCCCAGCATCCGGAGCTGGCCGGCCCGGTCGACGCCAATCCCGAGCGCGTGTTCATCGCCCTGGCCGAGCACCTGTTCAACCCGTGGATCGCCGGCATCGTGCTGTCGGCGATCCTGGCGGCGATCATGAGCACCCTGTCGGCGCAGCTGCTGGTGTGCTCCAGCGCCCTGACCGAGGATTTCTACCGCGGCTTCGTGCGCCCGAAGGCCGGGCACCGCGAGCTGGTCTGGTTCGGCCGGGCGATGGTGCTGGCGGTGGCGCTGCTGGCGATCTGGATCGCCCGCGACCCCGACAGCCGGGTGCTGGGCCTGGTGTCCTACGCCTGGGCCGGATTCGGCGCCGCGTTCGGGCCGGTGGTGCTGCTGTCGGTGTTCTGGCAGCGCATGACCCGCAACGGCGCCCTGGCCGGCATGCTCGCCGGCGCGGCCACCGTGCTGCTGTGGAAGCAGACCGGCAGCGCGCTGTACGAGATGGTGCCCGGCTTCCTGGCCGGGACCGTGGCCGTGGTCGTGTTCAGCCTGCTCGACAAGATGCCGTCGGCGTCGATCCAGGCCCGCCACCAGCAGGTCCGCGCGACCCTGCACGAGAACGGCTACTGAGCCCGGACGACCGGGGCGCACCAGGCAATCGCGCACCCGGCCCGGCGGGACAGCCCGGCCGGACCCGCCGCGACTGGCCGGGTGTCAGTCCAGCACCCGGCAGAACACCGCCTTGAGGTAGCGCGATTCGGGCACGTGGGCCAGGAACGGGTGGTCGGCGCCGGCGCCGGCGACCTTGAGCACCTGCACCGTGCGCCCGGCGTAGAACGCGGCCCGGCGCAGCATGTCCAGGAACTGGTCTTCGGCCACCAGGCCGGTGCAGGAGAAGGTGGCGAACAAGCCGCCAGGCTTGACCACGCCCAGGGCCAGCTTGTTCATGTCCAGGTATTTCTTCAGCGCGGTGATCACCTGGTCGCGGTCGCGGGTCATCTTGGCCGGGTCCAGCACCACCGCGTCGTAACGCTCGCCACGATTGGCCGCCTCGCGCAGCCACGGGAAGATGTCGGCCTGCACGAACTTCGGCCTGACATTGTTGAGGCGGGCGTTGGCCTTGGCGATCTCGATCACCGCCTCGTCGATGTCGATGCCGGTGACCTCGGCCGCGCCGCGCGCGGCCGCGTACACGGCGAAACCACCGGTGTTGCAGCACAGGTCGAGCACGGTCCTGCCGGCGACCTGCTGGGCGAACCATTGCCGGTTCTCGCGCTGGTCGGCGAAGAAACCGGTCTTGTGCGCCCCGGCCGGGTCGGCGCGGAAACGGATGCCGTGTTCGGTGATGAGCGCCGGCTCCGGCGCACCCCCCTCGCTGTAGACCGGCCGGTAGTCGAAGCTCTCCTGCTTCTGCACGTGTTCGTCGGCGAAGCTGTAGATGCGCGCGCCGTCGAAGTGCCGGCGCAGGGCGGCGTAGATCCATTCGCGGTGGCGGTACATGCCGGCGCTGAAGAATTCCACCACCAGCAGGTCGTCGTAGCGGTCCACCACCAGCCCGGACAGGCCGTCACCCTCGGAGTGGACCACCCGCCAGGCGTTGGAGACTTCGTCCAGCTTCAGCACCTGCCGGCGCAGCGCCACCGCCTCGCCGATCCGGCGCTCGAACCAGCCCGCGTCCACCGCCCGCGCCGGGTCGGTCTCCAGGATGCGCAGGGCGATGCGCGAATGGCCGTTGTAGAAACCGCGGCCGATGAACTGGCCATCGACATCGTAGGCGTCGACGATCTCGCCCGGGCGCGGCTTCTGCGCGGGCTTCTCGACCAGTTTCTGGAAGATCCAGGGATGGCTGGAACGCCAGGCGTTCTTCAGCCGCACGACCGGGTTGGGGGTGTCCATCGGCCCATTGTACGGAAGCCGCCGCCCGGGCCGGGGCGCGCTGGGCCGGGCGCCCCGGCGGCGGGCCTAGCTGACCATGCGCCCAAGCAGCCAGGCCCAGGCCGGCAGGGTGAGCAGGCTCAGCACGATGCCGTA
>JAGOWL010000078.1 GCA_018060215.1 Pseudoxanthomonas sp.
CGGTACAGCGCCGGCCGCACCGGGCGGTTGACCAGCCGATAGCGGTAGCGGCGCGCGCGCGCGGAAAAGCGTGCGTGGAACTCCACTGGCACCGGCACGCACCAGCGCACGCACACCGCCGGCGGCAGCCGCCCGCTGGTGCCCAGAGTCCAGGCGCGCGGATCTCGCTGGGCGGTGCTGTCGAAGTGCACGACCTGGCATTGCGCATGCACGCCGGCATCGGTGCGGCCGGCGCAGGTGACGGTGATGGCCTGGTCGGCCACCGAGGACAGGGCGCGTTCGAGCGCGGCCTGCACGGTCGGCGGCCCGGACGGCCCGAGCCCCTGCCAGCCCTGGAATCCGCTGCCGTCGTACTCGACGCCCAGCGCGTAACGCATCGCCGTACCGGCCCCGGTCAGCCGATTTCGCGCAGCAGCAGCAGCGCTTCGTCGCGCGCGACCGGATCCTGGCCGGCGGCGACCTCCTGCAGCAGGCTGCGCGCGGTTTCCAGGTCGCCCAGATCCAGGTAGGCAATCGCCAGTTCCAGGCGCTCGCGCCCGGCCGGAGCCGGATTGATCGGGGCCAGGTCGATGGCCGCGTCCTGGGCCACCTCGCCGGTATGCCAGGCCGGTGCTGCGGTCGCCGCTGCGCCCGTCGCCGCGCTCCACGCCAAAACATCCTCGCGCTCCACGCGCGTGTCGGCCTGGTCTCCATCGCCGGTTTCGACATTGGCCTGGGGATCCTGGGCCTGCTGCGGCATGGCCGCGGCCAGTGCAGCCGCATCGAAGCCACGGCCACTGCCGCCATTGCGGTCCGCAGCCGGGATCGGGCTGGGCCGGGGACGGCGCGCCCACCAGCCCACCAGTCCGGCCACGACCAGGGCCAGGGCCAGGCCAGGCCACAACCAGGCCGGCATCGCCGCCGGCGCACTGGCGGCGTTGGACTTGGCCAGTGCCTGCTGGGCGCTGGCCAGCTCGCTGTCCTTGAGCTCGATCAGCCGGGCCTGCTGCTGCTGCAGCTTTTCCAGGTCGTCAAGCCGGCTGCGCAGTTCCTGCAGTTCGGTATCGCGCGTGGCCAGGTCTTCCCGGGCCTGCCGCAGTTGTTCGTTTGCCAGCATGTCGCCCTCACCACCGGCATCGAGTCCGGAATCTGTCGCCTGGGAACCGGCCGCTGCCGCCGCCGGTGCGATTTCCAGCCTGGCGCCGACCGGCGCAGGGGCCGGCGCCGCGGCCGGTGCAGGATTCGTTGCCACCACTCCAGCATCGGCCGGCTGCAGCGCCGGACGCGTGGCCTGGCGCCACTGCGCGGTCTGCTCGCGCACCAGCGCGCTGGCGGCAGCGGCATCGGCCTGGCCGAAATCCTCCGCGCCGGGCATGCGCAGCCGTGCTCCGGCACGCAGGCGGTGGATGTTGCCGCCGATGAAGGCCTGGGGATTGGCGCGCAGCAGGGCCACCATCGCCTCGTCCAGGCTGCGGCCACCACGATCCATGCCGGCGGCCAGCTGCGACAGGGTCTGGCCGCGCTGGACCCGGCCCAGCTCCTCGCCCGGGGCCACGGAGGCCGCCGGGGTCGGCCGCGGACGCGCCGGGGCCTGCGCCACCGGGGGCGCGGCGGCGGCCGGTTCGGAGGCCGGTGCGGGCTCGGTCGGCGCGACCACCGGCTGCGGTGCCCGCACGATGCTGTCCGACGGCAGGGCCCGGGGGGCCTGGATCACCGGGGCGTCGATGGGGGCGGTGGTCCGCGGTGCATCGACCAGGGCCGAGTACTCGCGCACCAGCCGGCCCTGGCCCCAGTCCACCTCGACCAGGAAGGCCAGCGCGGCCACATCCACCGGCACGCTGCCGGTGACCCGGACCACGGCCCGGTCCTGGGCATCGGTGGTGATCTCGAACTGCAGGTCCCGCACCAGCCCGGTCGGCGGCTGCAGGCCGACCCTGGCAAAGGTATCGGACGAGGCCAGCCGCGCGCGCGCGTTCTCCAGTTCGCCCGGCTCGTTGGAAATGATCGGGATTTCGGCCAGGAACGGTTCGCCCGGCGCCGACAGCACCCGGATCTGGCCCAACCCAAGCGCCATCGCGCCGCCGCTGGCCAGCAGCAACGCGATCAGCAGCAGCCAATGCCACGGGCGCCTGGCGCCCCTTCCCCGAATGGTCATGCGCCGCACTATAGCCGACCCCCCGCCGTTGTAGGAGCCGGGGTGACCGGACATGCGTCCGGTCACCTGGGCTCCTGCCGCGACCGGTTCAGCCTTCCCGCGCCACCAGCTCGGCCAGCTGCACCGCGTTGAGCGCGGCGCCCTTGCGGATGTTGTCCGACACGATCCACAGGTTCAGGCCACGCGGGTGCGAGATGTCCTCGCGGATGCGGCCCACGTACACCGGGTCGTTGCCCGAGGCGTGGGTCACCGGCGTGGGATAGCCGCCGGCCTTGCGCTCGTCCACCACCTCGATGCCCGGCGAGCGCTCCAGCAGCTCGCGCGCCGCCGCCGCCGTCACCTTGTCCCGGGTCTCGATCGCCACCGCCTCGGAATGGCCGAAGAACACCGGCACCCGCACCGCGGTCGGGTTCACCTGGATGCTGTCGTCGCCCAGGATCTTGCGGGTCTCCCAGACCAGCTTCATCTCCTCCTTGGTGAAGCCGTTGTCCAGGAAGTCGTCGATGTGCGGGATCAGGTTGAAGGCGATCTGCAGCGGGAAACGCTGCGGGTCCGGATCCTGGAAATTGAGCAGGTTGGCGGTCTGCCGGCCCAGCTCCTCCAGCGCCGAGCGCCCGGCCCCGGACACCGACTGGTAGGTGGCCACGTTGATGCGCTCGATGCCGTACTGGCGGTGCAGTGGCGCCAGCGCCACCAGCATCTGCATGGTCGAGCAGTTGGGGTTGGCGATGATCCCGCGCGGGCGCTTGCGCGCCGCCTCCGGGTTCACCTCCGACACCACCAGCGGCACGTCGTCGTCGTAGCGGAAGGCCGAGGAGTTGTCGATCACCACCGCGCCGGCGGCGGCGAACTTCGGCGCGTATTCCTTGGACACGCCGCCACCGGCCGAGAACAGGGCGATGTCCACGCCCTTCGGGTCGAAGCTGGCCAGGTCCTGGACGGTGATCTTGCGGCCGGCGAACTCGACCTCGCCACCGGCCGAACGCTCCGAGGCCAGGGCGACGATTTCGCCCACCGGAAACTGGCGCTCGGCCAGGATGGACAGCATGGTCTCGCCGACCGCGCCGGTGGCGCCGACGACGGCAACGTTGAAACGACGTTCTGCAGTGCTCATGGGGACGGGGCTCTCGCTTGATGCAGGTGGTGCGGGTGGGATTGGATGGGCGCCGGCGGCGCCTGCGCGATGGATTCGGGGAACCTGTCCATCCGGGCTGCCGCACGCGGGGCGTGGACGCCGGCAGCAGGCTCCCTAGGGTTTTCCACCGATCGCGCCTTCCCCGGCGGGGATGCGCGGCACGACGTCGCCGACATCGCCGCACTGGGCGCGGTGGCGCAGGGCCTGGTCCATCAGCACCAGGGCGACCATCGCCTCGGCGATCGGGGTGGCGCGGATGCCCACGCACGGATCGTGGCGGCCGGTGGTGACCACTTCGACCGGATTGCCGTGCACATCGACCGTTGGCCCGGGCAGGCGCAGGCTGGAGGTGGGCTTGAGCGCGATCGAGGCCAGCACCTGCTGGCCGCTGGAAATCCCGCCGAGGATGCCGCCGGCGTGGTTGCTGGCAAAGCCGTCGGCGCCGATCAGGTCGCGGTGGGCGGTGCCCTTCTGCGCGATCACGCCGAAGCCGTCGCCGATCTCCACGCCCTTGACCGCGTTGATGCTCATCAGCGCGGCGGCCAGCTCGCCATCGAGCTTGCCGTAGATCGGCTCGCCCCAGCCCGGCGGCACGCCGTCGGCCACCACGGTCACGCGCGCGCCGACCGAATCACCGGACTTGCGCAGCGCGTCCATGTATTCCTCCAGCGCCGGCACCTGGGCCGCATGCGGCCAGAAGAACGGGTTGTCCTCCACCGCGCTCCATTCGAAACCGGCCGGTTTCACCTCGCCGATCTGGGCCAGGAAGCCGCGCACTTCGACGCCATGGCGCTGCCGCAGCCACTTCTTGGCGATCACTGCCGCGGCCACGCGCATGGTGGTCTCGCGCGCCGAACTGCGGCCGCCACCACGCGGGTCGCGGATGCCGTATTTCTGCCAGTAGCTGTAATCGGCATGGCCCGGGCGGAACTGCGCGGCGATGTCGGCGTAATCCCTGCTGCGCGCGTCGGTGTTGCGGATCAGCAGCGCGATCGGGGTGCCGGTGGTGCGGCCTTCGTACACGCCCGAGAGGATCTCCACTTCATCGGCCTCGCGTCGGGCCGAGGTGTGGCGGCTCTTGCCGGTGGCGCGGCGCTGCAGATCGTGGACGAACTCCTCCGGCGCGATCTCCAGCCCCGGCGGGCACCCGTCGACGACGCAGCCGATGGCAGGGCCGTGCGATTCGCCGAAGGTGGTGACCGACAACAGCTTGCCGAAGGTATTGCTGCTCAAGGCGCCGCTCCGCAGGGCACGCAGGTGGGCCTGCAAGCATCGCACAAAGACGCCCTTCGCTGCAGTGCAGCAGCGGGCCGGGGGAACGTTGCGCCGGCAACCGTCAGCGGCGCGCGGCGGCCAGCTCGGCGATGCGGGCGTTGTGGGTGATCAGGTCGTGGCACTCGACCGCGAAGATGCCCATCTGCCCGACCTTGAACTCGATCCAGGCCAGGTCCAGCTCCGGCAGCAGCTTGACCAGGTGCCGCTCCGATTCGCCGACCTCGCAGATCAGCAGGCCGTCCTGGGACAGGTGCAGCGGCGCATCGCGCAGGATCTTCAGCACCAGGTCCAGGCCGTCCGGGCCGGCGCGCAGGCCCAGCTCCGGTTCGTAGGAGTATTCCCTGGGCAGCGCGTCGGTCTCGTCGTCGGTGACGTAGGGCGGATTGGTGACGATCAGCTGGTAGTGGCGCCCGCCCAGGCCGGCGAACAGGTCGGACTTGACCAGGTCGACGTTGTCGGCGTGCAGGCGCGCCTTGTTCTCCGCCGCCAGGGCCAGGGCGTCGTCACTGATGTCCGCCCCGTCCACCTGCCAGTCCGGGTTGTAATGGCCCATGGCGATGGCGATGCAGCCCGAACCGGTGCACAGGTCCAGGGCCCGGCGCACCTCGCGACCGCCCAGCCAGGGCTCGAAGCCCGACTCGATCAGCTCGGCGATCGGCGAACGCGGCACCAGTGCACGCCGGTCGGACTTGAAGTTCAGGCCGGCGAACCAGGCCTCGCCGGTCAGGTAGGCGGCCGGCACGCGCTCGTCGATGCGACGCTGGAACAGGGCCAGGATCGCGTGCTTTTCCTCCGCCGTCAGCCGCGCCTGGCCGTAGGCCGGACCCAGGTCGTGCGGCAGGTGCAGCGCGTGCAGGACCAGCTGGGTGGCCTCGTCCATGGCGTTGTCGTAGCTGTGCCCGAAGGTCAGGCCGGCCTGGTTGAAGCGGCTGCCGCCGTAGCGGATCAGGTCGATGATCGTGTGCAGCTCGGTGGCCGGGTCGGCGGTCATGGCAGGGCGCGGCGTGGGCGCAGGTCCGGAAAACAGGGGGCGATTATAGTCCCGGCACCGTACCCGGGCGGGCACGCGGCCACGGCCATCGGCTCGGGCCGGTATCATGACCGGTCCACAGGCCGCACCGGAACGCCCGCGCATGTTCAACCGCACCACCGCCTGGATCCTCGTGGCCGCGCTCGCCGCCGGCCTGGGCCTGCTGGCCGCCTGGCAGCTGTTCGGTCGCGGCGGGGAGACCAAGGCACCGCAGCTGGAAGCGGTGACCCTGTTGCCACAGCCGCGCGAGTTGCCCGCCTTCAACCTGCGCCAGTCCGACGGCACCCCGCTGGTGGCCGGTGAACTGGCCGGCCACTGGACCCTGGTGTTCCTGGGCTTCACCTTCTGCCCGGACGTGTGCCCGACCACCCTGGCCGAGCTGGCGCAGGCGCAGAAGCAGTGGGAATCGATGCCCGAATCGACCCGGCCCCGGGTGCTGTTCGTCTCGGTCGACCCGGAGCGCGACACGCCCGGCAAGACCGGCGAGTACGCCCACGCCTTCCACCCCGACACTCTGGCTGCCACCGCCGACGTGCCGGCGCTGGAGAAGTTCGCCACCTCGCTGGGTTTCGTGTTCATGAAGGCCCCCGGTGCCAACTTCGAACACAACCCGCAGGACTACAGCGTCGATCATTCGGCGCACATCGCCGTGCTCGACCCGCAGGGCCGGCTGGCCGGCCTGATCCGGCCGCCGCTGCAGCCGCAGGCCATCGCCGCCGACCTGATCACCCTGGATGCGATGGGCCGCGCCCGATGAGCCCGATGACCGCGCTGAGCTGGGTGCTTCCGCACCGGCTGCTGTCGGCGATCGCGCGCAGCGCGGCCTACTCCACCCGGCCGTGGCTCAAGCAGGCGCTGATCGACACGGTGACGCGGCGCTTCGGGGTGGACCTGGACGAGGCCGCGCAGCCGGACCCGACCGCCTACCCGACCTTCAACGCGTTCTTTACCCGCGCCCTGAAGCCCGGCGCGCGCGTACCCGATCCGGACCCGCGTGCACTGCTGATGCCGGCCGACGGTCGCATCAGCCAGCTCGGCCGGATCGAAACCGACGGCCGTATCTTCCAGGCCAAGGGCCGTTCGTTCACCGCCGCGCAACTGCTCGGCGATGCCGAGGCCGCGCGCGTGTTCGCCGGCGGCAGCTTCGCCACCGTCTACCTGTCACCGCGCGACTACCATCGCGTGCACATGCCCTGGACCGGCACCCTGCGCGAAACCGTGCACGTGCCGGGCCGGCTGTTCAGCGTCGGCACCGAGGCGGTGCGCGATGTGCCGGGCCTGTTTGCCCGCAACGAACGGCTGGTGTGCCATTTCGACACCGACTTCGGGCCGATGGCCAGCGTGATGGTCGGCGCATTGCTGGTGTCGGGCGTGGAGACGGTGTGGAGCGGGGTAGAGATTCCCGACTACGCCGACGAAGTCGTGCGCAGGGACTGGCGCGGTCAGGGCATCGTGCTGGAACGCTTCGCCGAGATGGCGCGTTTCAACTACGGCTCCACGGTGATCGTGCTGCTGCCGCCCGGCGCGGCGACCCTGTCGCCGGAGCTGGCGGCGGAAACACCGGTGCGCCTGGGCCAGACGCTGGCGCGGCTGCGCGCCGACTGACTCAGCTGCCGCGTGCGCTGTCCCGGGACACCGATGGCGCCGGCGCAGCGGCGCAGGCCTCAGCCCTGCCCCCACAGCAGCATCGCATCACCGTAGGAGAAGAACCGGTAGCGCTGCTCCACCGCGTGGCGATAGGCCTCGAACACCCGCTGCTTGCCGGCGAAGGCCGACACCAGCATCAGCAGGGTGCTTTCGGGCAGGTGGAAGTTGGTCAGCAGTCCATCCACGCTGGTGATGCGATAGCCGGGGAAGATGAAGATCCGGGTTTCCCCGGCGAACGGCCGCAACTCCCCGTCCTGCATCGCGCTTTCCAGCGCCCGCACCACGGTGGTGCCCACCGCCACCACCCTGCCCCCGGCCTGGCGCGTGCGCCGCACCTGGGCCACCAGTTCGGCGCCGACGTTGAGCCATTCGCTGTGCATGCGGTGCTCGCGCACGTCCTCCACCCGCACCGGCTGGAAGGTGCCCGCGCCCACGTGCAAGGTCACATGGCCGAACTGCACCCCGCGCTCGCGCAGCGCCGCCAGCAACGGCTCGTCGAAATGCAGTCCGGCGGTGGGTGCGGCCACCGCGCCGACCTGGCGGGCGAACACGGTCTGGTAGCGCTCGGCGTCGTCCTGGCCGGGTTCGCGGCGGATGTAGGGCGGCAGCGGCAGCCGCCCGACCTTGAGCAGCCACGGCTCCAGACCGCCTTCCACTTCGAAGTCCAGCAGGTAGAACTCGCCCTCGCGGCCGAGCACCTGGACCCGGCCGCCCCCGTCCAGTTCGATCCAGCCACCGGCCCTGGGCGACTTGCTGGCGCGCACCTGGGCCCGGGCCTGGTCGCCGGGCAACAGCCGCTCGATCAGGATCTCCACCCGCCCGCCGCTGTCCTTGCTGCCGAACAGGCGCGCCGGGATCACCCGGGTATCGTTGAACACCAGCAGGTCGCCCGGCTGCAGCAGTCCGGGCAGGTCGCGCACCTGCAGGTCGGCCAGGGCGCCGCTGTCCGGTGGCACCAGCAGCATGCGGCTGGCCGAGCGCTGCGCCAGCGGCGCCTGGGCGATCAGCGATTCGGGCAGCTCGTAATGGAAGTCGGATTTCTTCACGGGGCGGGCACGGCCTGCAACAGACGTCATTGTAGCGAGCCGGCAGGCCCGGGCCGGCGGCGGTCCGCGGTGCCGTCAGCGCTCGAACTTGGTCGACAGCACGATCGCCGAGGAGGTGCGCTCTACCCCGTCGATGGCACCGATGCGGTCGGTGAGCACATCCATCTGGTTGACGTCGGCCACCACCGCCAGGGCCACCAGGTCATGCGGGCCGCTGACCGAATGCAGGGTGCGCAGTTCGGGGATGGCGTGCAGTTCCTTGACCACCGTGGCCATTTTCTTCGGCAGCACCGTGATCAGGATGTGGGCGCGGATGCGCGCCTGCTCCACACCGTCGTCCAGGCGCACGGTGTAGCCGCGGATCACCCCGCTGCGCTCGAGCCGGTCGATCCGGCTCTGCACGGTGGTGCGCGACAGGTCCAGGCGCCGGGCGATCTGGGCGGTGGAGGCGCGGGCGTCCTCGCGCAGCAGGGACAGCAGCTGCTCGTCTGCCTCGGTGACCTTCATTCGGCGCGCCTCGTTTCGTCGTTTGGACGAATTATGACTGAATCATGCACGGATAACAGCTGCCAATCGACGAACCATTGCAGATAATAGTCCGGTCAGGCCGAGCCGGCCGTCCAGAAACTCCCGGGAGATCCGCATGACCGTCCTCGCCCCCCTCGCCCCGCTGCGTGCCCATGCCGGTCAGCGCCTGACCACCGGCCTGGATGACGCGAGCATCGAGCGCCTGGCCGCCCATCACCCGGACCTGGGCGCGGCCATGGCCGCGGCCGCCGCCGAGTACGCCCGCGTTCACGAGGCCGCCGCCGACCTGCTGGAACTGGACGAGGCCGCGCAGATCCAGGCGCTGCAGGCTGGTTACGTCAATTTCTACGCCGACGATGCGGTCACCCCCTACGTGGCCCTGGCCGCGCGCGGTCCCTGGGTGGTCACCCTCAAGGGTGCGGTCCTGTACGACGCAGGCGGCTACGGCATGCTCGGCTTCGGCCATGCCCCGGCCGCGGTGCTCGAGGCCCTGGCCAGGCCGCAGGTCATGGCCAACATCATGACCCCGGCTCTGGCCCAGCGCCGTTTCGCCAGCGCCCTGCGCAAGGAGGTTGGCCATACCCGCGGCGGCTGCCCGTTCGAACGCTTCATGTGCCTGAACTCCGGCTCCGAGGCGGTCGGCCTGGCCGCGCGCATCGTCGACATCAACGCCAAGCTGCAGACCGATCCGGGCGCCGCACATGCCGGCGCCAGCATCAAGCGGCTGGTGGTCAAGGGCAGCTTCCACGGCCGCACCGACCGCCCGGCCCTGTATTCCGATTCCAGCCGCGGCACCTACGACAAGTACCTGGCCAGCTACCGCGGCGAGAACAGCGTCATCACCATCGCACCCTACGACGTGGCCGCGCTGCGCCAGGCCTTCGCCGACGCCCAGGCCAAGGGCTGGTTCATCGAGGCGGTGTTCCTGGAGCCGGTGATGGGCGAAGGCGACCCGGGCCGCTCGGTGCCGGTGGAGTTCTACAACGCCGCCCGCGAACTCACCCGCACCCACGGCAGCCTGTTGCTGGTGGATTCGATCCAGGCCGGCCTGCGTGCGCACGGCGTGCTCTCGCTGGTGGACTACCCCGGCTTCGAAGGGGTGGAGCCGCCGGACATGGAGACCTATTCCAAGGCGCTCAATGCCGCCCAGTTCCCGCTGTCGGTACTGGCGGTCACCGCGCACGCCGCCGCGCTCTACCGCAAGGGCGTGTACGGCAACACCATGACCACCAATCCGCGCGCGCTGGACGTGGCCTGCGCCACCCTGGGCCTGCTCACCCCGCTGGTGCGCACCAACATCCGCAGCCGCGGCGCCCAGGCCGTGCAGAAGCTCGAACAGCTCAAGGCCGAGCTGGGCGGCGCAATCACCAAAGTCCAAGGCACCGGCCTGCTGTTCTCCTGCGAACTGTCCCCGGACTACAAGTGCTACGGCAGCGGCTCGACCGAGGAATGGCTGCGCATGCATGGGGTCAACGTGATCCACGGCGGCGAGAACTCGCTGCGCTTCACCCCGCACTTCGGCATGGACGACCAGGAGCTTGACCTGCTGGTGGCCATGGTCGGGCGCGCCCTGCGCGAAGGTCCGCGCCGCACCCGGTCGCAGGCGGCCTGAGCCGACGCCTGTGCGCGCCGGCATCGCGCCGGCGCGGCAGGCGCCGCGTGAGCCGGCGCGGCGGCGGGTTCAGTCCGCCGTGGCGCGCTGGCCCTGGAAGCGTTGCATCGACTCGCTGATCAGCGCCCTGGCCTCGGCCGCGTCGCCCCAGCCGTTCAACTGCACCGGATTGCGGCCCTCGGGCAGCTCCTTGTAGACCCGGAAAAACGCTTCGATCCGCTGCCGCTCGATGGCCGGCAGGTCGGCCAGGTCGCGGATGCCGGCATAGGTCGGGTCGATCCTGTCGGTGGGCACGCCGATCACCTTCTGGTCCTGCTCGCCCTTGTCGACCATGCGCAGCACCCCGATCGGGCGGAAGCCCACCAGCACCCCCGGGTGCAGCGGCTGGCGGGTCA
>JAGOWL010000195.1 GCA_018060215.1 Pseudoxanthomonas sp.
ATGCCCATGTACACGCCCATCTTCCGCGCCGGCAGGCTTTCGGACAGCATCACGTAGGGCAGCGAGAGGATCGAGGCCCAGGCGAAGCCCACGCCCAGCATCGACAGCAGCAGCCATTGCGGATCGCGGATCAGGGCCACCGACAGCAGCCCGATCCCGCCCAGCACCAGGTTGACCAGATGGCTCACGCGCGTGCCCAGCGTGCGCACCATCCACGGGATCGCCATCGCCGCCAGTGCAGCGAACCCGTTGTAGGCGGCGAACAGCACGCCGACCCAGTTGGCCCCTTCGTTGTAGGCGACCGAGGTCGGATCGGTGCTGCCGAAGTGCACCTGGGCCACCGCGGCGGTGCTGTAGATCCACATGGCGAACAGGGCGAACCAGGAGAAGAACTGCACCACCGCCAGCCGGCGCATGGTCGAAGGCATCGCACGCATGTCCGAGACGATGGTCGGCAGCATGCCTCCGGGCGGCAGCGCCCTGGCCAGCAACAGCAGCACGCCGTAGCCGCCGAGCATGCCGGCCAGCACGTACAGCATCCGGTCCCAGCCCTGGGCAAAGATCACCGTGGCCAGCAGGGCGCCCGCCAGCAGCCATCCCAGCGCCGCGGCCAGCGGCGCCTGGCCGCCGGCACGCAGGGGCTGCGCCGGTTCGGCATCCTCGAAGGACGCAAGCACCTCCGGCGGATACTCGCGGCTGCGCAGCACCGTCCAGCCGATCGCGGCGAACACCACCACGCCACCCAGGTAGAAGGCATAGCGCACCGTGTCGGGGACCTGGCCGGGCGCGGCGGTGTTGGCCACGCCCCACTTCGCCAGCAGCCACGGCAGCAGGCTGGCCACCACCGATCCGACACCGATGAAGAAGCTCTGCATGGCAAAGCCGGTCGGTCGCTGGCGGGCCGGCAACTGGTCGCCGACGAAGGCCCGGAACGGCTCCATCGAGATGTTGATCGACGCGTCCAGGATCCACAGCGTGCCGGCGGCGATCCACAGCGCCGGCGAGTTGGGCATCACGAAAAGCGCCAGCGTGGTGACGATCGCACCGGCCAGGAAGTACGGACGCCGGCGCCCGAGCCGGGTCCAGGTGCGGTCGGAAAAATAGCCCACGATCGGCTGCACCAGCAGGCCGGTCAGCGGCGCGGCGATCCACAGCCCCGCCACCTGGTCGACCTCCGCGCCCAGGGTCTGGAAGATCCGGCTGACGTTGGCGTTCTGCAGCGCCAGGCCGAACTGGATGCCCAGGAAGCCGAAGCACATGTTCCATATCTGCCAGAACGACAGATGCGGTTTGCGTTCCATCAAGTGCTTCCCCCCTCCGGGAATCACGACGTGGTGGTGGACGTGGCCGCAACGACCATGCTCCGGCCCCATGGTAGTGGCGCGACCGGGTGCGGCAACAGGCGTGCATACGTATTCATTGGCCACCTGCGGCCGCCAGCAACCGCTGCCTGCACGCAGCGTGGAATATTGGCCATGCCATGCCATGCCACGCCACGCCACGCCATGTCCGACGTGGACCGTAGCTGCGCCGCCCATCCGCCATTGCCGGAAACAGGAAGAGGAACGCGATGCCACTGCACACCGACACCCTTGCCCGCCTGCGCCGGCGTACCGGCACCCTCCTGCTGCTGGCGCTGGCCAGCCTGGCCCTGCCGGCCGTCGCCCGCGACCTGGCCCGGATCGATTCACCCGGCAAGGTCCTGTCGGTGGTCCTGGAAGCGCGCCACGAGGGCCGCCTGGCCTACCGCCTGGAACGCAATGGCGAAACGGTGATTGCACCCTCGCCGCTGGGCATGCTGCTCGGCGATGGCCGCCTGGAGCGCAATCTGGAGCTGGTCGGGCAATCCCGGAGCAGCTTCGATGAAACCTGGGAGCAACCCTGGGGCGAGCGGCGCCTGACCCGCAACCACTACAACGAACTGCGGGCGGCGTTCGCCGAGAAAGGCGTCGGCGAGCGTCCTGGCCGCCGTTTTGAGGTGGTGTTCCGGGTCTACGACGACGGCATCGGCTTCCGCTACGAGTTCCCGCAGCAGCCCAACGGCGCCAGCGAAGTGCGCATCCGCGGCGAACTGACCGGGTTCGCGGTCGCCGGCACGGCCACGGCCTGGTGGCTCCCGGCCTTCGAATGGAACCGTGCCGAATACCTGTACACGCACACGCCGCTGTCGGAAGTGGCTACCGTGCAGACGCCCTTGACCCTGCGCACCGACCGCGGCCTGCACCTGTCCATCCACGAAGCGGCCCTGGTCGACTACGCCGGTATGAACCTGGCTCGGGGCGACGGCGGGGTGCTGCGCGCCGCGCTCACTCCCGGCGACGACCACGGCGCCGCGGTGGTGCGCAGCGTCCCGTTCCACACGCCCTGGCGCACCATCCAGGTCGGCGAGGATGCCGGTGACCTGGCCGAATCCAGCCTGATCCTCAACCTCAACGAGCCCAATCGCCTGGGCGACGTGGGCTGGTTCAAGCCGGCCAAGTACGTCGGGGTGTGGTGGTCGCTGCACCTGGACACCGAAACCTGGGCCACCGGGCCGCGCCACGGCGCCACCACCGCCAACACGAAACGCTACATCGACTTCGCCGCCGCCAACGGCTTCCGCGGCGTGCTGGTGGAAGGCTGGAACCCGGGCTGGGACGGCGACTGGTTCGCCAACGGCTGGGACTTCGACTTCACCCGGCCGGTGCCGGGATTCGACCTGGAAGCGCTGGCCGCCTACGCCGCCGGCAAGGGCGTGCACCTGGTCGGCCACCACGAGACCGCCTGCGCGGTCAGCCACTACGAACGCCAGCTGCCGGCCGCCCTGGACCTGTATGCCCGCCATGGGGTGGACGTGGTCAAGACCGGCTACGTCTGCGATGCCGGCGACATCCAGCGCCAGGACCAGGCCGGCGGCCCGGTGCTGCGCGAATGGCACGAGGGCCAGTGGATGAGCCGGCACCACCAGCGGGTGGTGGAGGAAGCGGCCCGGCGCCGGATCGCGGTCAACAGCCACGAGCCGATCAAGGACACCGGCCTGCGCCGCACCTGGCCCAACTGGGTCTCGCGTGAAGGTGCGCGCGGGATGGAATACAACGCCTGGGGCCAGCCGCCCAACCCGCCCGGGCATGAGGCCACCCTGGTGTTCACCCGCATGCTGGGCGGGCCGATGGACTTCACCCCGGGGATCGTCAGCCTCAAGGGCCGCGGCGGGCAGCCGATCCAGAGCACCCTGGCCAAGCAGCTGGCGCTGTACGTGGTGATCT
This sequence comes from Pseudoxanthomonas sp., assembly GCA_018060215.1. Lineage (GTDB taxonomy): Bacteria > Pseudomonadota > Gammaproteobacteria > Xanthomonadales > Xanthomonadaceae > Pseudoxanthomonas. The sequence continues at coordinate 3,246 of JAGOWL010000195.1, forward strand.
ACAGCCCGATCCAGATGGT
>JAGOWL010000196.1 GCA_018060215.1 Pseudoxanthomonas sp.
GATCGACCGTGATCTCGACCTCGTCGGCACCCAGCGGGCCCGGGTCGTATTCGAAGGCTTCCAGGGCGGCACCGGGTTTCGGTGCGGCCCAAGCGCGGTAGCTGGTCATGGCGGTTCCTTCCTGGCGGCTGGCGGATGAACGCGCACGATACTCTGCCCGAGCGATGAACGCACACGATACTCCGCCCGAGCACCGCGCGCCCGGCGGTTGGGCGCGGATTTGCCCGGAGCGGACCAGTCCTCAGCGCACTCGACGCACCGGCAGCGGCACGCTGCACACATCCACCGGATACGGTGCAATGGGGGCAGGTCACTTTGATTCTTCCAACTAAATAAACGAAAAGGCGGCCTAAATGGCCGCCTTTTCATCAGATGCTTCATCGAACCTCAAACCCCAACCGGGTTCGCCTTCTCCGGGTCGATTTTGTACTGCTTGATCGCCCGGGCCACGTCCTTGCCGGTCATCTTTCCGTCCTTGGCCAGGGCGGCGATGGCGGCGTGGGCGATGTAGTAGCGGTCCACCTCGAAGAACCTGCGCAGGTTGGCGCGGGTGTCGGAGCGGCCGAAACCGTCGGTGCCCAGCACCGTGTAGGTCATCGGCACGAAGGCACGGATCTGGTCGGCGAAGGCGCGCACGTAGTCGGTTGCGGCGATCGCCGGGCCCTGGCGCCCCTCCAGCAGGCCGGTCACGTAGGCCTTGCGGGGAGTCTTGGCTTCCGGGTTCATCCGGTTCCAGCGCTCGGCGTCGAAACCCTCGCGACGCAGCTCGTTGAAGCTGGTGCACGACCAGATGTCGGCGGTGACGCCGAAGTCCTTGTCCAGCAGTTCGGCCGCGGCGATGGCCTCGCGCAGGATGGTGCCGCTGCCCAGCAGCTGCACGCGCAGCTCGCCCTTCTTCGGCTTGCCGGCATCCTTGAGCAGGTACATGCCCTTGATGATCCCTTCCTCGGCGCCGGCCGGCATCTCCGGGTGGGTGTAGTTCTCGTTCATCAGGGTCAGGTAGTAGTACTCGTCGATCTGGTCCTGCAGCATCGACTGCATGCCCCGCTGCAGGATCACGGTGACTTCGTAGCCGAAGGTCGGATCGTAGCTGCGCACATTGGGAATGCCGCCGGCCACGATCTGGCTGAAGCCGTCCTCATGCTGCAGGCCCTCGCCATTGAGCGTGGTGCGACCGGCGGTGCCGCCGAGCAGGAAGCCGCGGGTACGCATGTCCGCCGCCTGCCAGGCGATGTCGCCCACGCGCTGGAAGCCGAACATCGAGTAATAGATGTAGAACGGCAGCATCGGCACGTCCGACACCGAGTAGCTGGTGCCGGCGGCCATCCACGACGCGATCGCGCCCGGCTCGCTGATGCCCTGCTGCAGCACCTGGCCGGCCTGGTCCTCGCGGTAGTACATCAGCTGGTCCGAATCGACCGGCTTGTACTTCTGCCCGAACGGGGCGTAGATGCCGATCTGCCGGAACAGGCCTTCCATGCCGAAGGTGCGCGCCTCGTCGGCCACGATCGGCACCAGCCGCGGGCCGGTGTCCTTGTCGCGCAGGGCGATGTTGAGGGTCTGCACGAAGGCCATGGTGGTGGAATAGGTGCGCTCGCCGCTGTCCTTGAGCAGGCGCTCGTACTTGTCCAGTGTCGGCACGGTGAAGGATTGGCTGGCCTTGCGGCGACGCTGCGGCAGGTAACCGCCGAGCGCGGCGCGACGCTCCTTCATGTACTGCACTTCCGGCGAATCCTCGCCGGGGTGGTAGAACGGCACCTGCTCGGCATCGGCCAGCTGCTTGTCGCTGATCGGGATGTTGAAACGATCGCGGAACGCGCGCACCGAATCATCGTCCAGCTTCTTGGTCTGGTGGGTCGGATTGAGCGACTCGCCGGCCGATCCCATGCCGTAGCCCTTGACCGTCTTGGCCAGGATCACGGTGGGCATGCCCTGGGTGTTCACCGCCTGGTGGTAGGCCGCGTACACCTTGTGCGGATCGTGCCCGCCACGGTTCAGGCGCCAGATGTCGTCGTCGGACAACGAGGCCACCATCGCCGCCGTCTCCGGATACTTGCCGAAGAAATGCTCGCGCGTGTAGGCGCCGCCGAAGGCCTTGCAGTTCTGGTACTCGCCGTCGACGGTTTCCATCATCAGCTTCTTGAGCATGCCGTCGCTGTCGCGCGCCAGAAGCGGATCCCAGTAGCTGCCCCACAGCAGCTTGATCACGTTCCAGCCACCGCCGCGGAACACGCCCTCCAGCTCCTGGATGATCTTGCCGTTGCCGCGCACCGGGCCATCCAGCCGCTGCAGGTTGCAGTTGACCACGAAGATCAGATTGTCCAGGCCCTCGCGGCCGGCCAGCGCGATGGCGCCCAGGGTCTCCGGCTCGTCGCTCTCGCCGTCGCCGATGAAGCACCACACCTTGCGGTCGGACTTCTCGATCAGGCCACGGTGCTCCAGGTACTTCATGAACTGCGCCTGGTAGATCGCCGCCAGCGGGCCCAGGCCCATCGACACGGTCGGGGTCTGCCAGTAGTCGGGCATCAGCCACGGATGCGGGTAGGAGGAAATGCCGCGGCCGTCCACTTCCAGGCGGAAGTTGTCCAGCCGGTCCTCGCTGATGCGGCCTTCCAGGAACGAACGGGCGTAGATGCCCGGCGAGCTGTGGCCCTGGATGAACAGCAGGTCGCCCGGGTGGTTTTCGGACGGGGCGCGCCAGAAGTGGTTGAAGCCGACGTCGTACAGGGTCGCCGAGGAGGCGAAGGAGGCGATATGGCCGCCCAGGTCACCGGGCTTGCGGTTGGCGCGGACCACGGTGGCCATCGCGTTCCAGCGCACCAGCGAGCGGATCCGCCATTCCAGTTCGGCATTGCCCGGGCTCTTGGCCTCCAGTTGCGGGGCGATGGTGTTGACGTATTCGGTGGTGGGCGAGAACGGCAGGTAGGCGCCGGAGCGGCGCGTCAGCTCGACCATGTCCTCCAGCAGGTAGTGCGCGCGCTGGGGGCCGTCACGGTCGATAACCGCCTTGAGCGACTCGATCCATTCACGGCTCTCGACCGGATCCGGATCGTTCTGGAGTACTTCGTTCAGCCAGTTCATACCTGCTCCCTGTGCCGCGCGAGGGGGCGGCAACCGTCCTGTCTCATGAACCAGGGAGTTTAGCGCAAGCCGCGCTTCAGCCACCTCGCTACGGGTGCGTATGCGGGGCGATTGCGGGCGCCATGGCGAGGACATCACGGGGACATCGCGGGATGTCCCGGGATGTCTCGGGACATAAGC
>JAGOWL010000197.1 GCA_018060215.1 Pseudoxanthomonas sp.
GCTCCATGTTGGCCACGGCCTGGTCGAACAGCGCCGGCACCTGGCCGGCGCGGCGCAGCCAGTTGTCGTAGTCCTGCACGGTCTTGAACGGCTGCGCACTGCTGCCCGAACCGAGCATGGCCACCAGGGTGGCCGGGCTGTTGAACTGGTTGATCGGTTGCATCCAGGCCGGGTAGCGCTCGCTTTCCAGCGCATCGCGGGCGTTGCGCACGAAGATCCGGTAGCTGAGCAGGTCCTGGCCGGCCAGACCGTCCTCGCCGATCGCCTCCACCTTCGCCAGCCACTGCGCGGTGAAATCCCGATTGCGCTGGCGGAATTCGGCCGACAGGTAGTTGGGCAACTGGTCGTTCCAGCGTGGATCGCCCTGGAAGGTGGCCTGCAGCGGATTCAGTTGCAGCGACTGCTCCCAGTAGTCGGCGTACAGGCGCTGCAGCTGTTCGGCCTTGCTCGCCGGCCTGGCGGCTGGCTTCGCGGCAGGCTTGGCAGCGGGTTTGGCGGCGGGCTTGGCCCTGGCCTGGCTGGCGACCGGCTTCTTCTGCGCCTTCCGGGTGGCCGCATCGGCCGGCGCCGGCGCCAGCAGGGCCAGCGCCAGCGGCAACAGCAGGAGCGAGGACAGCCAGCGCGGGCGGGCAGGGGACATGGACGGTTCCGGAGGACAGCTGGCCCCGGAGAGTGCCGCATCGGCGCCGCGCAGGCCAGCGCGGACGCTCATCGACGGCTCAGGATGTGCTGGCGGCCGCCTGCCCGCGGTCGCCGGCACGGGTGAAGGGCATGGTTTCCGGCGCGACCGCGCCGCCGGAGATGATGAAGCCCATCGCCTGGTCCACCGTCCAGTCGGTCGGGGTCAGCAGCTCCACCGGCACCACTTCCAGATAACCGGACGTGGGGTTGGGCGTGGTCGGTACGTAGACCGCGGCCAGCTCGCGGCCGCTGCCTTCCTCCTTCAGCACCCGGGTGACCAGGCCGATGGCCTTCATGTCCCGGTGCGGGAAGTCGATCAGCACCACCCGCTGGGTACTGCCGGGCTTGGTCTGCAGGATGTCCAGCAGCTTGCGCACGCTGGTGTAGACCAGGTTGGCCAGCGGCACCCGCGCCATCAGTCCTTCGAACCAGGCCAGCAGGCGCTGGCCGATCACCCGCCGCGCCAGCCAGCCCACGCCCAGGATCACCAGCACCGTGGCGGCCAGGGCGATGCTGTTCTGCACCCACAGCGCCTTGCCCCAGCCCATGTAATCGGGAAACGAGTCGGCGATGCTCTCCGACAGCGGCACCACCCAGGGCGCGCTGATGCTCGACAGCAGCACGAACACGAACTTGACCACGACCCAGGTCAGCCAGATCGGCAGCAGGGTCAGCAGGCCGGTGAGGAACAGGCGCTGCAGCGAGGCGCGCGGATGCGCGTGGGGATCATGGGGGGCGGGGGACATGGCGCGATTGTAGCGCCGGCGGTGGTTATGCTGGTGGCTGTCCGGGACAGCGGGGGAGGGGACGGGGATGGCGAAGGGGAAGCCGATGGCGGGGTGGATACGCGTGCTGAAGTGGCTGGCGATTGCGCTGGCGCTGCTGGTCCTGGGCGTGGCTGCGGTCTGGCTGGTGTCGCGGATGACCGGCCCGGGAGCGGCCGAGCGCGAAGCGCTGGCGATGATCGATACCCCCTCAACTGCATCCGGCCGCAATGGTTTCGCCGCGCTCTACAGTCTGTCCCACCAGGTGCCCGAGGCCGAACAGGCGCCGGTGCTGGCCGAGGACCTGCGCCGCTTCATCCTTGCCCTGCCGGGCGCCGATGGCAGCACCCCGGCCTGGACCAGTGCCTTGCAGGACTGGCCACGGCTGGGTACGACTGCCCCGGGCGACCCGGACTGGTGCGGCCTGCGCCAGACCGGCTGCCTGGAGCGGGTGCGCGCCGCGCCGCAGCTCTATGCGGGACTGCTTGAGCGCAATGCCGCGCAGCTTGACCGGGCTGCGGCGCTGGCCGAATGGGACCATTTTCACAGCCCGTTCCCGCCACGGTTCGATACGCCGCTGCCGGCCTACCAGCCGCTGACCCGGCTGGTGACCCGGGATGCCTGGTACTTCGTGTCCGGCGACGTGGAGGCTGCACTGGCCGGCAGCTGCGCCGGCGTACTGCAGGGGCGCAGGCTGATCCAGTCCGGCGACAGCCTGATCGGCAGCATGATCGGTGCGGCCCTGGTCAACGGCAACGCGACCTTGCTGGCCGACATGCTGGCCGAGCTGCCGGGCGACCAGCGCCTGCCGGTGCAGTGCGGGGCGGCCTTCGCATCGCCGCTCCCGGCGGCCGAGGGCGTCTGCCAGGCGATGCTGGCCGAGGGGCGCTATTCCACCGGGGCGATGCGCAGCCAGGTCGGTGTGGCCGTGGCTGCCGATGCAGCCGGCCGCAAGCTGCCGCAATGGGGTGCCCGGCTGCTGTTCGATCCCGAGCGCACCGCCGCGCGCATGGCGCCTAAGTTCGCCTGGTACTGCGGTGAACAGGCCCGCGAACTGATCGCACAGGACCGCCCCCTGCGCGACCCGACGCCGCCGCCTTCACCCTGGTCGCTGGCCTGTGCCTCCAATCCGGTCGGCTGCATCCTGGCCGACATCGCCGCCCCGGCCTATGTCGACTACGCCCTGCGCCTGCAGGACGCCGACGCGCGCCTGCGCACCCTGGCGGCCCTGCTGTGGCTGCGGGAACGCGGTGGGGCGATCGACGCGACGGCGCTGGCGCAGGTGCCGGCCTGGATGCAGAGCCCGTCGCGTCCGCTGCTGCTGGACGTCGATGCCGGCAGCCTGGGCACGGCGGTGTTCGAGGCGCGGCGCCAGCACGCCAACGGACCGGACGGCACCTGGTCGGTGCCCTTGCCCGGCAGCCGGCTTCAGCCTTCGGCCGAGGCGCCCTGAGCCGGGCGCCGGTCCGGCTTGCGGCGCACGTAGACCTGCTTGCGCACCCGCGCCACCCGCTGGCCGTCCGCGTCCAGGACCTCGTTTTCGAACCAGTGCAGGTACTTGCCGCCGCCGGCGGTGGCCGCGCGGATTTCGTCCACGGTGGCCTCGTCGATCGTGAACGAGGCGCCCACCGTGCCGCGACCGGGCTTGACGAAGTCGATCGACCCGGACTGGTCCCAGACGTAGTAGTCCTTGCCCAGCCGGTGCATCAGCAGCAGCATCCAGAACGGGTCGGTCATGGCGAACAGGCTGCCGCCGAAGTGGGTGCGCAGGTAGTTGCGGTTCCA
>JAGOWL010000079.1 GCA_018060215.1 Pseudoxanthomonas sp.
GCCCATTTTCCCGGCTGCCGAGCGCGCCGGCGGGAATGGCTGGTGCACGAGCCCAGGTGACCGGACCAAGCGGGAAACATCATGGTCGCAAAGGGCGCCGCTGCAAGGGGTTCGGTCAGCCGCGTGTTGGAGCCGGAACGGCGACCACGCGGCTGACCGAACCCCTTGCAGCGGCGCCCCCATGCCCCTCCCCTCGATCGGGCAAGGAACCCCTTCCCTTCAGTGCAGCGTCACCGCCGGCGCCGGACCGGACGCGTCCAGGCGCTCGATCACGCCCTGCATCGCGCTGTCGAAGGCGCCGTCGTCCTCCACGTGCATGCGCAGCCGGCCCAGCCGCACCATCACCGCCAGTTCCTCCGGCGAGGCCACGCAGAAACGCACGCCGCGACGGTTGACGAACAGCAGTCGGGCCGAGATCGGGCTGATCCAGGACAGCTTGCCCGCCTGCACCCGCGCATCCTTGTCGATGAAATCCAGCCAGGTGCCGATCGGCAGGGCGCGGATGCGATCGGCGTCGGCGTTGTCGAAATCCAGGGTATCGGTGCCGGCGACCAGTTCGATCGCCGGCCGCTCCACGGCTGCCGCCTGCGGCAGTGCCACCACCGGCAGCTCGGGCAGGGGCCGCTCCAGCTCCGGCCGCGCATCGGCCACCGCCTGCAGGGTGTCGTGCAGGGCATCGATCGCGGCCGCCGCCGCGTCGCCATGCAGGCCCACGCTGGCAAACACCAGGTGCAGCTGCGGTTGCCAGGCCTGCAGCCACGGCTTGCCGACGATGTGCAACTGCGCCTGCGCCAACTCCTCGAGCAGGCCGTCGGCCAGCTCCAGCGCCTCGGTGAACACATCGCCCACTTCGCCCTCGCGCAACAGCGCCAGGGTGATGTGGTGTTGCCAGGGATTGCGCAGGAATTCGGCCACCGCCTGCGGCAGCGGACGCTCGCCCAGGCGGCTGCCGACTTCGAACTCGGCGCGCTTGCGCGCCAGTTCCAGCCGCTCCTGGCCGCGCTGGATCTCGGTGGCGCGGCGCTCGGTGACTTCGACCCGGCGCCGGTGCTGGTCGAGGAAGTCGCGGAACTCCTCTTCCAGGGTCATGAAGATGGCCAGGTTCTCGTTGAACTCGGCCACCAGCCGCTCGACGATCTCCTCGACCTTGGCCAGCAGGCTGCGCTCGGCCGCGCTCTGGCCCTGGTTGCCCTCGCAGGCCTCGGCCAGGGCGTTGAGCAGGCGCCGCGCCGGATGGGTCTTCTGCACGAACATGCGCCGGTCCAGCAGGGCGACCTTGACGAAGGGAACGACCAGCCGGCCGATCAGTTCGCGCGGATGGCCCTCCAGGTCGCGCTCGTCCAGCAGCACGTCGAACAGCATGCCCACCAGGTCGATGGCGTCCTCGTCCTTGGCATCGAGCCGGGTACTGGCCGGGTCCACGCCCACCTGGCGCGCGTTGGACAGCACTTCGCTCTTGAGCCGCTGCGACAGCGACTCGCCGTCATCGCCGATCGCCGCGCGCAGGGTCGCGCTGGGCTCGGCCTGGAGCAGGGACAGCACCGACAGCATCTCGCGCTGGCTCAGCGGTCGCTGGTCGGGCCGTGGCGTGGCCGGCTCGCTGCTACCGCCACTGCCACTGCCGCGCACGCCACGACTTTCCTGCAACAACTGGTGCAACGCGTCCAGCAGGGTTGCCGGTGCGCCGGCCGCAGCGGCGCCCGGCGAATCCAGGCCGTGCTGCATGGCGCCGCGGGTTTCCTGCCAGCGCTGCATGAAACGGGTCGCCCAGGCCGGCGAGTAGTCCTCGTCCCGGGATTCGCCCCAGGCGCCGCCGCCATCGCCACCACCATCGCCACCACCGGACGCGCGTTCGGCACGCGCGCGGCCACTGCCATGCCCGCCACCCAGCCCGGCCAGCACGCCTTCACGCGCCAGTTGCTGGTCCAGCCCTTCATACAGTTTGGCCACCACCGCGCCCAGGTCGCGCTCGCACAGCTTGATCAGCACCAGCCGCACTTCCGAGCCCAGGTCGCAGGTGGCAAACGCCTCGTGCACGGCCACGCCGATGTGCTCGGGGCCCACCGGATTGCTGTCGGCATCCAGTTCCAGCCCGCCGGCGATCCAGCCCAGGCGCCGGTCCAGCCGCAGCAGCACCGGCTTGCAGTCGCGCAGCAGCACCGCGGCCAGGTTGCGCGCGGCCAGGCGCGACTCCAGTTCGTGTTCGCCCACCAGGCTCAGGCCATCGGACTGGCTGGCCAGCGCCGCCTCGGCCGAGATCGGCGTCCCGGCTTCCAGCGAGCGCCAGGCCAGGTCCAGCTGGGCGCGAAAGCGCGCCGCGACTTCCTCGCGCCGGCGGCGCAGTTCACGCATGCCGTCCAGGAACGGCAGCTGCGAGGCCCCGGCGCGCTCGGCGCGATCGAACAGGGCATCGTCGTAACGGGCCACGGCCGCGGCGAAGGCATCGCCCAGCGGCGGCAGGACGGTCGCCCGCGCCAGGGCGAGCAGGTGCCCGTCGCGCGCAGAGTGGACCACAGGATCGTAGTTGTTCGGGGACATGGGCCCGGCTCCGGGCTGGCAATGGGGTTCGGGGGATGCGGCCCCCCTCGGCCGCAACATCATGCTAGGCCTTCAGCCACCGGGCATCCGTGACGCAGTGGGCAGTTCCGGTACCTGCAACGCAACGGCAACCGGGCTCAAGCCGCCCGTGCAGTGGTTTCAAGTGAATCCACCGCCGTCTGCATGGCGCTGTAGAAGGCGTCATCGTCGCGATGCAGGCGCAGGCGCTCGAGCCGGACCATGGCCGCCAGCTGTTCGGGCATGGCCACGCAGAAACGCGTACCTCGCCGGTTGACGAACATGCGCTTGCCCGAAATCGGGCTGACCCAGGCCAGCTTGCCCGCCTGCACGTTGCCGGCACGGTCGACGAAATCCAGCCAGGTCCCCAGCGGCAGGGCCCGGAAGAACTCGGCCGTGTCCATGTCGAAGCCGATCTGTTCGGCCGGCTCTTCCGGCAGGGGCGATGGCGCCTCCGGTTCGGCCGCCGCCGGCGGCTCCGGTTCGGGCGGCAATTCGGGCACCGCCAGTTCCGGCACCGTCCGACCCTGCACCACCTCGGCCAGGGCGACGGTGGCCGCATCGGCCGCTTCCGGCGCCAGCCCGGCACCGGCATAGACCTGGCGCAAGGCTGCCCGGTTGGCCTCCAGCCACGAGGCGGCCAGCCGTGGCGAAGCTTCGCTGGCGGCGAGCAGGCCATCGGCCAGGGACAGCAGGGCCGCCACGCCCGGTCCCTGCCCGTCCGGCCCCTCGCGCAAGGCGATGTGTTCGACCTGGCGGGCCCAGGGCCGGCGCAGGAATCCCTCCAGCACCGGCGGCAGTTCGCGCTCGCGCAGGCGCACGGCCACGCCCTGTTCGGCACAGGCGCGCGCAGCCAGGCGCCGCTCCTCGGCGCGCTGCTTCTCGGCGGCGCGGCGTTCGGCGATCTCGACCCGGCGCCGGTACTGTTCGTAGTAGGCACCGAACTCGGCTTCGGCCTGCAGGAACACGCCCAGGTGTTCGTCGAAGTCGCGCACCACCCGCGCCGCCACCGCCTGCACCTGGGCCAGCAGCGCCAGTTCGGCGGCAGTTTCGCCCGGGTTGCCGTCGCAGGCGTCGGCCAGCATGTTCAACAGGCGGCGCGCCGGATGGCTGTCACGCACGAACAGGCGAGGATCCTGCAGCGCGACCTTGGCCACCGGCACCATCAACTGGCCCAGCACCGGGCGCAGGTCCGGGCGCAGCTGGGACTCGCCCAGCAGGGCCTGGAACAACAGCGCCACCAGGTCCAGGGTGTCGGCATCGGCCGGATCCTGGCGCACCGACCGCGGGTCCACGCCCAGGCGCGCAGCCTGGTCGAGCACTTCCCGGCGCAGGCCGGCGCGCAGGTCGCCGCCGCGCGCGATCGCCTCGAAGCCGGCCCAGGGCGTGGTCTGCAGCAGGGACAGGGCCGACACCAGCTCGCGCGGGGACAGCTCGCGCTGGCCGGCCACCGGAGCCGCGTCGCCGACATCCACGCGCGCCTGTTGCAGCAGCTGGTGCAAGCCGGCCGGCAGCAGCTCATGCTCGTCACGGACATGCACATTGATCGCCGCCGGGGCGGTCGGGGCGCGACTGCCGCCCTGCCACTGGCTGAAGAAGCGCGAGATCCAGTCCGGCGCTTCCGGTGCCTCGTCGGCGGCGGTCGCGGTCGCTCCGGGGATCGTGCGACGGCGTTGGCGGCCCTGCGGCAAGGCCGAGGCATCGGCTACCGCCAGCAGTTGCCGCTCCAGCGATTCGTAGAGCAGGCCAATCCGTTGCACCAGGCCCGGCTCGCACAGTCGCACCACCGCCAGTTGCGCCGGCGCGGTCAGCCGCGCAGCGGACAGGGCGGTGTAGACCCCCATGCCCAGGTGCTCCGGGCCAATGGGATTGCTGTCCACGTCCAGCCGGAAGCCCCCGGCGATGAAACCCAGGTAGCGGTCCAGCCGCATCAGCTCGGCACGGTGGTGTTGCTGGATCGCGCCGGCCAGGTTGCGGATCGCCAACCGCACTTCCAGTTCGGCATCACCGACCAGGGACAGGTCGTTGCCGCGCGCCAGGCTGCGTTCGACCGACAGCGGCCGACCGGCCTCCAGCGCCTGCCAGGCCTTGGCCAGATGGGCACGAAAGCGGGCGATCAGCGACTCGCGGTCGCGCTTGATCTCCTGGATCGCCTCCAGGTAGTCCTTCTGCAATGCCGGCGATGCCTGGTCGGCCCACTGGAACAGACCGGCACCAACGCCATCGAGCTCGGCGGCGAACGCATCGGCCAGTGGCAACAGGATAGTTTCCCGGACCCGGTCGAGCAGGTCCGGGTTGCGGCTGGGCAGGTCGTCTGCGAGGAGCGGTGTCGACATCGGCCTTGACGTATATGCGGCGTGCACCTGAACGGCAGATGCACGCCACTTCCATTTTCTTTCCGGCGGACGCACGGCGGCGGGCGCCTATACTGCCCGCCTGCTGCCCCAGTCGACCGGATCCAGGATTCGAGAGTATGCACACCCCCGCCGCGCTGCAAGCCTTGGACGCCCGCCGCTCGGTGGCCTCGGCCGACCTGGGTGAACCCGGGCCGGACCCGGCCACCCTGCTGCGCATGCTGCAGTCGGCCGTGCGCGTGCCCGACCACGGCCGGCTGGTGCCATTCCGTTTCCTGCGCATCGCCGGTGATGCCCGCCAGGCGCTGGGCGACTTCCTCGCCGCCCGCAGCCTGCAGCGCGAGCCGGCCGCACTGCCGGCGCAACTGGACAAGGAGCGGCGCCGCTTCAGCCGTGCACCGGTGGTGGTCGCGGTGGTGGCGCGGCTTCGCGCCGGCCACAAGGTGCCCGAGCAGGAACAGCTGCTCAGTGCCGGTTGCGCCTGTTTCGCCCTGCTCCAGGCCGCCCAGGCACTGGGCTACGGCGCCCAGTGGCTGACCGCGTGGATGGCCTACGACCCGGAAGTGGCCCGTTACCTGGGCCTGGCTGAAGGCGAGTGCATCGTCGGCTTCATCCATATCGGTACGCCGACCCGGGAGGCCCCCGAACGCCAACGCCCGGACCCGCAGGCCCTGCTGGCGGACTGGACGCCGTGAACCCGGCCACGCGGCCGACCCTGCACCTGGTGGATGCCAGCCTGTACGTGTTCCGGGCCTGGCATTCGATGCCCGACGAATTCCGCGACGCCCAGGGCTGGCCAACCAACGCGGTGCACGGCTTCGCCCGCTTCCTGCTGGACCTGCTCGAACGCCAGCGCCCAGACCACATCGCCATCGCCTTCGACGAGGCCCTGGACAGCTGCTTCCGTCATCGCCTCTACCCGGACTACAAGGCCAACCGCGAGCCGGCGCCGGAGGAACTCAGGCGCCAGTTCGCGCACTGCAAGGCCTTGTGCGCGGCGCTCGGCCTGGCGGTGTTGGCCAACCACGAATACGAGGCCGACGACCTGATCGGCAGCGCCCTGCACCGTGCCCGCCCGGCCGGCTACCGCGGCCTGATCGTGTCGGCCGACAAGGACCTGTCGCAGCTGCTGGGCGAACACGACGAACAGTGGGACTACGCCCGTGCCACTCGCTGGGGCGCCGACGGGGTCAAGGCCCGGCACGGCGTGCACGCCCACCAGATCGCCGACTACCTGGCCCTGAGTGGCGACGCGGTGGACAACATCCCCGGGGTGACCGGGATAGGGGCCAAGACCGCGGCGGTGCTGCTGGCCCACTTCGGCAGCCTGGACGCGCTGCTGGAGCGGATCGACGAGGTCGCCTTCCTGCGCCTGCGCGGTGCCGCCCGGGTCGCCGCCAGCCTGCGCGAACAGCGTGAGCAGGCGCTGCTGTTCCGGCAGCTGACCACCATCGCCTGCGACGCCCCGCTGGGCTACTCCGAAGCGGCTGCCGTGCGCGCGCCTGCCGACCCGGAAATGCTCGAGGCGCTGGCCGGGACCCTGCGCTTCGGGCCGATGACCCGGCGCCGGCTGCGCCAGGCCGCCGGGCTGGAGGGCGAGCCCGGCGCACAACCGCCACCGCATCCGGCTTAGCATGGGCCCATGACCGACGACTCCCGCCCCGACCCGACCGGCTCCCACCCACCACGCGTCGATGTGCCGCTCGGCGACACACCACGCATCGTCTACGAAGGCCGCTACCAGCGCATGGTGGTGCGCGGCACCTGGGAATATTCCGAACGCACCCATCCGGGCGGGCTGGCGGCGATCGTCATCGCGGTGACGCCCGAGGACAAGGTGCTGTTCGTGGAGCAGTTCCGGATCCCGCTGCAGGCACGCACCATCGAGATGCCGGCCGGGCTGGTCGGCGACGTGGATTCGGGCGAGTCGATCGAGCAATCGGCGATCCGCGAACTGGAGGAAGAAACCGGCTGGACCGCCGAACACGCGCAGGTGCTGATGATCGGCCCGACCTCCTCCGGCGCCAGCAGCGAGAAGATCGCCTTCGTCCGCGCCAGCGGCCTGCGCAAGGTCGGTGCCGGCGGCGGCGACCCCAGCGAGGACATCACCGTGCACGAGGTGCCGCGGTCCGGCGCGGCGGCGTGGCTGGCGGGCAAGCTCGGCCAGGGCTACGAACTGGATGCCAAGCTCTGGGCCGGGCTGTGGATGATCGACCACAACCTGGACGGCAGCCCGCGCGCACCCTGATGATCCGGCATACTTGACCGGTTCCGCCCCCGCCCCCGCCCCGCACGCCATGTCCCTGCCCCGCACGCTTGTCCTGTCCGCCCTGCTGGCCGTCCTGCCGGGGGCCTGTTCCACCGATGGCGGCAGCAAGGCGCAGCCCAGCGCGCACGAGGCATTCGACTCGGCCAACACCTATTCGCGCAGCTACGACCATTCGCCGGCGCAGGCCTGCGAGGCCGCCCGCCGCGCCCTGCTCAGCCAGGGCTTCGTGGTCGGCCGCGCCGAGGACGACGTGGTCGAGGCACGCAAGTATTTCCAGCAGGACGAAAGCCACGAGCAGGTCGAGTTCCGCGCCGTGTGCATGCCACAGATCCGCGGCGAACAGCAGACAGTGGTGTTCGTCAACGCCGTGACCGACCGCTATGCACTGCGCAAGAGCAACACCAACGCCAGCGTGGGCGTGAGCGCGATCGGCTCGCTGTCGCTGCCCATCGGCACCCGGGAGGATTCGCTGGTCAAGGTCGCCACCCAGACCCTGCAGGACCCGACCTTCTACAAGCGCTTCTTCAGCGTGCTCGACCGCTTCCTGCCCGAACAGATCGACCGCCCGGCCAAAAAGCCGGCGGCCGACACCACGCCGCAGCCTTCGCTGCTGTATACCCTGCCGCAGTACCCGACGCCGGCACCGGCCGCCGGGCAGGCTTCCGGATCACCCGCCGGCGCCCCGGCGCTGCCGCCGGCGCCGCCGGTGACGATCACACCGCCGGTGCCGACCCAGCCGGCGACCCAGGCCACCCCCCGGCCGCAGCCGCCCGCGGGCGGCTGACCGGAACCGCGCGGGCGGCCGGCACGGGGCCGCGCCGGTCGCGGCCGCTTTGCCACGGACGCCTGTCCGGTCTCCCCGGCTCCTGCAATTGCCCGACTACCCGGCGAACGCGTCGGTCGCGCGCACCAGGGCGTCGATGTTGGCCGGCTCGAACGCCGAGTGACCGGCTGCGGCGGTGATTTCCAGCCGTGACTTCGGCCAGGCCCGGTGCAGGTCCCAGGCATTGGCCAGCGGACAGACCACGTCGTAGCGGCCGTGCACGATCACCCCGGGGATGTCGGCGATGCGGTGGGCGTCGCGCAGCAGCTGGTCCTCAACCTCGAAGAATCCGCCGTTGACGAAGTAGTGGTTCTCGATCCGGGCGAAGGCCAGGGCGAACTGTGCGTCCTGGTGGCTGCTGACGAAATCCGGGTCCACATGCAGGAAACTGGTCGCGCCTTCCCACACGCTCCAGGCGCGCGCGGCGGCCAGGCGGGTGGCCTCGTCGTCGCTGGTCAGGCGGCGGTGGAAGGCCGAGATCAGGTCATGGCGCTCCACCGGCGGGATCGCCGCGATGTAGTGCTCCCAGGCGTCGGGGAACAGGCGGCTGGCACCTTCCTGGTAGAACCACTCCAGCTCCCAGCGGCGCAGCATGAAGATGCCGCGCAGGACCAGTTCGCTCACCCGCTGCGGATGGCTCTGGGCGTAGGCCAGCGCCAGGGTCGAACCCCAGCTGCCGCCGAATACCTGCCAGCGATCGATGCCGAGCTTTTCGCGCAGCTTCTCGATGTCGGCCACCAGGTCCCAGGTGGTGTTGTCGACCAGGTCGGCGTGCGGGGTGGAACGGCCGGCGCCACGCTGGTCGAACAGCACGATGCGGTACTTCGCCGGATCGTGGAAGCAGCGCATCTTCGCGCTGCAACCGCCACCGGGGCCGCCATGCAGTAGCACCACCGGCTTGCCCTGCGGGTTGCCGCACTGTTCGTAGTACAGCTCGTGGCGGCCGTCGACCTTGAGCGTGCCGGTGTCGAAGGGTTCGATTTCGGGATAGAGGGTGCGCATGGGGGCTCCTGTCCTGACTTTCCCATTGTATCGACTGCGCAGGGTTGGCCGCCGCTGGGTGGGGTTACGGAAAGCAACAGCCTCGCTCCGGTGTGGGGCCGCCGCTGCGTGGGGGTGCTGCCCGCCGCGTGGTTCCGCGTCCTGCTCCAACACGCGGGCGCGGTACATCCATGTACCGCTCGGGCAGCACCCCCACGCATCGACGTCCTTCGCGAGCGTCGAGGCTCCCGCTTCTGTGTAGGAGCCCAGCTTGCTGGCGACCTGTCCGGCATCCGGTCGCGGGCGCTTTTCCTCGGACGCATGTCCGGTCACCCAGGCCCCTACGACAAGAAACACCGATCCCAACGCCCGCGAAGGACGTCGATGCCTGGGTAGCCCCTTGGCCGCGTGTTCGGAGCAACGCGTAGCACGCGGCCAAGGGGCTACCCAGGCAGCGGCGGCCCCCGGCCGAAGAGAACGCTTTTGCACCCGCGAGTGCAGTTACGAGGGAACCCGCCCCAGGGTGACGCGGTCGCGGTGTTCGAGATCGCGGGCGGTTTCGATTTCGACGAAGCCGGCCTGTTCGAGCAACGCGCGAATGGCTGCGCCTTGCTCCAGGCCGTGCTCCAGCAGCAGCCAGCCGCCGGGGACCAGGTGCCGCGGCGCGGCGGCCACGATGGCGCGGATCGCATCGAGGCCGTCGGCGCCGGAGGACAGCGCGCGCGGCGGTTCGTGGCGCAGGTCGCCTCGCACCAGGTGCGGGTCGCCTTCGGCAATGTAGGGCGGGTTGCTGGCGATCAGGTCGAAGCGCTCGCCGCCCAGCGCGGCGGTCCAGTCGCCGCGGCGGAACCAGACGTTGTCCAGGCCGTGGGCGGCGGCATTGCGCACCGCCACCGCCAGGGTCGCCTTGTCCACGTCGGTGGCCACCACCGCCGCGGCCGGCCGTTCGCTGGCCAGGGCCAGGGCGATGGCACCGCTGCCGGTACCCAGGTCGGCGATCCGCGCCGGTGCGTCCGGGTCGATCCGGGCCAGGGCCAGCTCCACCAGCAACTCGGTTTCCGGGCGCGGGATCAGGGTGTCGGCGGTCACTTCCAGGTCCAGGGTCCAGAAACCGCGGCGGCCGGTCAGGTAGGCCACCGGCTCGCCGGCCTGGCG
Source organism: Pseudoxanthomonas sp. (assembly GCA_018060215.1). Classification (GTDB taxonomy): domain Bacteria; phylum Pseudomonadota; class Gammaproteobacteria; order Xanthomonadales; family Xanthomonadaceae; genus Pseudoxanthomonas. Next base: position 10,139 of record JAGOWL010000079.1, read on the forward strand.
GCGGGCGACCAGCGTCCGGTAGCGATCGGCATCGGTGGCGGCCACCGGGTCGGTGGCGTGGGCGAACAGCCAGGCCCGGTCCACGCCCAGCGCGTGGACCAGCAGGGGTTCGGCGTCCTCGCGGCCGATACGGACGGCCGCCTCGCGCAGCAGGGCGTCGACGCGGTCGGGGGCCGAGGGGGGGGCTGGCGGTGACGGGGGCATGACATCCATAGCCGGCAACGATGGCCAAGGTGCCGGCCCGCTGCCAACCGGCCGGCACCCTGATGCGGCGCAGCAAAGGCCAGGCCTTGAATTTCGATAGGCGGAACCTATCTATTCAATTCCTACAATCGATTTGCTTTATCTATCGCGCTTGCCTAGCATGGCCCCAACGTTCCACCCACCCCAAGAAGGACCCCTGCAATGTCCCTGATCAACACCCAAGTCCAGCCGTTCAAGACCGAAGCCTTCCACAACGGCAAATTCGTCGAAGTCACCGACGCCAGCCTGAAGGGCCACTGGT
>JAGOWL010000080.1 GCA_018060215.1 Pseudoxanthomonas sp.
AAAACAAAGCCCGCCGGGTGGCGGGCTTTGTTCGAACCGGAAGGCGACCGGGATTACTTGATCTTGCCTTCCTTGTAGATCACGTGCTTGCGGATGGTCGGATCGTACTTCTTGATCTCCATCTTGGCCGGCGTGTTCTTCTTGTTCTTGTCGGTGGTGTAGAAGTGGCCGGTGCCGGCCGAGGAGATCAGGCGGATCTTGTCGCGCTTGGAAGCCATGGTCGATTACTCCTCAGATCTTCTCGCCACGCGCGCGCAGCTCGGCCAGAACGGAGTCGATGCCGTTCTTGTCGATGGTGCGCAGGGCAGCGGTGGAAACACGCAGCTTCACCCAACGGTTCTCCGAAGCGACCCAGAAGCGGCGCTCGTGCAGGTTGGGGAGGAAACGGCGGCGGGTCTTGTTGTTGGCATGCGAGACGTTGTTGCCGGTCTGCACGCCCTTGCCGGTAACTTGGCAAACGCGGGACATACGCACCTCGAAAGGTCTGGTGTCGCCCATAGCCCGGGAGACGGCGGCCCCGCGGCCAGGCCCCTGGTGGGGTTGGCCGTACGCGATGCGGGAAGGGGTTCGACTGTCGTGGTGGCCCAGGATCGCGCTCCCGGGCCGCCGATCCGGATGGGCCGGACACAGCGAGCCGGTAATTATGCCGACCCAAGTGCCTGATTGCAACCCGGTTCGTGAAGATCGGAGAGGGTTTGAAAGCCCCTGAAAGCCCCTCTCCCCTTGGGAGAGGGGTTGGGGTGAGGGTACGGTGAAGTCGATGACCCTACTGGCGCCGTTGCCTTCGCCGTACCCCCATCCGGCCCTTCGGGCCACCTTCCCCCGAAGGCGGAAGGGTTAGTCGGCCTTGGCTTTGGCGATGAAGGCGTCGATGCGCTGTTCCAGCACCGGCAGCGGCACCGAGCCTTCGGCCAGGATGGCGTCGTGGAAGGCGCGCAGGTCGAAGTTGTCACCCAGGGCGGCCTCGGCCCTGGCGCGCAGGCGCACGATGGCGATTTCGCCCAGCTTGTAGCTCAGCGCCTGGGCCGGCCAGGAGATGTAGCGGTCGACCTCGGTGGTGACCTCGTGCTCGGACAGGGCGGTGTTGTCGCGCAGGTAGGCCAGGGCCTGGTCGCGGCTCCAGCCGTAATGGTGCACGCCGGTGTCGATCACCAGCCGCGCCGCACGCCACATCTCGTAGGTCAGGCGGCCGAAGTCCTCGTAGGGTGTCTGGTAGATGCCCATTTCCGTGCCCAGCTTCTCCGAATACAGGCCCCAGCCCTCGCCGTAGGCGGAGATGTAGCTGTCGCGGCGGAAGGGGGGCAGTTCCTTCTGTTCCTGGCTCAGCGCCGCCTGCAGGGCGTGGCCGGGCGAGGCCTCGTGCAGGGTCAGGGCCGGCAGGTTGTACAGCGGCCGCGAGGGCAAATCGTAGGTGTTGACCCAGTAGGTGCCCAGGCCGCCGCGGCCGGCGGTCCAGAACGGGGCGATGTCGTCGGGTACCGGGATGATGGTGAACAGGCCACGCGGCAGGGACACGTACTGGCCGACCTTGGCGTCCACGCGCTTGGCGATCCAGGCCGCGCGTTCGAGCAGGCGCTGCGGTTCGGTGGCGTAGAACTGCGGGTCGGTGCGCAGGAACTGCAGGAAGTCCTGGAAGCGGGTTTCCGGGCTGCGGCCGGCGAAGCCGAGCTGGTCGATGATCGCGTCCATCTCGCCGCGGATCCGCGCCACCTCGTCCAGCCCGATCTGGTGGATCTGCTCCGGGCCCAGGTCCAGGGTGGTGTATTCGCGGATCTGCTGGCGGTACCAGGCCTGGCCGCCGGGCATCGCGCTGGCGGCCAGGGTGGTGCGCGCGGCCGGCACGTATTCTTCGCCGAAGAAGGTCTGCAACCGGGCGAAGGCCGGGATCACCGAACCGGTGATCGCCGCCTGCGCCGCCTCGCGCAGGGCCTGCTGCTCGGCGGCCGGGATCTTCGCCGGCATCGACTTGAACGGCGCATACAGCGCCGCGGCGGTCGGGTCCTTGAGCGTGGCCACGGCGGCGATCGAGCCTTCGCGGCCATCGAGCACCGCGCGCGGCACGCTGAAGCCGCGCGCCAGGCCGGCGCGCATGTTGTCGATCTGCTGGTCGAAATGCCGCGGCACGTCGTTGAGCTGGGCGATGTAGGCGCGGTACTCGTCGGCGTTGGCCATCGAGCGGCGGGCCATGAAGTTCAGGTTGGACCAGAACGAGCTGTCGGAATTGAACGGCATCTCGTAACTGCGCAGGCGCACGTTCTCGGCCAGGTTGTGGACCTGCTCGCGGTACACCGCCAGGTTGACCTGGTTGGCTGCGGACAGGCGCTGCGGATCGAGCGCATCGAGCTGGCGCAGGACCTCGTCCCAGACCCGCAGCCGTTCCTGCTGGGCCGCCGCCGACACGTCGGGCAACTTCGGATTGAGCTTGCCGCCGTCGCTGTCCTCGTCGGCGCCGCCATCGTGCTGCTGGCGCCAGGCCCATTCCTTTTCGTAGATGGCCTTGAAGGCCGCGTCGGTCTTCGAGTCGGCGGTGGCGTTGGCGGCACCGTCGCGCCGGGCCGGCGGGTCGGCTGCCGGTGCCGGCACGGCGGCCAGGGACAGGGCGAGCAACAGGGCGGCGGAAAACACTCGGGTCATGCGTACTCTCGGATCAATGGCTGGCGCGGTCGCGGTGCCAGCCGCGGTGGCGGATATCCAGCACCAGGTTGTACAGGGCCACGAAGGAGGGGAACAGGTTCTGCAGCACGCCCACCGAGTCCTGCTTGGCCGAAAACAGGAAGTAGCTCAGGGTCATCAGGCTGCCGACCACGCTCATGTACCAGAACAGGCGCGGAATCACCGGTTTGCCGGCGCGGCGGGTGGCGATGAACTGGACCAGCCAGCGGGCGCCGAACATCAGCGCGCCGGTGTAGCCGATCAGCTTCCAGCCGGTGACGTGCAGCCCGGTCCAGTACAGCCAATGGATGGGCTGGTCCAGCCAGTGCAACTCGTCCATGTCAGCGTTCCTCCACCGTGGTGCGGCGGCTGCGCGCGATCAGCCAGGACACGCCCAGCAGGTCGCGGATGCCGACCAGGGCGCGGCCCAGGTTGTTGTACTTGGAAACCCCGGCGGTGCGCGGGCGATGCGCCACCGGCACGCTGGTGGACTGCCAGCCGGCGCGCTGCACCAGCGCCGGCAGGTAGCGGTGCATGTGGTCGAAGTAGGGCAGGTCCAGGAACACCGCCCGTTCGAACAGCTTGATGCCACAGCCGGTGTCGGGGGTGTCGTCGCGCAGCATGCGCGCGCGGATGCGGTTGGCCCAGCGGCTGGCCCAGCGCTTGGAGCCCGAATCCTGGCGGTCCACCCGCCAGCCGGCGAACAGCTTGACCTGTGGCGCGGCGGCATCGCGCGCGGCCAGCAGCTTGGGGATGTCGGCCGGGTCGTTCTGGCCGTCACCGTCCAGGGTGGCGATCCAGGTGCCACGGGCGGCCTTGATGCCGTTGCGCACCGCAGTGCTCTGCCCGCTCTGGGAAACGTGGTGGAGCACGCGCAGCTCCGGCACCCCGGCCTTGAGCGCCTGCAGCATCGCCAGGGTGTCGTCGCTGGAGTGATCGTCGACGCAGAGGATCTCGAAGGCGACCAGGCCGCGCAACGCGGCCACGATCTCGTCGACCAGCGGGGTGATGTTGTCGCGCTCGTTGAAAACCGGGACGACAACGGAAATCTCGGGCGAAGTCATGGCGGCTCCGGGGCGGACGGTTGCGTGCTCAGCCCTGGCGGCCGCGCAGGCGCTCCAGCACGCCGTCCAGGCTGTCCAGGTCGGTGTAGTGGATCACCAGCCGGCCCTTGCCACCGCGGCCATGGGCGATGGCGACCTTGGCTCCCAGCGACTCGGACAGCTCGTTTTCCAGCGAAGCGATATCCGGCTGCTGGGCGCGCGCGTTGCCGGCCTTGCGGGCGGCCTTGCCAGTAGCCGGCACCTTTCCGGCGGCGAACTGCTGGGCGCGGTGTTCGACCTCGCGCACCGACCAGCCGTGCTCGGCCGCCTCGTGGGCCAGCTTGCTGGCCAGTTCCGGCGACAGGGTCAGCAGGGCGCGGGCATGGCCCATTTCCAGCCGGCGCGCTTCGAGCAGGGCGCGGATGGCCGGCGGCAGGTCGAGCAGGCGCAGCAGGTTGGACACCGCCGCGCGCGAACGGCCGACCGCGGCGGCGGCCTCGGCGTGGGTCAGGGCGAATTCGTCGATCAATCGCTGCAGCGCCTGGGCTTCCTCCAGCGGGTTGAGGTCTTCGCGCTGGATGTTCTCGATCAGCGCCATGGCGATCACGGTGCGGTCGTCGAGCTCGCGCAGGACCACCGGCACCTCCGCCAGGCCGGCCAGCTGCGAGGCGCGCCAGCGGCGTTCGCCGGCGACGATCTCGTACTGGCCCGGGGCCAGTTCGCGCACCACGATCGGCTGGATCACGCCCTGGGCCTGGATCGAGGCTGACAGCTCCTGCAGCTTGTCCGGATCCATGTCCCGGCGCGGCTGGTACTTGCCGGGCTGCATCTGCGCCACCGGCAGGGTACGCATCACATCGCCCGGCTGCGGCTGTTCGACTTCGGCCGGGCGCGTTGCCGCGGCGGCGGCCTTGGGGCCGAGCAGGGCTTCCAGTCCGCGGCCCAGGCCGCGCTTCTTCACCGCGGCCATCAGGCCACCTCCACCGGGGCCGGGCGGGTGCCGGCGCGTTCGCGTTCGATCTGGCGGCGGACCACCTCGCCGGCCAGGCCCAGGTAGGCCACCCCGCCACGCGAGGCGCGGTCGTAGCCGACGATGCTCTGGCCGTGGCTGGGCGCCTCGGCCAGGCGCACGTTGCGCGGCACGATGGTGCGGAACACGCGATCGCCGAAGTGCTCGGTCAACTCGGCCGACACCGCGTTGGCCAGGTTGTTGCGCACGTCGAACATGGTCCGCAGCACGCCTTCGATCTCCAGGCCCGGGTTCAGCCGCTGGCGCAGCGCCTCGATGGTTTCCATCAGCGCGCTCAGGCCCTCCAGTGCGTAGTACTCGCACTGCATCGGCACGATCACCGAATCGGCTGCGGTCAGCGCGTTGAGGGTCAGCAGCGACAGCGCCGGCGGGCAGTCGATGAGGATGTAGTCGTAATCGGCGCGCAGCGGTTCCAGCGCGTCCTTGAGTTTCTGCTCGCGGCCGTCCACGTCCATCAACTGGATCTCGGCGGCGGTCAGGTCGATGTTGCCCGGCAGCAGGTCGAAGCCCTCGGCGGTGGCCACCACGGTCGAGCGCGCATCGCGTTCGCCCAGCAGCACGTCGCAGCTGGAGGCCTCCAGCTCGCGCTTGTCCACGCCACTGCCCATGGTCGCGTTGCCCTGGGCGTCCAGGTCCACCAGCAGCACCCGCTTGGGCGTGCGCGCCAGGGCCGCGGCCAGGTTCACGGCGGTGGTGGTCTTGCCCACGCCGCCCTTCTGGTTGGCGATGGCGATGATGCGCGCGGCCATGCGTGACTGCCTCGGGACAGGGACGTGTTGGGTCCGGAACGGGCCATTATGCGGGTTTCACGCCGCCCGGCCCACCTCGACCAGATGACGCTCGGCGTCCAGTCCGGGGACGGCCAGGGCGTGGACGGCCAGCGCGGTCCAGCCCGGCGGCAGCGCGGCGATCTCGGCGGCCGGATGGGTGCCCTTCATCGCCAGCAGGCGGCCGTGCGGGGCCAGCAGGTGGCCACCCACGGCCACGATCCCGTCCAGGGTATCCAGCGCGCGCGCGGTGATCTGCGTGTAGGCCCCCGGCTCGGCGAGGGCTTCGGCGCGGGATTCGGCCACGCGCGCATTGCCCAGCTTGAGCTGTCGCACCGCCTCGCGCAGGAAGCGGGCTTTCTTGCCGTTGCTTTCCACCAGGGTCACCTGCAGCTCGGGCTTGGCGATCGCCAGCGGGATCCCGGGCAGGCCCGGGCCGGTGCCCAGGTCGGCCAGGGCGCCGGGCTGCACGTAGGGGTGCATGGCCAGCGAGTCGAGCAGGTGGCGGGTGACCATCGCGTCCGGGTCGCGGATCGCGGTGAGGTTGTAGGTGCGGTTCCAGCGCAGCAGCAGGGCCAGGTAGTCCAGCAGCGGCGCGGCCAGGGCGCGGTCCAGGCCCAGTGCATCCAGGCCGGTGTCCAGGCGCTGGTGCAGGGCGGGGGGGAAAGAGGTATCCATGGGCGAAGTATCGCCGATGGGTGCCCACCGTCATCGGGGGTGCCAGGCCAGGGCGGCGAGGTAGCCGGGTGCGGGGATCCATTCGTGCAGCTGCCAGTCGCTGGCGGCGCCCAGTTCCGGGTCGCTGGCCAGCAGGCGCAGCGGCGCGTGCTCATCGTCACCGTCGGGGATGAACTCCAGCCGGTGCAGGCCGAAGGAGAGGCCCTGGCCATGCGCCTTGAGCACCGCCTCCTTGGCACACCACAGGCGCAGGAACGCCAGTTCCCGCCGTTCCGGTGCCAGCGCCTGCAGGCGACCGGCTTCCCCGGGCGCGAAGAAGCGGTCGGCCAGTTCCAGCGCGCGCGGGCGCGGCCGCAGGCGCTCCAGGTCCACGCCAAGGGTCACGCCGCGACCCAGCGCCAGCAGCAACTGCTCGCCACTGTGGCTCCAGCCGGTGTCATGGTCCTGGTGCGGAGCCAGCAGGCGTGGCCGGCCGGACGGATCGCGCGCCAGGGGCGGCGGCCCCGGTTCGCCCAGCCATCGGGCCAGGGTGTCGCGCACCTGCGGCTCGCCGCGCTGGCCGGGCAGGTAGGGCAGGGAGGCGACCTGGATCGGGCCGTAGCGCCACTGCCGGGTGGGTGTGGAAGCCGCGCCCATCACCGCCCGGTCCCCGGTCGGCATCGCCGGTTAACAGGGGCTTCACGCGCCGACGGGTCTGATGGACGCACCTGCCCCGCACGCCGGGGCCGGATCCATCGAACCAGGGAGAGGAACTGCATGGGCATCATCATCTGGTTGATCGTGGGCGGCATCGTGGGCTGGCTGGCCAGCCTGATCATGAAGCGCGATGCGCAGCAGGGCATCATTCTGAACGTGGTGGTCGGCATTGTCGGCGCCCTGCTGGCCGGCTGGATCTTCGGCGGTGGCATCAACGAGGCCATCACCATCCGCACCTTCCTGTTCTCGATCGTCGGCGCGGTGATCCTGCTGGCGATCGTGAACCTGTTCTCGCGCGGCAAGCTGCGCTGATCCGCACGGCGGGTGGGCCGGTCATCCGGCCAGCTCGATCCAGGCCGGGGCGTGGTCGCTGGGCCGCTCCCAGGTACGCGGGGTGCGGTCGATGCCGGCCGCCGCCACCTGCGCGCGCAGGGCATCGGACACCAGGGTCAGGTCGATGCGCAGGCCCAGGTTGCGGCGGAACGCGGCCTGGCGGTAATCCCACCAGCTGAACACCTCGCCCTCCTGGTGCAGCAGCCGGTAAGCGTCGTGCAGGCCGGTGGCCAGCAGCGCCTGCAGCGCGGCGCGCTCGGGTGTGGAGGTCAGGATGTGGCCATCGTTCCACAGCGCCGGATCGTGCACGTCGCGGTCATCCGGGGCGATGTTGAAGTCGCCCAGCACCACCAGCCGCGGGTACCGGCTGGCCTCTTCCTGCAACCAGTCGCGCACCGCCGCCAGCCAGGCCAGCTTGAGTTCGTACTTGTCGGTGCCCACGTCCTGGCCGTTGACCACGTACAGGTTGACGATGCGCACCGCGCGGTCCGGATCGGTGGAGCCGGGCGCGTGGACGGTGGCGGCGATCGCGCGGCGGTGTTCGTGTTCGAACCCCGGCACCCCGACCAGCACCTCGCGCGGCTCCTCGCGCGCCAGGATCGCCACCCCGTTGTAGGTCTTCTGCCCGGAGAACACGCTGCGGTAGCCCAGCGCGGCCAGCGCCTCGTGCGGGAACTTGTGGTCCTCCAGCTTGGTTTCCTGCAAGCCGACCACGTCCGGGGCGAACCCGCCCAGCCACTGCTGCAGGTGCGGCAGGCGCACGTTGAGGGAGTTGACGTTCCAGCTGGCGATTTTCATGGGTGCTATTGCGGATTGTTCTTTTTGGACCGAGCGTCAAGCCGTTTTGCCCCGGCGATGCCGCCAATCATCGGGCCTATCCGAGCCTGGGCTGGACGATGATCTTCACCGCCGACTCGTTGTTGTGGATCAGCGTTTCGAAGCCCTGTGACACCAGGTCTTCCAGCTGGATGCGCTGGGTGATGAACGGCTCCAGGTTCAGCTTGCCCTCTTCCACCAGCCGGATGGTTTCCTGGTGGTCGTTGCAGTAGGCGATGGTGCCGCGCACGTCCAGCTCCTTCATCACCACGCTGTGCACGTTGATGGTGGCCGGATGGCTCCAGATCGACACGATCACCACCACGCCGCCCGGTTTCGTCGCCGCCACCAGCTGGTCGAGCACCTTGTTGACGCTGGTACATTCGAAGGCCACGTCCACGCCCTTGTCGCCGGTGATCTTCATCACTTCGGCGACCACGTCGACCTGGGACGGATCGAGGATGTGGTCGGCCACGCCGGATTCGCGCGCCTTTTCCTTACGCTTGGCGCTGAGCTCGGTGATGATGACCTTCAGGCCCTTGGCCTTCAGCACCGCCGCCAGCAGCAGCCCGATGGGGCCGCCACCGCCTACCAGGGCCACGTCGCCGGCCTTGGCGCCGCTGCGCACAAAGGCGTGATGGCCCACCGAAAGCGGCTCGATCAGGGCGGCCTGGTCCAGCGGGATCGCATTGGAGATCGGATGCACCCAACGGCGCTGGACCGCGATCTTCTCCGACAGGCCGCCGCCGCGACCGCCCAGGCCGATGAAGTTCATGTCCTTGGACAGGTGATAGCGCTCGCCCGGACCGGTCGGCACGTCGTCGGCGATGATGTACGGCTCCACCACCACGTGCTGGCCCACCTGGATGTCGGTCACGCCTTCGCCCACGGCATAGACCACGCCGGAGAATTCATGGCCCATGGTCACCGGTGCCGACTCGCCGGAGATCGGATGCGGGTGGCCGCAGGGCGGGATGAAGATCGGCCCCTCCATGAACTCGTGCAGGTCGGTGCCGCAGATGCCGCACCAGGCCACGTCGATGCCGACGGTGCCCGGTGCCACGGTCGGCTCGGGAATGTCTTCGATGCGGATGTCGCCGCGTGCATGGAAACGGGCTGCTTTCATGGTTCAGGCTCCTGTGGGGGTTGGATGATGGCCGGCGCTGCAGGCCAACAGGGCATGGTTGCAGTGTCGCAACATCCGCCTGGCGTGTCCATGGCGAGGGGCTCTACGCCAGCGGCGAAAAACACATGCTTCGACGGACGACTTGTCAGGCCGGGGCCCGGCTTGCTGCATCGATGAACACGCACGTCCTGGCCGGCCAGTCGGGGTGGGGTGTGAAGCGCACGTGCCGGCGGCCTGCACCGTTACCGCCGTGAAGACAGGAAGATATGGAGTCGGCGATCCAGGAGACAGGGGCGACGGGTGACACGGTCGGGACTTTCATGCGCCAGGCAAATTAGTCCTATGCCACTAATGCCGTTTATCGATTAAACGCGCTGGCGTAACTTGCACTGGCCGCTCCCGGGGCCGGGAGCCGGCTTGAAGTCCGGCCTCCGCACCGGCAGGAGCCTCAACATGAAGCGAAAGGGCATTCAGATTCCCGCGCTGGCCGCCATGATCGGCCTGGCGGCCGGCAGCGCGGCGGCGGCCGACTACCGGCTCAACCCGTTCACCCTGGCCTACGAAGGGGCGATCACGGAGAACGTGCCGGGCAAGGTCAACATCCACCCGGTTTCCTACGACCTCAATGGCCTGGCGATCGCGGCCAATGTCTACACCCCGGCCAACTACGATCCGGACCAGCAGTACGCTGCGATCGTGGTCGCCCACCCCAATGGCGGGGTCAAGGAGCAGACCGCCGGGCTGCACGCCCAGCGCCTGGCCGAGATGGGCTACATCACCATGGCGATGGACGCCGCCTACCAGGGCGGCAGCGCGGGCGAGCCGCGCAGCACCGACACGCCGCAGTTCCGCACCGAGGACATCCACGGCGCGGCGGACTTCATCAGCCGCTATCCGGGCGTGGATCCGGAACGCCTGGGCTTGCTGGGCATCTGCGGCGGTGGCGGCTACGCCCTGCACGCGGCCAAGTCCGACAAGCGCTTCAAGTCGGTGGCCACGCTGAGCATGTTCAACTCCGGTCGGGTGCGCCGCAACGGATTTGAAGACTCGCAGTTGGACACGGTTGCCGAGCGCCTTGGGCGGGCGTCGGCTGCGCGCGCGCAGCAGGCGGCCGGTGGACCCATCCTGTACTCCGGCGACGCCGACATGAGCGACGAGCAGATTGCCGCGCTGCCGTTCGAGATGTACCGGCAGGGTTACCAGTACTACTGGCGCAGCCACGCGCACCCCAACTCGACCTTCCGCTACACCACCAGCAGCCTGCTCGACCTGATGCGCTGGGACGCCACCGACCGGATCGAACTCATCGATCAGCCCTTGCTGATGATCGCCGGCAGCAACGCCGACAGCCTGTACCTGAGCGAGGACGCCTTCGCCAAGGCCACCGGCACCGATGACAAGGAGCTGTTCCTGATCGACGGCGCCACCCACATCGAAACCTACTGGGTCCCCGAATACGTCGACGCCA
>JAGOWL010000081.1 GCA_018060215.1 Pseudoxanthomonas sp.
CTGGAGAAGGGCAAGTGGGTCAAGCTCGACGGCTGGGGCGACGCCGCCGCCGCCAGGCAGATCCTGCTCGAATCGATCCAGCGCGCGGCCGACAAGGCCTGATCGAAGCACGCGAGGCCACACGGCGCCCGGCATGGCCGGCGCCGCACGGCCTGGCCCCGCCCAGGTCGGCGCCCCCCGATGGCGGGCCCGCGCCCGCCTATCGGCCCAGCTTCCGCTCCAGCACGGCCTGCGCACGCCGTGCGGTGGGCTCCCAGATCGCACGCTGTGATTCGATCGCCGCCTCGTGCCGGCGCCATTTGGCCGGATCGGGCGCGCTGAGGGTATAGCGCGACAAGGGCAGGCGCTCGCCCAGGCGGCGATCCCAACCCAACCCGGCCCAGCGGCACAGGCGCTCGATCTGCCCCTGCGGATCTTCCAGGAAGCGTTCGTGCACGATCGCCGTCCAGGCCTCGCCGGGCAGCGACTCCAGGTCGTCCAGCAGGGTGCGGGTAGCCGATTCCCATTGCCGTGCCACGATCTCGGCCAGCGGCCGGCCACTGGCCTGGCGCCACCCGGGCGTCAGCAGGAACGACCAGGTCGGCCCGACCCAGCCGGGCAACTGCGGGTACATGCTGAAATCCCCCGAATTCCAGCCATCGATCATGCTGCCCAGCACCTGGCGCGGGTCGCGGAACAGGAACACCGCGCGCGCCTCGGGGAATACCGCGCGCAGGAACGGCAGCCGCAGCGAATTCTTCGGGGTCTTCTCCAGCATCCGCACCGCTGCCCCCGCCGCTGGCGGGCGGCCGTCGCGGTCACGCAACTGCCGGAAGAAGCGTTCGCGCAGGGCCGAGGCAACCTCGTCGGTCGCATCGGCGGCCAGCAGCCGGTTCGAATCCCAGTTGCGCGCCGACGGCGCCAGCCCGGGCACGCCCTCGATCAGCCCGTGGCTCTCATCGCCGGGCGAGTACAGGCCCGGGGCGCCAGCCAGGGTCTCGAACAGCAGGGTCGAACCCGATCGCGGCGGGCTGAGGATGAACAGCGGCCGGTCGAACTGTGCCTCCGGGCCGGGCCGGGCCGGCCCCGGCCTGGCCGGGGTTGCCGGCTCGGGCACGGCCGCGGCCCCGGCGTGCAGGCCGGTGTCGTCCTCGCCATGGCGGTCCAGCCGTGACGCATCGCCGGCCACCGCCGGCGTGGCCAGGGCCATGTCCAGCACGTGGGCCTGCAACACCTGCAGGAAACCCAGTTCGTTCTTCAGGCCGATCTGGCCGGCACCCAGTCCGACCAGTTCCTCACCGATGCCATCGAGCAGGCGCCGGTAGCGCGGCAGGCCCTGGCCGGTGTCGCCATGGCAGGCCCACAGCGCCTGCCAGCGCCGCGAGAACCGCAGCAGGGCCTGGTGGATCGGGCCCAGGCGTGGATCGGGCACGGCCTCGCCCAGCAGGAACACGATGTGCTCGCGCAGCTCCCACGGCGTCATCACCGCCGGAGCGTTGTGGCTCTCGAAATCCAGCTCCGGCGCAGGCCCGTCCTGGGCCACGAACCGTTGCGGCTGCCAGTCCGCGCCCCGCGGGCCCGGCGGCCGTCCCTGCGCCAGCAGGTCCCAGAAGCGCTCGCCGCCAACGGTATCGGCCACGATGTGGATGCGGGTGTCATTGCCCTGGTTGAGCACGCGGTGGCGACGCCAGGTGTCGAACACCCAGCATTCGCCAGCGGCCATGTTGACCTCGCCGTCGCCGCACTGGAAGCGCACCGACGGGGTGGTCACCACCGGCACATGCACGCGCATGCGTTCGCGCCAGTAGTAGTTCATGTCCACGTGCGCACGCACCTCGGCCTGGCCGGACAGCCGCATCAGCCGGGCCCGCCCCCAGGTCGCCCCCAGCGCATCGAGCACCTGCATCAGGTAGGGACACTGCCCCAGCGCCGGGGTCGGCCGCATCGAGCCGCTGAGATCGTCGCTGTCCGGATCGCCGCCGGTGGTGATCAGGGTCAGGGCGGTGTTGCCATCGTCCTGGTGGGTACGCCCGCGCCACCAGCGCGCATCGAGCGCGTCGATCTCCGCGGCCAACCGGTCCGGGTCGAACAGGATCGGCAACTGGATGAAAGGAACCTGCAGCTTCATGGCACTGTCATGGATGTCGGCAAGCTGCAGTCTGGCAGAGCACCCCGCAGCGGGCACAGTGCCGGTCGGCACGGATGCCGGTTCAACGCAGGCCCGTGGCGCCGGGCCATGGCCGGCCAGCGCAGGCCCGCGAACATACGCCCTTCAGCGGAAGTGGTGGACCAGGGCGTACCAGGCCACGTAGATCCAGCCCAGGATGCCGTGCACGATCACCCAGAACAGCGACTTGTTGGCCGTCCAGGAAATGGTGATCGCCAGTGCCGTGCCGAAGCCGATGCCGGCCTTGACGATGCCGCCGCCGTAGCCGCTCACGGACCGGTCACCGGCTGGGCCCGATGCGGGTACCGGGCGAACACCGCCGCCACCGCCTGCTCGACCGCCACGGCGCGCTTCTCGGGGCTCTGCTTGGCGGGAATGCGGCCAATTGCCGAGCCGGTCCACAGCAGGCGGTTGGCCCGTGCATCGACCAGGTCCACGGTCAGGGTGCCCTCGCGATAGCGCGACACCTGGGTTTCGTCGTACCACACCGGCACGGCCACGTAACTGTTGGCGCGATAGCTGTAGAAATACTGCCAGTCGGTGCGCGGCAGGGTGTAGACATCGGTCTTGTCCTGGACCAGGCCCTGGAAGTTGACCTTCAGGTCCGGGGCGGTGGCATCGTGGACGTAGCCACGCGCCTCCATTTCCCGGGCCACCGCCGCGCGGATCTGTTCGGTGGTGTGGCTGGTGTAGCCGTTGGCCTCCATGGCGATGGGCGTGTAGAAATCCCAGCTGCGATAGCCACTGAAATCCGCGCCCGGATCGACGTCGGTACGCACGGTGGGGCCACTGGAACAGGCCGCCAGCAACAACAGCGCCAGGGCGGCCAGCCAGGACGGCGTCGACTTGGACAGGTTCATGCAGGCTCTCCGGAATCCAGGCTTGATCGTAGCCGGTTGCCCGGCCCGGCGTCACCCGCCACGCAGACATCGGCCACCGCCATGGCAGTCGCTGGCGATCCTCCATTTCGCGGCAGCGCAGCACGGCAAACGACGGCCGGGCCACTAGACTGGTTCGATCACATTGCCCTCCGGAGTCACCCATGAATGCTGTCCCGCGCCAGCACCCCCCGTCGGCCCACGGCAGCACCCTGCCGGCGCTGGACCGCTGGGTGGCCGAGGTCGCTGCCCTGACCCGGCCCGACGCGATCCACTGGTGCGACGGCAGCGACGGCGAATACCAGGCCCTGGTCGCGGGCATGCTGGCCGACGGCACCCTGCTGCCGCTCAACCCGGACACCCACCCCGGCTGCTACCTGCATCGTTCGCATCCGGACGACGTGGCCCGGGTCGAGCACCTGACCTTCGTCTGCACCCGCGAGCGCGAGGACGCCGGCCCCAACAACCACTGGATGGCGCCGGACGAGGCCCACGCGCAGATCGACGCGCTGTTCGACGGCTGCATGCGCGGGCGCACCCTGTACGTGATCCCCTACTGCATGGGCCCGATCGACTCGCCGCTGGCCCGCTGCGGGGTGGAGATCACCGATTCACCCTACGTGGTGGCCAACATGCGGATCATGACCCGCATGGGCGCGGCCGCACTGGCGCGGATCGAGCGCGAGGGTGCCCAGGCCGCCGCGCGCGGCCAGGCGACCGGCAGCTTCGTCAAGGGCCTGCATTCGATCGGCGAACTGGATCCGCAGCGCCGCTTCATCATGCATTTCCCCGAGTCGCTGCAGATCAAGTCCTACGGTTCGGGCTATGGCGGCAACGCGCTGCTGGGCAAGAAGTGCCACGCCCTGCGCATCGCCTCCTGGCAGGCGCGCCAGGAAGGCTGGCTGGCCGAGCACATGCTGATCCTGGGGGTGGAGAACCCGCAGGGCCAGACCCGTTACATCGCCGCGGCCTTCCCCAGCGCCTGCGGCAAGACCAACCTGGCCATGCTGATTCCGCCGCAGGGCTACCGCCAGGCCGGCTGGAAGATCTGGACGGTGGGTGATGACATCTGCTGGATGCGCCCGGGCGCGGACGGGCGGCTGTGGGCGATCAATCCGGAGGCCGGCTTCTTCGGCGTGGCCCCGGGGACTTCGACCAAATCCAACCCCAACGCGCTGGCGACCATCCAGCGCGACACCATCTTCACCAACGTCGCCCTGACCGCCGACAACCAGCCGTGGTGGGAAGGCCTGGATGACCGGGTGCCGGTGACCGACTGGCAGGGCCGGCCATTCGATCCGGCCAACGGCCCGGCCGCGCATCCGAATTCGCGCTTCACCGTCAGCGCCCGGCAATGCCCGACCGCCTCACCACACATGGAGGACGCCGGCGGCGTGCCGATCAGCGCGATCCTGTTCGGCGGCCGCCGCGCCGGCCTGGTGCCGCTGGTGTTCCAGTCCCGCCACTGGACCCACGGCGTCCTGACCGGGGCGGCGATGGCCTCGGAAACCACCGCCGCGGCCACCGGTGCGGTCGGCGTGGTGCGCCGCGACCCGATGGCGATGAAGCCGTTCTGCGGCTACCACTTCGGCGACTACTTCGGCCACTGGCTGTCGTTCGACACGCCCGGGGCGAAGCTGCCCGGGATCTTCCACGTCAACTGGTTCCGCAAGGGCACCGACGGCCGGTTCCTGTGGCCGGGCTTCGGCGAGAACCTGCGCGTGCTGGAATGGATCCTGGGCCGGGTGGACGGCACCGCCGCCGCACGCGAGACCGCCATCGGCTGGCTGCCCGAGCGCGGCGCGATCAACCTGGACGGCGTGGCCCTGCCTGATGGCGTGCTCGATGCCCTGCTGGAGATCGACCCGGCGGCCTGGAAAGCGGAGATGGACAGCGTGCAGCAGAGCCTGGAGGAACTGGGCGAACGGGTGCCGCAGGCCTTGCGCGAGGAGTGCAGGCGGACCGCTGCGGCGCTGGGGTGAGGCGTGCCCTGGCGCCCGACGCCTGACGGCCCGTTCGTTGTCCAGGCACGGGGATAGCCGGCTATACCCCACTCCGGGCCGATCGGGCCGCTACCCCCGCCAGGGATCGATCAAGGCGATGCCTGCATCCTGGAAATCGCTCGTGTTGCGCGTGGCGAGCGCGCAATCATGGACGCCGGCGATGGCGGCGATCATGCCGTCCGGCGCCGACATCGGGCGGCCCTTGCGCACTGCCCGTCCCATGATGTCGCCGTAGAGCAGTGCAGCCTCCTCGGTCAGGCCGAAGATGCGGCCGGCGAAGCGCTTGCGCCATTCCTCCAGCCCATCCGACAGCCGTATGGCGCGCTGGTCGGGCCGGATTTTTTCGATTCCGAAGGCAAGTTCACCGATCACCACCGCGCTCAGCGCCAGCTCGGCATCATGCTTTTCCAGCCAGGCCAGCACCGCGGCATCCGGGGACTTGCGCAGGGTTTCCGACACCACGTTGGTATCGAGGAAAATCACAGCTCCGGGCCGCTGTGCGGCCGGCGCGCGTCGCGCACGACGGCATCCAGGTCCAGATCCACGCCGTACTGCCTGCTCAGCCGGGCATAGAACCCGGACGCCGGTTCGCGCCCGGTCTGGGCACTGTCGTAGGCTTCCAGCGCGCGTTCGACCACTTCGGCGACGGTACGCCTTTCGCGTTTGGCCAATCGATGCGCCAGCTCGCGCGCACGCGCGCTGCGGACGGAAAGTTGCGGCTCGGCCATGGCCGGACTCCAGGATGATCCCGGTCGAGACTACGCCCGAACCACGCAGCCATCAAGATGGCAGGTACCGACTCACTCGGCCCGATACACCTGCGCCCCCTGCTCGCGGAACTCCTTCGACTTCTCCGCCATCCCCGCCTCCAGCGCGGCGGTTTCCTCCACGCCGTGCTCGGCGGCGTAGTCGCGCACGTCCTGGGTGATCTTCATCGAGCAGAAGTGCGGGCCGCACATCGAGCAGAAGTGGGCCAGCTTGTGTGCGTCCTTGGGCAGGGTCTCGTCATGGAACTCCTTGGCCTTTTCCGGGTCCAGGCCGAGGTTGAACTGGTCTTCCCAGCGGAACTCGAACCGGGCCTTGCTCAGCGCGTTGTCGCGCAGCTGCGCGCCGGGGTGGCCCTTGGCCAGGTCGGCGGCGTGGGCGGCGATCTTGTAGGTGATGATGCCGTCGCGCACGTCCTGCTTGTTGGGCAGGCCCAGGTGTTCCTTGGGCGTGACGTAGCACAGCATCGCGGTGCCGTACCAGCCGATCATCGCCGCGCCGATCGCCGAGGTGATGTGGTCGTAGCCCGGCGCGATGTCGGTGGTCAGCGGGCCCAGGGTGTAGAACGGGGCCTCGCCGCAGCATTCGAGCTGCTTGTCCATGTTCTCCTTGATCAGCTGCATCGGTACGTGGCCGGGGCCTTCGATCATGGTCTGCACGTCGTGCTTCCAGGCGATCTTCGTCAGCTCGCCCAGGGTTTCCAGTTCGCCGAACTGGGCCGCGTCGTTGGCATCGGCGATGCTGCCCGGGCGCAGGCCATCGCCGAGCGAGAAGGCCACGTCGTAGGCCTTCATGATCTCGCAGATGTCCTCGAAGTGTTCGTAGAGGAAGCTCTCGCGGTGGTGGGCCAGGCACCACTTGGCCATGATGCTGCCGCCGCGGGACACGATCCCGGTCACGCGCTTTGCGGTCAGCGGCACGTAGCGCAGCAGTACGCCGGCGTGGATGGTGAAGTAGTCCACGCCTTGCTCGGCCTGCTCGATCAGGGTGTCGCGGAAGATCTCCCAGGTCAGCTCCTCGGCGCGGCCATCGACCTTCTCCAGCGCCTGGTAGATCGGCACCGTACCGATCGGCACCGGCGAGTTGCGCACGATCCACTCGCGGGTCTCGTGGATGTGCTTGCCGGTGGACAGGTCCATCACCGTGTCGCCGCCCCAGCGGATCGACCAGACCAGCTTCTCCACTTCCTCGGCGATGCCCGAGGACACCGCCGAGTTGCCGATGTTGGCGTTGATCTTGGTCAGGAAGTTGCGGCCGATGATCATCGGCTCGCTTTCGGGATGGTTGATGTTGTTGGGCAGGATGGCGCGGCCGCGCGCGATTTCCTCGCGCA
The DNA here is from genome assembly GCA_018060215.1 of Pseudoxanthomonas sp. Taxonomy (GTDB): domain Bacteria; phylum Pseudomonadota; class Gammaproteobacteria; order Xanthomonadales; family Xanthomonadaceae; genus Pseudoxanthomonas. Next base: position 7,126 of record JAGOWL010000081.1, read on the forward strand.
CGAACTCGGGGGTGATCAGTTTCTGGATGCTGGCACCGAAACTCTGGCCCGGGTGCTGGGCCAACAGGTGCGCCTCGCGCACCGCCTCCAGCCGCTGGTTCTCGCGGATGGCCACGAATTCCATCTCCGGGGTGATGATGCCGCGGCGGGCGTAGTGCATCTGGGTGACGTTGGCACCGGCGATGGCCCGGCGCGGCAGGATCCGGCCCGGGAAACGCACCGCGTCGAGCCGGGCATCGCCGGCACGCGCACGACCGAACGCCGAACCCAGCGCCGCCTGCACTTCGGTGTCGCCGCGCTCGGCGATCCACCCCGCGCGCAGCGCCGGCAGGCCGGCGGACAGGTCGATGCGCGCATCCGGGTCGGTGTACGGACCGGAGCAGTCGTAGACGGTGACCGGCGGATTGTCCTCGCCACCGAACAGGGTCGGCGTGCGGGTCAGCCCGATCTCGCGCATCGGCACGCGCAGGTCCGGGCGCGAGCCTTCGACGAAGACCTTGCGCGAACCGGGGATCGGCCGGGTCACCGATTCGGACAGCTGCTCGGCCTGCTGGGCCAGGGTGGCGGGAATGGCATTCATGGTGGACTCCGCTCGGTGCAGGGGTCGCCGCACGGATGTGCGGGCCATGGCGGTCGCGACACCGGGCACCGGCCCGGCACGCACCGCCCGGAGCGGGCGGACACGGCACGGCCAGGCCGTGCTGCGAAAGCTTCCCTACGCCGGTATCAACCGGATCAGGTTCCAAGGGACTGTCTCAACCGCGGCCCGGATCGGCGCCTGCGGTACCCCCGCTTCGGTGCGGATTACACCACATCGGCCGGGTCGGTGCCGACAGCCGTTCGCGAGCGCCGGTGCAGGCTCCACGCCCGCAACCGGGCACCCGGCCTCACACCTTGCGCACGGGCACGCGCGGGTAGGCGGCGATCTTCACGTCGGCCGTCACCAGCAGGACGCCCTCTTCCATCGCCTGCGCGATCAGCAGGCGGTCAAACGGATACTTGTGCAGGTCCGGCAATCCCGCCACGGCCGCGGCGTGCTTGCCGCTGACCGGCAACTCGATATAGCCGTTGTCCAGCAAGCCCTGCCGAAACAGGCGCGGATCAACCTGGAAGTCGTCGCGCTCCAATGCGGACTTGATCGATACCTCCCAGATGCTGGCCGCACTGAAATACAGGATGTTCTCCTCGTCTTCGACCAGCTTGCGTGCCTTCCCGGACAGCTTTCCCTGGGCCGCCCACAACAACAGATGCGTATCCAGCAACAGCTTCATCCGCCGGTACCGAACAGCGCCGCAATCTCACCTTCGGCCATCCGGTCGAACGTCTCGGCATCCGGCACGACGATCTGTCCGGCCATGAAACCGATGCGCTTGCGTTGCGCGGCGGCCGGAGCATCCACCGGCACCAGCTTGACCATCGGTTTGCCGGCCTTGGCGATGACCACGGCTTCGCCCTCGGCGGCCTTTTCGACCAGTTGCGACAGATGGGTCTTGGCGGCGTGGATGTTGACGGTGGTCATGGGTTGGCATTTCCCGGGGCATACGCGCTTAGTTTATCGAACTTAGTTCACAAGATCGGGTTGCGCAAGTCCAGCCACCGCCCGCGGCGATCGGGACGAGCCTTGGCGCGGAGACCACGACGGCGATCGCCAACGGAGTTCGGCGCCTGCAGTGAACGGCTGCGGCGGGCCGCTACGACAGCAGCGCCTTGTCCCGCACCGCACCCTTGTCGGCGCTGGTGGCCAGCAACGCATAGGCTTTCAACGCGGTACTGACCTGGCGCGGGCGCGGTTGCACCGGCTTCCAGCCCTTCGCATCCTGCTGGGCGCGGCGCGCGGCCAGTTCGTCATCGGACACCAGCAGGTTGATCGAGCGCTGCGGGATGTCGATGCGGATGCGGTCGCCATCACGGACCAGGCCGATCGCGCCGCCGGCCGCCGCTTCGGGCGAGGCATGCCCGATCGACAGGCCCGAGGTGCCGCCGGAAAAGCGGCCATCGGTGAGCAGCGCGCAACTCTTGCCCAGGCCCTTGGACTTCAGGTAACTGGTCGGGTACAGCATCTCCTGCATGCCCGGCCCGCCCTTCGGCCCCTCGTAGCGGATCACCACCACGTCGCCGGCCTTGACTTCGTCGCCGAGGATGCCGGCCACCGCCGCGTCCTGGCTTTCGTACACGCGCGCATTGCCTTCGAACACATGGATCGATTCGTCCACCCCGGCGGTCTTGACCACGCAGCCGTCGGCGGCCAGGTTGCCGTACAGCACCGCCAGGCCGCCTTCGCTGGAATAGGCATGGGCCACGTCGCGGATGCAGCCTTCGGCGCGATCGGTGTCCAGCGACGGCCAGCGCGTGGCCTGGCTGAAGGCGACCTGGGTGGGGATGCCGGCCGGGCCGGCCTTGAAGAACTCGTGCACGGCGGCGTCGCCGCTGGCGGTCACGTCCCAGCGCCCGATCGCCTCGCCCAGGGTGCTGGAATGCACGGTCGGTACGCCGGTGTGCAGCAACCCGCCGCGTGCCAGTTCAGCCAGGATCGCCATGATCCCGCCGGCGCGGTGCACGTCCTCGATGTGGTACTTCTGGGTGTTGGGCGCGACCTTGCACAACTGCGGCACGCGCCGCGACAGGCGGTCGATGTCGCGCATGCCGAATGCCACTTCGCCTTCCTGGGCGGCGGCCAGCAGATGCAGGATGGTGTTGGTCGAGCCGCCCATGGCGATGTCCAGGGTCATCGCGTTCTCGAACGCCTCGACCGTGGCAATGCCGCGCGGCAGCGCGCCCACATCGCCGGCGCCATACCAGCGATGGCACAGCTCCACCGCGGTCACCCCGGCGCGCTTGAACAACGCCTCGCGGTCGGCGTGGGTGGCCAGCATCGTGCCGTTGCCCGGCAGCGACAGGCCCAGGGCCTCGGTCAGGCAGTTCATCGAGTTGGCGGTAAACATGCCGCTGCACGAACCGCAGGTCGGGCAGGCACTGCGTTCGACCGCGGCCACCTGCTCGTCGGAGGCGGCCGGATCGGCGGCCATCACCATCGCGTCGATCAGGTCCAGCTTGGGCCCGGACTCGGTGCCATCGGCCAGCCGGGTCTTGCCCGCTTCCATCGGCCCGCCGGAGACGAACACGACGGGGATGTTGAGCCGCAGCGCGGCCATCAGCATGCCCGGGGTGATCTTGTCGCAATTGGAGATGCACACCAGTGCGTCGGCGCAGTGCGCGTTGGCCATGTATTCGACCGAGTCGGCGATCAGTTCGCGGCTGGGCAGCGAGTACAGCATCCCGTCATGGCCCATGGCGATGCCGTCGTCCACGGCGATGGTGTTGAACTCCTTGGCCACCCCGCCGACGCGCTCGACCTCGCGCGCCACCAGCTGGCCCATGTCCTTCAGGTGCACGTGGCCGGGCACGAACTGGGTGAAGGAATTGGCGATGGCGACGATGGGCTTGTGGAAGTCGTCGTCCTTCATGCCGGTGGCGCGCCAC
>JAGOWL010000198.1 GCA_018060215.1 Pseudoxanthomonas sp.
AGAAGAGGGGCGCCGGCCGGGCCGGGAATGGGACATTCTGCATGGCGTCCGCGAAGGCCGCCATGACGGGATCGTCACTTGCGGGCGCGCTCGCGGGCCACCAGCCGCTCGGCGATCTTCAGCATGTCGTCGTAGGTGCGCCCGCCGATGACGCGGTACTTGCCGTTGACGATGATCGTCGGCGTACCTTCCACGCCGGCGGCGGCCACCCAGTCGCGGGCCCGGGCCAGCTGCGCATCGACCTGCGGTCCGCGCAGGGCCGCCATGAACCGGGCGCGGTCCACGCCCTGGCTGGCGTAGAAGCCGGCGATCTCCTCGGGCGAGGCGTTCTGGATGGGCAGGGCGCCGGTCTTGTGCAGGGCGTCGAACACGGCCTGGTGCGTACGCGGCTGCACGCCCAGCTGCTGCGCGGCGAAGAAGGCGCGGGCATAGGGAATCCAGTAGCCCCCGAAGGCGGCGGGCACCGGCGTCAGCTGGACGTCGCGGGGCAGGGTCTTCTTCCACGCGGCGAGGGTGGGCTCGAAGTGCGCGCAGTGGATGCAGGTGTAGCCGAACACCTCGGCGACTTCGATCTTCCCCTTGGCCGGTGCGAACGGCGTGCCTTCCGGAATCACTTCGTAATCCCGCCCTTCGACCAGCGGCGCGGGCGCCGGCGCCGCGGCCAGCGCAGTGGCCGGCAGCAGGGCCAGCAGGGTGATCAGCACGGGCAGCAGGCGGGACGCCATCGGCATTCTCCATCGCAGGAAAAAGAAACGCCGGCCATGGTGGGGCCGGCGCAATGAACAGGAGCTTGCACTTCCGACCGCGCGGGGCGGCGGAAGTCCGCGGGGTTACTTGCCGCCGGCCTTCGCCGCAGCCAGGTCGTCGGCGCGGGCGTGCAGGCCCTGCAGGTAGCTGGCGAGCGCCTGGATTTCCTGCTCGGTCAGCGGGCCGGCCACCTGGGCCATGATGTTGAAGTGGGCCGGGTCCTTCAGCGTGGTGGTGCCGGCCTTGTATTCGGTCAGGCGACGGACCGTGTAGTCCTGCATCTGGCCGCCGATGCGCGGGTAGGCCGGGCCCGGGTTGCCGGCGCCGGTCGGGCCGTGGCAGGCCATGCAGGCCGGTACGCCGCGCTTGGCGTCGCCGTTGCGGTACAGCTGCTGGCCGACTTCATAGAACTTCATGCCCTGGTACGGGCCGTCCGCCACAAGGCTGTCGTCGGCCAGGCCGGCACCGGATTTCTGGGTGGCGAAGTAGGCGCCCACGTCGCGCATGTCCTGCGCGTTGAGGGTCTGGGCGAACGGCGCCATCACCGCGGCCATGCCGGTATTGCGCTCGCCGGAGGCGAACAGCGCCAGCTGCTGGGCGATGTAGCGCTCGCTCTGGCCCGCCAGGCGCGGGTACTGCGGATCGCTGGGGTTGCCGTCGGCGCCGTGGCAGGCCGCGCAGGCGGCCGCCTTGGTCTGTCCGGCCTTGGCGTCGCCCCAGGTGGTCTTGGCCAGGTTGATGTCGAGCGGCGCGGTCTCGACCGGCGCATTGTCCGGCACCGGGACCACGGTGGTCTGTGCAAAAGCGACTGCGCCCACGGCCAACACGGCCAGTCCGGCAAGTCCCATAACGCGAGCGTGGCGCATGCTAAAGCTCCGAAACCCTTGACTGATGCGGCGCCCAAGGCCACCGCGAAACCCGCGAATTATCGTCGCGGCCGGCCGTTGCGGTCAATTCAGCCGCGGATCCGGCCCGCCCGTGCGATCCTAGCGGCATGTCGAACCCGCTCAATCCCGCCCAGTACCTGCTTTCGGCGCACACCACCCGGCAGCTGCCGGCCGATGGCGGCACCGAGGTGGCCTTCGCCGGCCGGTCCAATGCCGGCAAGTCCAGCGCCCTCAATGCGCTGACCCACCGCAACGGCCTGGCCCGGGTCTCCAAGACGCCCGGCCGCACCCAGCAGCTGGTGTTCTTCCAGGTCCAGCCCGACCGCTATCTGGTGGACCTGCCCGGCTACGGCTACGCCAAGGTGCCCCAGGAGCTGCAGGCGCACTGGCAGGCCTTCATCGACCAGTATTTCCGCACCCGCGAGGCGCTCCGGGGCCTGGTGGTGGTGATGGACATCCGCCATCCGCTGAAGGACTACGACCGACAGATGCTCGGCTACGCCGTGCAGCGCGGCCTGCCCGCCCATGCCCTGCTGACCAAGGCCGACAAACTGGGGCGCGGCCAGCAGGCGCAGGCGTTGCAGGCGGTGAAGAAGGAGCTGTTCTCCTCCTTCGGCGACACCGTCGGCGTGCAGACCTTTTCGGCCGAGTCCAAGCAGGGCGTGGAAGAGGCCCGGGCCGTGGTGGCCGGCTGGCTGGGCCTGTAGCCGCTAGATCGAGACGTGGAACAGGCGGCCCACCAGCGCGGCCGCGCCCATCGCCATCGCACCCCAGAACCCGACCCGCCACGCGCCGCGCAGGACCGGCGCGCCGCCCACGCGCGCCGCCAGGCCACCGGACAACAGCAGGCCGACGAGGGTGGCGGCGGTGGTGACCATGGCCACCTTCCCGGCCGGTGCGAGCACGGTGGTGGCGATCGGCAGCAGGGCGCCGACGGTAAAAGCGGCGGCGGACGCCAGTGCCGCCTGCACCGGACGCGCGCGCAGTTCCTCGGTGATGCCCAGCTCGTCCCGCATGTGTGCGGTCAGGGCATCGCGTGCGGTGAGTTGTTCGGCCACCTGGCGCGCCAGTGCGGGCTCCAGTCCGCGGCCGACATAGATCTGGGTCAGCTCGGCCAGCTCGCTATCCGGCATGTCGCGCAGTTCGCTCTTTTCCAGGGCGAGGGCGGCGGCTTCGGCGTCGGCCTGCGACTGCACCGAGACGTATTCGCCGGCCGCCATCGACATGGCGCCGGCGACCAGGCCGGCGACGCCGGTCAGCAGGATGGTGGACGGCGTCGCCCCGCTGGCGGCCACGCCCACCACCAGGCCGGCCACCGAGACGATGCCGTCGTTGGCGCCCAGCACGGCGGCACGCAACCATCCGACACGATCGGTGCGGTGCAGTTCGCGGTGACGTGTGACCGGAGTGCGGGGATGGCGTGGCATGCCGACAGCGTACGCCGGTCCACCCTCGTGCGTCGACCGGGCGTCATCGTCTCCATGGATGGGATACTGCGGCGTTTCCGCGGCAACGATCGCGTGCG
>JAGOWL010000012.1 GCA_018060215.1 Pseudoxanthomonas sp.
GCCCGATCCACCGCGACCTGCAGCGCATCGCCACCCTGCGCCGGCAGTCGCCGGCCCTGCAGCGAGGCCTGCAGCTGAACCTGGAACTGCAGGGCGAGCGCGCCGCGTTCTACCGTGTCTACCAGCACGGCGATACCGCGCAGACCGCACTGGTGCTGCTGAACAAGGGCGATGCGCAGGCAAGCATGCAGGTGTCGCAGTTCCTGCAGCCGGGGACCTGGCGCGACGGTTTCAGCGGCCAGGCGCTGCAGGTGGACCAGGTGCTGGCCGCCGAGGTGCCGGCGCATGGCGTGCGCGTGTTCCTGTTCGATGGCGCGCTGACTCGCCCCGACCTGCTGGCGCGGCTGGGGCAGGCGATGGAAAAGCGCTGAGCGGTTGCGGCGGGCCTGGGCCAGCCCTGGCGCCCGCAGCTTCAACCGGCGTGCGTTGAACCGCGCGGCACCAGTTTCACCGGCAAGGTCCGGCTCTCCACCGTCTCGCCCTGGATCAGCCGGATCAGGCTGTCCACCAGCACCTCGCCGGCCAGCTTGGTGTCCTGCTGCACCGTCGACAGCCCCGGCTGGGCGAAACTGGCCATGGCGATGTCATCGAAGCCGGCCACCGCCACCTGCTCGGGGACCTTCAGTCCGTGCGCGCGCAGGGCCTTCATCGCTCCCAGCGCGATCAGGTCGCTGGCGGCGAACACCGCATCCAGCGCCACCCCGGTGGCCAGCAGCTGGGCCATGGCCTGCTGGCCGGCCTGTTCGGTGGTGATCGCGTCCACCTGCAGGGCCGGATCCGGCGCCAGCCCGGCGCCGGCCAGGGCGTCGGCGTAGCCGCGCCAGCGTTCGAAGAACTCCGGGTAGTGGTCGGAGGCATGGCCGATGAAGGCGATCCGGCGGCATCCCAGTGCCAGCAGGTGGGCGGCCATGTCGTGCCCGCCCTGATAGTTGTCGCAGCCGATCGACACGCCCGGCTCGCCGGGCAGGGCCGCCCCCCAGCGCACGAAGTGGGTGCGCTGGGCGACCAGTTGCTGCAGCTTGGACTGCGACTCCAGGTAGTCCCCGTATCCGAGCAGGATCAGGCCATCGGCCTTGTGGCTGTCCTCGAAGTCGGCATGCCAGTCGGCCGACAGCTGCTGGAAGGACACCAGCAGGTCGTAGCCGCGCAGCGCGCAGGCGCGGGTGATCGAGCCGAGCATCGAATGGAAGAACGGGTTGATCAGCGAGTCGTCCTGGGTCGGATCCTCGAAGAACAGCAGGGCCAGGGTCCCGGACTGCTGGCAGCGCAGGTTGGAGGCGTTCTTGTCGACCTTGTAGTTCAGCTCGCGGGCGATGGCCAGGATCCTGCGCCGGGTTTCCTCGTTGACCGAGGGGCTGCCGCGCAGCGCACGCGACACCGTGGGCTGGGAAACCCCGGCCAGGTGGGCGATATCCAGCGAAGTGGCCTTGCCCTTGATCATCATGCGGCCCCCTCCGGGCCGGATGGCGTCGTGCTGCCGGCATCATGCCACGGCCGCCGGCCCGGTTTTGCCCGGCCGGGCCGCTGGGCTAGAATCGGCCCATTGCCACCGGCACCGGGCCGGTGCGGCAGCAGACAGGATGGCCCGCGGCAACGCCGGCCGAGCGTGCGACATGAGCACTACCACCGCCTACCGCTGAACACACCGACCCGCCCGAACGCTCCGCAAGGCGCTTCGGCGCCTTGATTTTTTGCTGGACACTGAAGACCCCCACATGATCACCATCACCCTTCCCGACGGCAGCCAGCGCCAGTTCGATGCCCCCGTCTCCGTCCTGCAGGTCGCCCAGTCGATCGGCGCCGGGCTGGCCAAGGCCACCGTCGCCGGCCAGGTCGACGGCCGCCTGGTCGACGCCAGCGACCTGATCGACCACGACGCGGCCCTGCGCATCATCACCCCCAAGGACGCCGAGGGCGTGGAGATCATCCGCCACTCCTGCGCCCACCTGGTCGGCCACGCGGTCAAGCAGCTGTACCCGGACGCCAAGATGGTGATCGGTCCGGTGATCGCCGAAGGCTTCTACTACGACATCCACAGCGAACGTCCGTTCACGCCCGACGACCTGGTGGCGATCGAGGCGCGCATGCGCGAGCTGATCGCCCAGGACTACGACGTGGTCAAGAAGATGACCCCGCGCGACCAGGCCATCGAGGTGTTCAGTGCCCGCGACGAGGCCTACAAGCTGCGCCTGATCGACGACATGGGTCCGGAAGTCACCGCGATGGGCCTGTACTACCACCAGGAATACGTGGACATGTGTCGTGGCCCGCACGTGCCCAATACCCGTTTCCTGAAGGCGTTCAAGCTGACCCGCATCTCCGGCGCCTACTGGCGCGGCGATGCCAAAAACGAGCAGCTGCAGCGGATCTACGGCACCGCCTGGGCCGACGACAAGCAGCTCAAGGCCTACATCCAGCGGATCGAGGAGGCCGAGAAGCGCGACCATCGCCGGATCGGCAAGCAGCAGAACCTGTTCCACCTGCAGGAGGAGGCCCCGGGCCTGGTGTTCTGGCATCCCAAGGGCTGGTCGGTGTGGCAGGTGGTGGAGCAGTACATGCGTCGCGTGTACCGAGACACCGGCTATGGCGAGGTGCGTTGCCCGCAGATCCTGGACGTGTCGCTGTGGCAGAAGTCCGGCCACTGGGACAACTACCAGGACAACATGTTCTTCACCGAATCGGAGAAGCGCACCTACGCGGTCAAGCCGATGAACTGCCCGGGCCATGTCCAGGTCTTCAACCAGGGCCTGCACAGCTACCGCGACCTGCCGATCCGCTACGGCGAGTTCGGCGCCTGCCACCGCAACGAGCCGTCCGGCGCACTGCACGGCATCCTGCGCGTGCGCGGCTTCACCCAGGACGACGGCCACATCTTCTGCACCGAGGACCAGGTCGAGTCCGAGGTCCGCGCCTTCCACGCGCAGGCGCTGAAGGTCTACGCCGACTTCGGTTTTGAAGAGATCCAGATCAAGATCGCGCTGCGCCCGGACTCGCGCCTGGGCGACGACGCCACCTGGGACAAGGCCGAGGACGCGCTGCGCTGCGCCCTGCGCGCCTCGGGCGTGGAGTGGCAGGAACTGCCGGGCGAGGGTGCCTTCTACGGCCCCAAGATCGAGTACCACCTCAAGGACGCCATCGGCCGGACCTGGCAGCTGGGTACCATGCAGGTGGATTTCATGATGCCCGGCCGGCTGGGCGCCGAGTACGTGGACGAGAACAGCCAGCGCCGGCATCCGGTCATGCTGCACCGCGCCATCGTCGGTTCCATGGAGCGCTTCATCGGCATCCTGATCGAGCACCACGCCGGGCATTTCCCGGCCTGGCTGGCCCCGGTCCAGGCGGTGGTGGCCAATATCACCGACGCCCAGGCTGAATACGTCGCTGAGGTTCAAAAAAGCCTTTCGAATCAAGGGTTCAGGGTGGAGGCCGATTTGCGCAACGAGAAGATCGGCTTTAAGATCCGCGAGCACACGCTGCAGCGGGTGCCGTACCTGCTGGTGGTCGGTGACCGCGAGAAGGAGAACGGCGCCGTGGCCGTGCGTACGCGTTCAGGCGAAGATTTGGGCACAATGTCGGTGTCCGCCTTCGCCGAAACGCTGCGTTCGCAGCAGATGTCACAATAAGAATGGCGCCGCCGGCCTGGCCGGCGCGCCGCCCAGTCCACCCCCGGAGACTGCAATATCAGCACCCCCGAGAAGCAAAACCGAAAGAACCAGGAGATCCGCGTCCCGCGCGTGCGCGTGATCGGGTCCGATGGCGAGATGGTCGGCGTCCTGTCGCGCGACGAAGCCCTGCGCATGGCCGAGGACGAGGGCCTGGACCTGGTCGAGATCCAGCCCAATGCGGATCCGCCGGTCTGCAAGGTCATGGACTTCGGCAAGTTCAAGTTCGAACTGCAGAAGAAGGCCAACGAGGCCAAGAAGAAGTCCAAGCAGGTCGAGATCAAGGAAGTGAAGTTCCGCCCGGTGACCGACGAGGGCGACTACCAGATCAAGCTGCGCAAGATGCGCGAGTTCCTGGTGGAAGGCGACAAGATCAAGGTCAACATCCGCTTCCGTGGCCGCGAGATGAGCCATCAGGAGCTGGGCCGGCAGATGGCCGGTCGGATCGAGGCCGATCTGGGCGAGGACATCGTGATCGAGTCGCGCCCGCGCCTGGAAGGCCGGCAGATGGTGATGATGATCGCGCCGAAGAAGAAGTGAGGCCTGCGAGGGTGGGCAGGGTCCTGTTCGGGCCAGGCCAGCGAAGGGCGCCGATGGCGCCCTTCTGCTTTCCGGGGAGGAGGCCCTGGCTGGGCCGGAACTGGCTGATTTGCAACGGAATCGTCAGCCTGCCATAATGCGCGGCTCCGGTTCGCCGGGGTTGCCGTAACGGCACCAGGACCCGCCTTGGTTCCCTCGTGGAATCAAAGGCTTACCGACCGGCGTGGGCAGGATGGAAAGTGTGGGTCATGCGTCGAGCATGTACCACCGCCCGCGCCAGTGACAGTTTCCCCAAGGACACAGCAATGCCCAAGATCAAGACCAACCGGGCGGCGGCCAAGCGATTCCGCAAGACCGCCTCCGGCAAGTACAAGGCCGGCCACGCCAACCGTAGCCACATCCTCACCAAGAAGGCGACCAAGCGGAAGCGCAACCTGCGGCAGACGAACCATGTTCGTGCCGAGGACGCGGGCCGTCTGGACCGCATGCTGCCGTATCTCTGAGGAGGACTAGGAAATGGCACGAGTCAAGCGTGGCGTCCAGGCGCGCCGCCGTCACAAGAAGGTCCTCGACCTCGCCAAGGGCTATTACAACGCCCGCCGCAAGGTTTTCCGCGTCGCCAAGCAGGCGGTCATCAAGGCGCAGCAGTACGCCTACATCGGCCGCAAGCAGAAGAAGCGCAACTTCCGCTCGCTGTGGATCACCCGCATCAACGCGGCTGCCCGCAGCAACGGCATGAGCTACAGCCGTTTCATGAACGGCCTGCTCAAGGCCGGCATCACCCTGGACCGCAAGGTGCTGGCGGACATCGCCGTGCACGATGCGGCCGGGTTTACGGCGCTGACCGAGAAGGCCAAGGGCGCCCTGGCGGCATAAGTGCGGGTCCCTCGCAGGAGCCCGCACCTGTGTGTGCGGGTTTTCAATCGAGGCAGACACGACTGAGCATGGGGAAGGGCGCGAGTCCTTCCCCATTGTTTTTTCCAGCACCCGGAAAACCCCATGAGCCAGATCCAGTCCCTGTCGGCCCTCGCGCTGGCCGACATCGAAGCGGCGCAGACCCCTGAAGCGCTGGAGGCGCTGCGCGTGGGCCTGCTCGGCAAGCAGGGCAGCATCACCGCCCAGCTCAAGCAGCTGGGCGCGCTGCCGGCCGAGCAGCGCAAGGCGGCCGGCGAGGCGATCAACCTGGCCCGCGACGCGGTCGGCCAGGCGCTGGCCGCACGCAAGGCGGTGCTCGAGGACATCGCGCTGGATGCGCGCCTGGCCGGGGAGGCGATCGACGTGACCCTGCCGGGCCGCACGCCGCAACGCGGCGGCATCCATCCGGTCTCGCGCACCCTGGAGCGGATCGCCGAAATCTTCGGCAGGCTCGGCTACGAGCTGGCCGACGGCCCGGAGATCGAGGACGACTGGCACAACTTCGAGGCGCTCAACTTCCCCCCGCACCATCCGGCGCGGGCGATGCACGACACCTTCTACTTCCCGCCCGACGCCAGCGGCGTGGCGCGGCTGCTGCGCACCCACACCTCCGGGGTACAGGTGCGTTACATGGACCAACACGCGCCGCCGCTGCGCATGATCGCCGCCGGCAAGGTCTACCGCAGCGACAGCGACCAGACCCATTCGCCGATGTTCCACCAGGTCGAAGGGCTGCTGGTGGACGAGCATTCGACCTTCGCCGACCTCAAGGGCACGCTGGCCGAGTTCGTGCGCGCCTTCTTCGAGCGTGATTTCCAGATGCGCTTCCGTCCAAGCTACTTCCCGTTCGTGGAGCCCGGCGCGGAGGTCGACATCGCCTGGCAACAACCCGACGGCAGCGTGCGCTGGCTGGAGGTGCTGGGCTGCGGCATGGTCCACCCCAGCGTGCTGCGCAACTGCGGCATCGACCCGGAGCGCTACACCGGCTTCGCCTTCGGCCTGGGCGTGGAGCGCTTTGCGATGCTGCGCTACGGGGTCAACGACCTGCGCGCCTTCTTCGACAACGACGTGCGCTTTTTGAGGCAGTTCGCATGAAATTCTCCGAGAACTGGCTGCGCAGCCACGTGCCCACCTCGGCCGACCGCGATGGCCTGGCCGCCACCCTGACCGCCATCGGCCTGGAGGTGGAGGAAGTCACCGCCCTGGGCGACGGCCTGGCCGGGGTCGTGGTGGCGCGCATCGTCGAGGCCGTGCCGCACCCGCAGGCCGACCGCCTGCAGGTGTGCCAGGTCGATGCCGGTGGCGGTGAACTGCTGCAGATCGTATGCGGGGCGCCCAACGCGCGCGCCGGCCTGGTCGCGCCGCTGGCCACCGTGGGTTCGAGCGTGGGCGGGATCGCGATCAAGGCGGCCAAGCTGCGTGGCGTGGAGTCGTTCGGCATGCTCTGCTCGGCCAAGGAGCTGGGCCTGGATGCCGACGCATCCGGCCTGCTGGAGCTGGCCGACGATGCGCCGGTCGGTACCGCCCTGACCGGGTACCTGGGCCTGCCCGACGCCAGCATCGAGATCAAGCTGACCCCCAATCGCGCCGACTGCTTCAGCGTGCGTGGCATCGCCCACGACGTGGCCGCCGCGCTGGACAGCGAAGTGGCGCCGCTGGAGGTGGCCGCGATCGCCGCCGCCAGTGCCCGTGAACTGGCGGTGGAGCTGCACGCCGGCGCCGATGCGCCGCGTTATTGCGGCCGGGTGGTCGAGGGCGTGGATGCGACCGCGCGTACCCCGGTGTGGATGGCCGAGCGCCTGCGCCGCAGCGGCGTGCGCCCGCTGTCGTTGCTGGTGGATATCACCCAGTACGTGATGCTGGAACTGGGCCAGCCGATGCACGCCTTCGACCTGGATACCCTCGCAGGCCCGATCGGCGTGCGCCATGCGCGCGCCGGCGAGCGCCTGGTGCTGCTGGACGGGCGCGAGGTGGAGCTGGACGAGTACTTCCTGGCCATCACCGACGCCGATCGCCCGGTCGCCCTGGCCGGGGTGATGGGCGGCCTGGATACCCGCGTCACCGACGCCACCACCCACGTGTTCCTGGAGGCGGCCCACTTCGCCCCGGCCGCGATCATGGGCCGCGGCCGCCGCCTGGGCCTGCACACCGATGCCGGCCACCGCTTCGAACGCGGGGTGGACCCGCAGCTGCCGCGCACCGCGATCGAGCTGGCGACCAGGCTGGTGCTGGAGCTGGCCGGCGGCACGCCTGGTCCGGTGACCGAGGCGGTGCTGCAACAGCACCTGCCGCAGCCGGCCGCGATCGCCTTGCGCCGCGCGCGCATCGCCCGCGTGCTCGGCATTGAAATCGCCGATGCGCAGGTCGAGCGCATCCTGCGCGCCCTGGGCATGCAGGTGTCGGCCAATGGCGAGGGCTGGCAGGTGCTGGCGCCGGGCAGCCGCTTCGACATCGCCATCGAGGAAGACCTGATCGAGGAGCTGGCGCGGATCCACGGCTACGACCGCATCCCGGCCACCGTGCCCGGCGGCCCGGCGCGGATCGTCGCGCCCAGCGAAGCCCGGGTGGACGAGGCCGACCTGCGCCGGCAACTGGTGGCCCGCGACTACCTGGAGGCGGTGTGTTTCTCCTTCGTCGACGCCGGACTGCTCGAACAGTGGCAGTGCAGCGCCGATACCGTGCCGCTGGCCAATCCGCTCAGCGCAGAACTGGCGGTGATGCGGCCGCGGCTGCTGCCGGGCCTGGTGGCGGCGCTGGCGCGCAATGTCGCCCGCCAGGCCGGGCGGGTGCGGCTGTTCGAACTGGGCCGGGTGTTCGCCGCCGCCGATCCGGCGCAGCGCACGCCGGGCGGCCCCATGCCGGCGCCGCCGGAAACCCGTCGCATCGCGGCGGTGGCCTGCGGCGACGCGGTGGCCGAACAGTGGAGCGTGCCCTCGCGCAAGGTCGATTTCCACGACCTCAAGGGCGAGCTGGAGTCGCTGGCGGCCGCGGCCGGCGCGACCCTGGCGTTCCGTCCCTCGGCCGAGCCGTTCGGCCACCCCGGCCGCAGCGCCGAGGTGTACCGCACCGACCTGGAAACCGGCGAGGTGCACCTGGGCTGGATTGGCCAGCTGCATCCGCGCCTGGCCCGGGCGCTGGACCTGGACGTGGAGGTGGTCGCCTTCGAGCTGGACCTGGAAGCGCTGGAACAGCGCGCGCTGCCGCGTGCGGCCGAGTTGTCGCGCTATCCGGCCGTGCGCCGCGACCTGGCCTTCGTGGTCGCCGAGCAGGTGCCGTGGTCGGCGCTGGCCGCCAGCGTGCGCGCCGCCGCCGGCCCGGTGCTGCGCGACCTGCTGCTATTCGACCGCTACCAGGGCGCCGGCATTGAATCCGGATGCAAGAGTCTGGCTATGGGCTTGATTTTGCAGGACAACACGCGCACTCTCACCGATCATGACGCGGATGCGGTGGTGGAGCGGGTGGTGGCCGGACTGGGCCGCGACCACGGCGCCCGGATCCGCGGCTGATCCAGGGGAACGACGCAATGGCATTGACCAAGGCCGAGATGGCCGAACGCCTGTTCGACGAAGTGGGACTGAACAAGCGCGAGGCGAAGGAATTCGTCGACGCATTCTTCGAGGTGCTGCGCGAGGCGCTGCAGTCCGGGCGCCAGGTGAAGCTGTCGGGTTTTGGCAACTTCGACCTGCGGCGCAAGAACCAGCGCCCGGGCCGCAATCCCAAGACCGGCGAGGAGATCCCGATCTCGGCCCGCACCGTGGTCACCTTCCGCCCGGGGCAGAAGCTCAAGGAGCGCGTGGAAGCCTACGCGGGGGCCGAGCCGAATGCTTGATCCGGGCAGCAACCGCGAGCTTCCGCCGATCCCGGCCAAGCGCTACTTCACCATCGGCGAGGTCAGCGAGCTGTGCGACGTCAAGCCGCACGTGCTGCGCTACTGGGAGACCGAGTTTCCCAGCCTGAGCCCGGGCAAGCGCCGCGGCAACCGCCGCTACTACCAGCGCCACGACGTGCTGATGGTGCGCCAGATCCGCGGCCTGCTGTACGAGCAGGGCTACACCATCGGCGGCGCGCGCCTGCGCCTGGAGGGCGAGGGCGCCAAACAGGAGTCGGCGTTGAGCAGCCAGATCGTGCGCCAGGTGCGCATGGAGCTGGAGGAAGTGCTGGTGCTGCTGCGGCGCTGAACGCCGTGCGCCGGCCTCGCGCCGGCAGCGTCCGAACGGGTATAATGAAAGACCCGCCGTGGCGGGAAAAGCATTTCGGGGTATAGCGCAGCCTGGTAGCGCACTTGTCTGGGGGACAAGTGGTCGTCGGTTCAAATCCGGCTACCCCGACCAATTCGATATCCGGGTAACGTCTCGGAGCGGCAGCAGGCCCCGGCGACCCCCGGGGCTTTTTGTTGTTGCCGGACCTGATGGATGGCGGGACCAGCGCATGGGCGATACGCCGCAGATCTTCATCATCGCCGGGCCCAATGGCGCGGGCAAAACCACGTTTGCGCGCGAGTACCTGCCCAATGAAGCGGCCACGCCGATGTTCGTCAATGCCGACCTCATTGCGGCCGGCCTCAGTCCGTTCGATCCGGACGTCGCTGCCATCCAGGCAGGGCGCCTGATGCTGGAACAGTCGGCCGCTGGTTGATCACTGGTTGTTGTATGACAATGCAGGCCAAGTCCCTGTCCTGCTGGAGCAGGGTGACCGCGAGGAGACGCCATGAACGCCCGGCCCGGCCCAGAGTCCCGCAAGTCAACTTCCAGTTCATTGCGGCAGGGTATTGAAGCCGCCTTGCATCGTGCGGCAATCAAGGCGCAGGAACGCGCGCGTTTGCAGCAGGAGGAGCAGCGCAAGCTGGATGCCGCGCGACAAACGGGTGTTGCAAAAGCTTGAGACGTCGTGCATGACCGCGATGCGCGTGCGTTGCCGCTGGCATTGCGGGCGGTCGTCGAAGTGCGGGGCATGGCGGGACTTGCGCAGAGCCCGAAGTGACACCTGTCCCGCTACCCGCCTTGCCGGCCTGGCCGGGAGGTCGGGTAAGCTGCGGGCCTGGATCGGGACAGGAAGAGGCGCAGCCATGGCAGCAGCCGGTCCGGTTGGGGGGAAGGGTTGATGGTGTCGCGCTTTCCGGCCAGCGCGCAGGATTACCGGCAGCTGGCCCAGGCACGGTTGCCACGCTTCCTGTTCGACTACATCGATGGCGGTGCCAGCCAGGAGCAGACCCTGCGCGCCAACGCCGATGCCTGGACGCGGGTGGGCCTGCGCCAGCGCGTGCTGGTGGACGTCGATGGCGTGGAGACCACCACCTACCTGGCCGGGCAGGCCTGTGCGATGCCGCTGGTGCTGGCGCCACTGGGCCTGGCCGGGATGATGGCGCGCCGGGGCGAAGTCCAGGCCGCGCGCGCGGCCGAAGCTGCTGGCGTGCCCTTCACCGTGTCGACGGTGGGCATCTGTCCGCTGGACGAGATCGGCCCGGCGGTGGCGCAGGCGCCGTGGTTCCAGCTGTACATGCTGCGCGACCGCGGCATCGTGCAGGCGCTGCTGCGGCAGGCCTGGGAGGCCGGTTGCCGGGTGCTGGTGTTCACCGTGGACCTGCCGGTGGCGGGCATGCGTCATCGCGATACCCGCAACGGCCTGGGTGGCGGTGGCCTGCGTGCACGCCTGCTCAAGGCCGGCGACCTGCTCGGGCATCCGCGCTGGCTGTGGGACGTGGGCATGCGCGGCAAGCCACACCTGTTCGGCAACCTGGGTGCGCTGCTGCCCGGCGTGCGCGACCTGGACGGATTCAAGGCCTGGGTCGATACCCAGTTCGATCCATCGGTCACCTGGGCCGACATCGACTGGCTGCGTGCGCAATGGCCCGGCAGCCTGCTGCTCAAGGGCGTCCTCGACGAAGAGGACGCGCGCGAGGCGGTGCGTGCCGGTGCGCAGGGGCTGGTGGTGTCCAATCACGGGGGCCGCCAACTTGACGGGGTGGCCGCCACCGCCGTGAAGCTGCCGGCCATCGTGCGGGCGGTGGGCGGGCAGGCCCAGGTGCTGGTGGATGGCGGCATCGGCAGCGGCGTGGACGTACTGCGTGCACTGGGTCTGGGCGCGCAGGGCGTGCTCATCGGCCGGCCCTGGATCTGGGCGCTGGCGGCCGGTGGCGAGGCGGCCCTGGCCGGCATGCTGGCGCGTTGGCAGGAAGAGCTGCGGCTGGCCATGAGCCTGGCCGGCGTGCGCCGGGTGGCCGACATCGATGCCGGCGTGCTGGACGGGTTTACGGATGCAACGAGGCGGCAGCATGGACAGGAATGAGGCAAGGGGCGCGGTACCAGGCCCGGATCGTGCGCGAGTGGATTTTGGCGTCGTGGCACCTGGACAGGGGCGGGGCCTGGGCCTGGTGCCCGCGTGCCAGAACGCCGCCCGTGTCCGCCGGCCAATGCGCGCGGTCCTGGCGATGGCCGCTCTGGTGTTGGCCGCATCCGCGGTGGCCGCACCGCCGGCTGCAATCGTGTCCACCCAGGACCCGCGCGAGGCGCCGTCTGCGGTCGTGCAGACCGTTTCCGAACCGGCCGATGCCGAACCGATTGTGGACATGGATGCGGTGGTGGTCAGCGGCGTGCTCCCCGGCCCGGGCCTGTGGCGGGCGAGCAAGGATGGCCACGTGCTCTACATCCTGGGCACCCAGTCACCATTGCCGCGGGACATGGAATGGCAGGCCGGGGAGGTGCGCGAAGTGCTGGCCCAGGCCGGTGCCGTGCTCAGTCCGCCCGGGGTTTCCATTGGTGCCGATATCGGCTTCTTCCGCGGGCTCACGCTGGCGCCGGCGGCGCTGAAGGCGATGAAGAATCCCGGTGGCGAGACCCTGGACGAACTGCTGCCGGCCGAGGTGCATGCGCGCTGGGCGCGACTGAAGCAACGCTACCTGGGCACCGACCGCGGGGTGGAGAAGAAGCGTCCGCTGATCGCGGTCTACGAGCTGTACCGGGAGGCGCTCAAGCGCAACCGCTTGCGCGAGGGCGGCATCGTCGGGCCGGTGATCGCCGGGGTCCTCAAGGCCCGCGGCATGAAAGCCACGCCCACTTCGCTGAACCTGAAGATCGAGGACCCGCGCGATGCGCTGGCCGACTTCCGCAAGGAAGGGTTCAAGCCGCAGGACCTGGCCTGTTTCCAGGACACGCTGGACATCATCGAGCACGGCCTGCCGCAGGCCGCCGCGCGTGCGAACGCCTGGGCGGTGGGTGACCTGGAGGCACTGCGGGCCATGTCGCGGGACCGGCGCCAGGTCGAAGCCTGCCTGTCGGCCTGGACCGATACCGACACCGCGCGCAAGCGCGGGCTCACCGACATCGACACCCGCATCATGGACAGCTGGCTGGCGGCGGTGGACAAGGCGACCGGGGAGCACCCGGTGTCGTTTGCGACGGTGTCGATCGACGAACTGCTGCGCGGCGACGGCTACCTGGCCGCGTTGGCCCGGCGTGGCTACCGCATCCAGGCGCCCGACGAAGCCGACGCCGACCCAGCCCCCGACACGGACGACGCGGACGCCACACCGCCCACGTAGGAGTCGGGGCGCTTCAGGCGCCGGCGGCGCGCGACAGGCTGCCTTCGGCCTTGGCCAGTTGCGGCCAGCGGCGCAGTACCGCCGCGCGGATGCCGGCCGCGTCGATCCCGGCCTCGGCCAGCAGGTCCTCGCGGCTGGCGTGGTGCTGGAACGCGTCGGGCAGGCCCAATTGCAGCAGCGGCATCAGTACGCCTTCGGCATTGAGCAGTTCGCCCACGCCCGAACCGGCGCCGCCGGCGACGACGTTGTCCTCGATGGTGACCAGGCCCTCGTGGGTCCTGGCCAGCTCCAGCAGCAGTTCGCGGTCCAGCGGCTTGACGAAGCGCATGTTGACCACGGTCAGGCCCAGCTCGGCGCCGACCTGTTCGGCGGCCGGCACGGTGGCGCCGAAGGCCAGCAGGGCGATGCGCGCGCCGCTGCGGCGCAGCTGCGCCTTGCCGATTGGCACGGTGTCCAGGTTCGCTTCCACCGCCACGCCTGGACCGCTGCCGCGCGGATAGCGCACCGCCGCCGGGCCGGCGTAGTGCAGGCCGGTGCTGAGCATCTGCCGGCATTCGTTTTCGTCGGCCGGGGCCATCACCACCATGTTCGGCACGCAGCGCAGGAAGCTCAGGTCCAGGTTGCCGGCGTGGGTGGCGCCGTCCGGGCCGACCACGCCGCCGCGGTCGATCGCGAACAGCACGTCCAGCTTCTGGGTGGCCACGTCGTGCACCAGCTGGTCGTAGCCGCGCTGCAGGAAGGTGGAGTAGATCGCCACCACGGGCTTGGCGCCCTGGGTGGCCATGCCCGCGGCCAGGGTCACCGCGTGCTGCTCGGCGATGGCCACGTCGAAATAGCGCTGCGGATATTCCTTCGAATAGCGCACCAGGCCCGAGCCTTCGCGCATGGCCGGGGTGATCGCCAGCAGGCGCGGCTGCGCGGCGGCCGCATCGCACAGCCAGTCGCCGAACACGTCGGTGTAGGTGGGCTTCTTCACCGCGCCGGACTTGGCCACCAGGCCCTTGTCCGGGTCGAATGGACCGACCGCGTGATAGCCGATCTGGTCGCCTTCGGCCGGTTCGTAGCCCTTGCCCTTGGTGGTGATCACGTGCAGCAGCTGCGGGCCCTTCAGGCCCTTGAGCGTTTTCAGTGCGCCGAGCAGGGCCGGCAGGTCGTGGCCGTCGATCGGGCCGGTGTAGTGGAAGCCCATTTCCTCGAACAGGGTGGAGGGCACGAACATGCCCTTCCAGTGCTCTTCCCAGCGGCGCACGAAGCGCGCCGGCGGCTTGTTCTTGTCGCCGAGCAGCTTCTTGCCGCCCTCGCGCAGCTTGTTGAGGGTGGCGCTGCCGGTCATCCGGCCGAGCATCTTGGTGACCCCGCCGACCGCCTCGGAGATCGACATGCGGTTGTCGTTGAGGATCACCAGCAGGTTCGGTTCCTCGTCCATGCCGCCGGCATGGTTGAGCGCTTCATAGGCCATGCCCGCGGTCATCGCGCCGTCGCCGATCACCGCGACCACGTGGCGCGGGTCGCCGGCCTGCTGCAAGGCGATCGCCATGCCCAGCGCGGCCGAGATCGAGGTCGAGGAATGGCCGACGCCGAAGGTGTCGTACTCGCTCTCCTCGCGCTTGGGGAACGGCGCCACGCCGTCCTTCTGCTTGACCGTGTGGATGCGGTCGCGGCGGCCGGTGAGGATCTTGTGCGGATAGCCCTGGTGGCCCACGTCCCAGACCAGCTGGTCGGAAGGGGTCTCGTAGAGCCAGTGCAGGGCCACGGTCAGCTCGACCACGCCCAGGCCGGCACCGAAATGGCCGCCGCTCCTGCCCACCGATTCGATCAGGTAGGCGCGCAGCTCCTCGGCAATGGCCGGCAGTTCGCTTTCGTCGAACGTGCGCAGGTCGGCGGGGGAATCGATGCGCGAAAGGCGCGGATAGCGGGCAGGGTCGATCATCCCCGGCATTTTCCTCCCCGCAGGCGGGGTGGGGCAAGCAAGTCCGTTCAGGCGCCGCGGGCGCTCAGGCAATCGAAAGCTTCGAGCGCTTGGGCAGCTGCGCCTTCAGGAAGGCCATCTGGTCGGCCAGGATGTTGCGGTTGGACAGGATCAGGTGCTCGATCCAGCTGGGCCGGTAGGGCACGGCCAGCAGCGGCATGTGCGCCTGCTGCGGGGTGCGGCTGCCCTTGCGCGAGTTGCAGTGGAAGCAGGCGCTGACCACGTTTTCCCAGACATCGCGGCCGCCCCGGGACAGGGGCAGGACGTGGTCGCGGGTCAGCTGCGGGCGTGCGAACTGCTGGCCGCAGTACAGGCACAGGTGGGCATCGCGGGCGAACAGGGCGGTGTTGGACAGGGCCGGGGTCGGATCCAGGGCTCGCGCATGGGCATGGCCACGGGTGGCCACAATCGGGTGCAGTTCGACCAGGCTGCGCGCACCGGTGGCGCGGCAGATCCCGCCGCGGATGCGCAGGCAGGGGTCGCCCAGGGTCCAGGCGACGGCGTCGCGGGCGTACAGGCAGGTGGCGTCCTGCCAGCCGATCCAGTCCATGGCCCGGCCATGGGCATCCAGCGAAAGCACCCTCACCGCCGGGGCATGCGCTTGTGCGGCGCGTTCCCGTGGCGGAGCGGCGGCGGCCGGGGCCAAGGCCCCGGCGCAGACCAGACCTGCTTGCGCTGTGTCCGTCTCCATCGGGAAAACAGCTTATACCCGAATGGTGACGGTTTGTGGACTTCGCGCCCGATCAGCGCAGCACGCCATCCAGGCCCGGGGCCGGGTTGAGCGCGCTGCGGTCGTCGACTTCGAACTCGCGCGGCTTCCTGGCCTGCTCCGGGAGCGCGGTCACCGTGCCCTGCAGCCGGTAGGACAGGGTGCGACGGCTGGCCAGGGCGTCGGCCACCACCATCCGCGCCATTGCTTCGGGTTTGAGCGTCACCGGCACCACGTCGGCCGAGGTCGGACCGATGGAAATGGCCGGGGCCACCTGCACGCTGCCGGCGGGGTGTTCATCCACGCTGATGTCCAGGCGCACGCTGTCAAAGCGCATGGGGATGGAACTGTAGTTGTGCAGGCGCAGCTCCAGCAGCCAGTCGCCGTTGGCCTGCACGGTCAGCTGCTGGATCGCGGTGGCCGGGGGCGAAACCCGGCGTGGAGTGCTGGAGCACGCGGCCAGCAGCAGCAAGGCGCAGGCGGCCAGGGACAGCTTCAGGGTGGAGTTCATGCCGGTTCCGTGTGGGCGATGGCCCGATGGTAGCCGCTGCACGGCATTCAGCGCAGCGGCGCGGCCACCACCAGCGGGGCCAGGTCATAGCCCATGGCCTCGGCCCCGGCCTTGAGCCGGGCGAACAGTTCGCCGTCCATCGACGGTTCACGCGAGAGGATCCACAGGTAGTCGCGGCCCGGGTCGCCGACCATGGCCCACTGGTAATCCGGGTCCAGCGCGATCACCCAGTAGTCGGCCCAGACCAGGGGTACCCAGGCCAGCCAGTCGGGGACGAAGCGCACCTGCAGCCGGCCGGGGTGCCCCTCCACGGTGCGGGCCACGCCCTCGGCCACGGCAGGCTTGCCGGCATGGGTGCGGCAGGCGTTGCGCACGCCGATGCGGCCGTCGGCGCGCAGGGCGTAGGTGGCGGTGATGTCGCCGGCGCACTGGCGCTGGAAGGAAACGGGCAGGTGGGCGATTTCGTACCACTGCCCGGCGTAGCGGCTCAGGTCCATCTGCGGCACCGAGGCGACCGGCTCGGCCGCCACTGCCGGTGCCGGGGCGAGCAGGGAGAGCCCGGCGAAGCAGGCGATCAACAGCGTCGGAAGGGCGCGCATGGAGCCTCCACGGGACGGCGCGCCGATCCTAGCATCCCCTCGTCGCCGCTGGCCGTGCCGGGCTTGGGCGTGGTCCGGCCGGGAACCGGACCGGTGGATCAGGCGTTGCCGTGGTGGATGCGCCGGGGCGCCCGGTCCAAGTCGTGCAGCTCCACGCAGGCCGGCGACCCGTCGCGCAGGGCGCTGGCGTCGGCCAGCAGACAGGCCATCTCCAGGGCCGGGGCCAGGTGTGGATACCAGGCCAGGGCCTTGCCGCCGTCCATCACCATGCAGCCATGACGGTTCCTGTTCACCACGAGCAGCCGCCGGTCCATGTGCGCCTCCCGGATCGCCGGGCGCTGGCGTGCCACGGCTTGCCGGCAGTGTGCATGGGCACTCCTGCGCCGGAAGTCGGCGATCGCCTTGGCGGGGGGTAGGGAAATTCCGAATCAGGCGGGCGGCCGGGAGGCCGGGGAACGCAGCGGCCGGGCGCAGACGCACGAAGGCCGGCACGGAATCGCCGTGCCGGCCTTCGCGGCTACCCGCGGGGCGGGGTTCAGTCCGAGGGCGGCGTCTCGGCCGGGGTTTCTTCCTGGCGGGCCTCGGTGTTGGCCTGGCGGATCTCCTCGCGGCTCTGGTTCAGCGCGGCCACGTCGATCGGTCGGATCTGGGTGATCCGGCAGGGGAAGCGCGCGTTCGGGCTCAACCCCGGGCCGACCGGGGTCACGGTGTCGAAGCGCGCGCTGACCGTGTTGGCGAAGTTGGAGATGGTGATGGCCTGGGCGAACGGCAGGTCGTGGCAGGGGCTCACGTCCAGCAGGAAGGCCTCGTTGGGACGGGTCCAGACCGTCAGCGCACCGGTGCCCAGCGGAGTCCAGCCACTGAGCCGGCCGAACATGCGGAAGCTGTTGACCGGCTCGCCAGCGTGGGCCTGGTAGAACGCCAGCCGGTCGGCGTCGCTGGCACGCGGCGCGCTGCTGCAGGCGGCCAGGCCAAGCAGGAGCAGCAAGGAAAGCGGAATCAGTGTGGGCAACTTCTTCATGGCGTCCTTCCGGAGGGTTTGGAGGTTGACAGGCGCGAGGGCCCGCCGCCTGTTGCTGGCGATGATGCGCGGTGCGGGGGCGGTTGCCAACGACCGCAGGATCGGCGGTGGGTCCGGCATTCATGATCGGCCGCCGGCTTGCCGCGCCGGCATCGCCCCGGTATGATTCCGCCCCTCGCAGCGGCCTTGCCGCGGCATGGCCGGGTAGCTCAGTTGGTAGAGCAGGGGATTGAAAATCCCCGTGTCGGCGGTTCGATTCCGTCCCCGGCCACCAAATTCAAACCCCCACCACTCTCGGTTGGGGGTTTTTTTGTGGTTCATCTCCCAAATGAAAGGGTGATCGGCAACGGCGGCAAACAAGCAACCGCGTTGTGATCGTTCGGGGGAGCCGCCGCTGATCCGGTAAACAGCCTCGGTTCGGGCGGGGCCGCCGCTGCAAGGGCGTGTGCGGCTGATGCAAGGCGGCGCCACATGGTGCGGCGCACGATCGAAACGGGGGCAAGCAGGTCTGGAATCAGGCCGCCGCTTGACTTAAGTCAAGCCCATCGATCCCGGGTCGTGGTTAGTGTGTCACGCGAGGAACAAGGCAAATCCTCATTCGCTGCTGTCATCCAGGCCATCAACAGGCACTAAGTGCCGCGTCGGGGGAGTTTGGCATGAGCAAGCGCACCATCGATCTGGGTGTTTCCGTCGTTGCCGCGTTCGCGGCACTGTTCCTGTCATGGCCGTATTTCCGGGACTTCGAGTATTTCGCCGAGTCCCAGGTCGCATGGATCCTGTACTTCGTGGTCGGCTTCGTACTGGCCGTGTACGTGTTCTATGTGTTCCTGCAGGCCACCCACACCTTGTTCGCCCACGATGCACTCGAGCATGAACAGGCAGCCAAGGCCAGGGATGAGGGCAAGGAGGGACGGCCATGACCTGCACCCCCGGCCAGCCTTGTGAGGAAGGGCGCAAGCGCCGCACTGCCTTGATGGTTTTGGGGGCGATGGCGGCGATCTTCGTCGTGCTGTCCGTGGCATCGTTCGTGCCTTCCCGCGGACAGGTCACGCCTGACACTGTGTTCTACGGCAAGCACGATGCGGTGCAGGGCAAGCGCGTGTTCCAGGCCTACAACTGCATGGGCTGCCACACCGTGTTGGGCAACGGCGCCTATCTGGGGCCGGACCTCACCAACATCTACGAGCAGGCCGGTCCGGCCTGGCTGGAGGCCTTCCTGCCGTCGGCCGGTGGTTGGCCTACCAGGCCGGCCGTGCAGGTGCAGTTGCAGAAGGCCCAGGTCCAAGCTGATGCGGGCACGGGCGACCTGGACGAGTACCTGAAGCGCTTCGGTGGCGGCAACGAGCGGGTGTTGCGCCGTGGTGGCCAGGTCACCCATATGCCCAACCTGCCACTGACCGGCGAGCAGGTTGGCCAGATGATCGCCTTTCTCAAGTACACCTCGGCCATGAATACCGAGGGTTGGCCGCCGAAGCCGAAGGTAGACGGACTGAAGTCGCCGCTGGCCAGGCCCATGCCCAATGCCGGTGCGGCCGAGTCGCCGGCGGCCGTTCCGGTAGCGCCCGGGGTGTCGTCCGCCGATCCGGTGGCGATGGGCGAGGCGCTGGTGAAGGAATACGCCTGTACCGCCTGCCACGCGGTGGATGCCACCAAGCTGGTCGGCCCTGGCTGGGGCGGTCTGTACGCATCCCAGGTGCTGCTGGCCGACGGCAGCGAGGTCACGGCCGATGATGCCTATCTGGCCGAATCGATCCGCAGCCCGGACGCGAAGATCGTCGAGGGTTACGCCACCGGCACCATGCCCGCCTACGAGACCATGCTGAATGAGGGGCAGGTCGACGCGATCGTCGCCTACATCCGCGCATTGCAGGGAGCCAGGCCATGATCCAGATCCAGTACAAGACCCAGCGCCTTAGCATGCGCTTTTTCATGCTCATGCTCGTCCTGTTCTTCGTCCAGGTCGGGTTTGGCCTGCTGATCGCGCTGCAGCACTATGATCCTTCGCTGCTGGCCGGCAAGCTCAACTTCAACATCGCCCGCGCCGAACACCTGAACCTGGGCATCATCTGGATCCTGTCCGGGTTCATCGGCACCATCCTCTATGTGGGTCCGCTGCTCTCGAAGCGCGAGTTGTATGCGCCGTGGCTGGTCAAGTTCCTGTTCTACGCGCTGGTCGCGGTCACGCTTTGGAACGTGTTTTCGCAGTCGTTTGCATCGCGTGGCCAGGCAGGCTGGTGGATGGGGCAGCCCTGGATCCAGGAGGGCCTGGAGTACCTGGAGGCCGGACGTGGCGCCGACGTGATCATTCTGGTCGGCTTCTCGATCCTGGCGTTCGTCACGCTGAAGACCTTTCCGCCGCGCAAGGACTGGAACGAGATCCACTGGGCGCTGGCGATCGGCGTGGTCGCGCTCACCCTGGTGTGGACATTCGGCATGTTCTTCATCGAGCGCCAGGATGTGAGCGAGTACTTCCGCTGGTACGTGGTGCACTACTGGGTTGAAGGTGTGTGGGAGGTGATCCACATCGCCCTGGTCGGTTTCCTGCTGGTGCTGATGTTCGACGCCAACGTCAAGAGTGTGGGCTACGCGGTGTTCTGGGGCGTGTCGCTGGTCTGGCTGTCGGGCCTGATCGGCAATGCCCACCACTACTTCTGGATCGGCACGCCGGAGTTCTGGCAGTTCTGGGGCTCGCTGTTCAGCGCACTGGAGCCGCTGCCGCTGGTGTTCTGCTTCTGGCACATCTACCTGGATGCACACCACGATCGCAAGCCGCTGAAGAATGCGCCGGCGTTCTACTTCATCCTCGGCTCGGTGATGCTGGAGCAGGTGGGTGCCGGCATCCTCGGCTTCACCATGACCTTCGCCCTGACCAACGTGTGGTCGCATGGCACCTGGATCACGCCGGCCCATGGCCACCTGGCATTGTTTGGCACCTTCGGCATGCTCGGCATCGCCGCCGCGTACTACGCGGTGCCGCTGATGCGGGGGGCGCAGGATTTCGACCAGCGCCTGGGCAGGCTCGGGTTCTGGCTGCTGTTCGCAGGCATGATGGGCATCGCCTTCGCATTCGCCATGGGAGGGACCGCGCAGGTGTTCATCTACCGCACCCTGGCGCTGGACTGGTTTGGTGGCGATCTGTACCCGGCCATGAACTTCTACAAGGGCCTGATCGTGCTGTTCGGGGTGTTGTTCGCCATCGGCACCTGCGTGGTCGTCTACGACCTGATGACCGTCGGCCACCGCGTCAAGGCCACGGTGGTGCCCGACGTGCACGCTGGTGTGCCCGGGACAATACATGCGCTGGCGCCTTGGCAGCGCTACATGTCCGGGTACGAGGCGGGCCTGTGGTTGTTGGGGATGTGGGTGTTCGGGGCGATCATCACTTTCGGCTTGCTGAGCTTCAACCTGCCCAGCGTGCAGGCCGGTGATCCGACCTTGCCCTACATCATGGCGTGGATCGGCTATCCAGGTTTGCTGTTGCTGACGATGCTGTTCGTCTGGCGCTTCCTGGCGTCGCTGGAGGCGCGGGTACTCGATCCGCTGGCCGCTGGCTCCGGTTCGGACAGTCGCCTGAACATCATCCAGTCCGGCGCGGCCTGACCACCATCCCCGGCCGGGGGGGCTGCCTTCAGCCCACCGGCGGCACGTAGCCGGCCGGCTTCTCGGCGCCGCCGCCGAACAGGAATTTCTCCAGTTCCTGCTGCAGGAAGGCGCGGTGCGCCGGGTCGCGCGGCGACAGCCGGTTTTCGTTGATCAGCATGGTCTGGTGGGCCAGCCACGCCGCCCAGGCCGGTTTGCCGATGTGGGCCAGGATGCGTTGGCCCAGTTCGCCCGGCCACGGGGCGAAGTCCAGGCCTTCGGTTTCACGTTGCTGGTACTGGCAGAAGACGGTGCGGGACATGGCGTTGACGGCGTTCAGAGGGAGTGGAGCAGGCGGCGGATCGGTGCCGGCAGGCCCAGGCAGGCCAGTTCGGCGCGCCCGACCCAGCGCAGGTCGGCATTGTCGCCCACGCCCGGGCGCAGCGCGACCTTGCGCAGGCGCAGCGGCTGCAGGTGCAGGCGGAAGTGGCTGAAGGTGTGGACGATCACGTCCATGATTTCGGCCGCGTCGTAGTCGCCGCGCACTTCACTGGTGAACCAGGCGCGCAACTGCGCTTCGGTGTCGGCCTGGGGCAGGGTCCACAGGCTGGCCCAGATCCCGGTCGGCGGGCGGCGTTGCAGCAGCAGTTCGCCGCGGCTGTTTTCCAGCAGCAGGGCGATCGCCTCGCGTTCGGGCAGGGTCTTGCCCGGGCGCGGGGTCGGCAGGCGGTCCACCCGGCCCTCGCGGAGGGCGCGGCAACCGCCGCCCAGCGGGCAGGCCAGGCAGGCCGGAGCGGCGCGCGTGCAGCCGGTGGCGCCGAAGTCCATCTGCGCCTGGGTGTAGTCGGCCATGCGTCCTGCCGGGACTTCGTCCAGATGCGCCCCGGCCAGGGCCCATAGCTGTTTTTCCACCGCCGGGCTGCCGGGCCAGCCGTCGATCCCGTGCCAGCGCGCCAGCACGCGCTTGACGTTGCCGTCCAGGATCGGGAAGCGCTCGCCCCAGGCCTGGGCCAGGATCGCCCCGGCGGTGCTGCGGCCGATCCCGGGCAGGGCCAGCAGCGCGTTGAAGTCGCGCGGCAGGTCGCCATCATGCAGCTCCACGCAGCGCCGGGCGGCGGCGTGCAGGTTGCGGGCGCGGGCGTAGTAGCCCAGGCCGGCCCAGTGCGCCATGACCTCGTCGGTACTGGCCGCGGCCAGGTCGGGCAGGGTGGGAAAGCGTTCGACGAAGCGCTGGAAATAGCCGATGACGGTGGCGACCTGGGTCTGCTGCAGCATCACCTCCGACAGCCACACCCGGTAGGGCGTTCGCGGCTGCTGCCAGGGCAGGTCGTGGCGGCCGTGCTGGTCGAACCAGGCCAGCAGGGGCGTGGCGAAGGCGGCGGGCTGGCTCATGCTGGCCTTGTTTGTCCCTTCTCCCGTCGGGAGAAGGTGCCCCGAAGGGGCGGATGAGGGTCGGGCGAAGCCTGTTGGAGTTGGAGCACACGAGGGCTTGCGCTGCCTACCCTCTCCCCCGGCCCCTCTCCCGGGGGGAGAGGGAGGAAAGCGGGGGTCAGCCGCCCAGGGCTTCGGGCAGCAGCGCGTCGACGAAGGCCTGGGCGTCGAACACGCGCAGGTCCTCGGGGCGTTCGCCGATACCGGCGAAGCGGATCGGGATGCCGAACTCGCGCGCCAGGGCGAACACCACCCCGCCCTTGGCGGTGCCGTCGAGCTTGGTCACCACCAGACCGGTGACGCCGACGGCGGCGTGGAACTGGCGCAGCTGGCTGAGCGCGTTCTGGCCGGTGGTGCCGTCGATCACCATCAGTACCTCGTGCGGGGCGGCCGGGTCGAGCTTCTGCAGCACCCGCTTGATCTTGCCCAGTTCGTTCATCAGCCCGGTCTGGGTGTGCAGGCGCCCGGCGGTGTCGGCGATCAGCACTTCGGTGCCGCGCGCCTGGGCCGCCTGCAGCGCGTCGAAGGCGACCGAGGCCGGGTCGGCGTTCTGGCCCTGGGCGATCACGGTCACACCGTTGCGCTCGCCCCAGGCCTGGAGCTGGGCCACGGCGGCGGCGCGGAAGGTGTCGCCCGCGGCCAGCATCAGGCCACGGCCTTCATCCTTGAAGCGGCGCGCCAGCTTGCCGATGGTGGTGGTCTTGCCGACGCCGTTGACGCCTACGGTCAGCAGCACGAAGGGACGGGCGTTGCGGTCGATCAGCAGCGGTTTGGCCACCGGTTCGAGCATGGCCACCAGTTCGGCGCGCAGGGCCGCCAGCAGGGCCTGGGCGTCGGCGAATTCGCGCGCCTTCATGCGCTTGCGCAGGCCTTCGACCAGGGCGGTGGTGGCGGCTACGCCGACATCGGCGGTGAGCAGGGCGGTCTCGATCTCGTCGAGCAGGTCGTCGTCGAGCCTGGGATTGGAGGAGAACAGGCCGCCGAAGCTGCGCGCGAAGGTACTGTTGCGCAGCCGTTCGCGCCAGCCCGGCTTGCCCGGGGCGGCGGCCGGCAGCGTGCCGGGGTCGGCGGCGGCAGCAGCGTCGGCAGCGGCAGGGGGGGCGATGGCAGTGGCTTCAGAGGTGGCGTCGGCAGGGGACGCTGCGGCGTCGAGCTGCACCTCGGCGCTGGCCCGGTCGCCGTCCAGGGCCGGCGTCGGGCCTGCGCTGGTGGGGGCCTGCGGGAAGGCGGCGGCCAGTTCCTGCGCGCTGAAGCGGTTGCTGGCGGGTGCGGGAGCCGGGTCCTGCGGCTTCTTGCGGCGGAAGAAACTGACCATTGCCTGCGGATGTCGGAGAATGCGCGCCATGCTAGCACCGTGCCCCACCGCTTCCCGATGAACGGCCGCCCGCCGCGCCGTCCCGTGCGTACGCCTGCGCCCGCCGCGGTCGCCGGCAGCGTGCGCATCGTCGGCGGGCGCTGGCGCGGCACGCGGCTGGCGGTGCCGGAGCTGGCAGGGCTGCGCCCGACCTCCGACCGGGTGCGCGAGACCCTGTTCAACTGGCTGCAGCCGGTCCTGCCGGGGGCGGTGGTACTGGACCTGTTCGCCGGCAGCGGTGCGCTGGGGCTGGAGGCGGTGTCGCGCGGGGCGGCGCGGGCGGTGCTGGTGGAACGGGATCCGGTCCAGGCGGCCGGCCTGCGGGCGACGGTGCAGAAGCTGCAGGGCCAGGCGCAGGTGCAGGTGGTCCAGGACGATGCGCTGCGCTGGCTGGCCGCGCTGGAGGCTGGCGTCCAGTTCGACATCGCCTTCCTGGATCCGCCTTTCGATGACGGGCTGTGGCAGGCGGCACTGCAGGCGCTGCTGCCTCGGATGGCCGGCTCGGCCTGGCTCTACCTGGAATCGCCGGCCACCCGGGCGCCGGAGGTGCCGGCACCGTGGCTGCTGCACCGGGAGCTGCGCACCGCCCAGGCGCGTGCGGCGCTGTACCGCGGTCCGGCCGGGCAGGGCCTGTCCACGTCCGGGTCAGCGCCGGCTACACCCGCCAACCGGCGCTGATACACTGGCCGCGACCCATCGACCCCAGGATCCGCCGAGACCGTGGCCCATCGTCGCATCGCCGTCTATCCCGGCACCTTCGATCCGATCACCAACGGCCATATCGACCTGGTCGCCCGTGCCGCGCCGCTGTTCGAGAAGGTGATCGTCGGCATCGCCGCCAGCCCGTCCAAGGGTCCGACCCTGCCGCTGTCGCTGCGCGTGGAGCTGGCCCGCCAGGCGCTGGCCGGGCATGCGCATGTGGAGGTCACCGGGTTTGACTCGCTGCTGGCCCATTTCGTGCGCGATGTCGGCGCCGGGGTGCTGCTGCGCGGCCTGCGCGCGGTGTCGGACTTCGAGTACGAGTTCCAGATGGCGAGCATGAACCGCCACCTGATCCCCGAGGTGGAGACCCTGTTCCTGACCCCGGCCGAGCAGTACAGCTTCATCTCCTCCTCGCTGGTGCGCGAGATCGCGCGCCTGGGCGGGGATGTGTCCGGCTTCGTGACCCCGGCGGTGGAAGCGGCCTTGCGCGAAGCCCGCCACCACGGCCACGCTTCCTGAATCGCACCGTTCCGGCGACAATCCGGCCCAGGTTTCCGTCCCCCCGTTCCACGCATCCACGTTCCTGTACCCACGTTCCAGTACCTCAGGGAGATTCCCGATGAACCAGACGACGCGATCGCTCCTGCTCGCCAGCCTGCTGCTCTCGCCGCTCGTGTTGAGCGCCTGCAAGAAGGAGGCACCCGTGGCCGACCAGGCCGCCGAGGCCAAGGTGCTGGTCGCACCGGCCAAGGACGACGATGCCGGCTGGAAGGCCTACCTGCCGGCGGTGGTGCAGGAGAACATGGGCACCATCACCAACAGCCCGTTCCTGTACTACCTGCCGCCGGAGTCCGATCCGGACTTCGAGGCCAAGTTCGGTCGCCAGGTCGATGCGGCCACCCTGGCCATGTCCCGTGGCGTGCAGAAGGGCAACCTGCTGGCCTTTGGTTCGCCGGCCTCGGCCAGGATGGCCGAGTTGATGGAAGCCGCGTTCAAGGACGTGCCGGCCGATACCCTGGCCGGTGTGCGCATCCTGTTCATCGGTGATGCGGCCGACAATCCGAAGGTGCAGGCGGCGCTGGCACCGACCGGTGCCGAGTACGTCTTCATCGAAGCCAAGTGATCCTGACTTGCGTGGCCGCCAGCGGCGGCCACGCCCCGGCGGCGGGTTCATCCCCGCCTGCGCGGGAATGATGCCGCCTGGCATGCTGGCCGGGCCTGCAAGCCGGTTGCGATGTCCCTCAAGATCAACGAGCTTTGCATCAACTGCGATGTCTGCGAGCCGGCCTGTCCCAACCAGGCCATCTCGATGGGCGAGACGATCTACGTGATCGATCCGGCACGCTGCACCGAGTGCGTCGGTCATTTCGACGAGGCGCAGTGCGTGGTGGTGTGCCCGGTCGAGTGCATCGATCCAGACCCCGAACACCCCGAAAGCCACGACGACCTGCTGGCCAAGCTGCGCCGGCTCGAGCGCGAACACCCTGAAATCTACCGGCCGGAGGCCCGATGAATCGTCCGCTGCCCCTTGCTTCGTTCGCCCGGCTGCTGCTGCTCCTGCTGCTGGTGCCGGCCCTGGCGCTGGCCGCATCGGCCTGCGCGGCCGACGGTGGCGGGCGCCTGGCGCCGGCACCGGGCCAGGCGGCCATCGCCAGCGCCCACCACCTGGCCACCGATGCCGGCTTCCAGGTGCTGGACAAGGGCGGCAACGCCTTCGATGCGGCGGTGGCGGTCTCGGCGGCGCTGTCGGTGGTGGAGCCGATCAGTTCCGGCCTGGGTGGCGGCGGCTTTTTCCTGCTGCACCAGGCCGACAGCGGCCGCGATGTGTTCATCGATGCGCGCGAGACCGCGCCGGCCGCGGCCAGCAGCGAGCGTTACCGCACGGCCGAGGGCAAGCTGGATGCTTCGATCGCCCAGGACGGCGCCTGGGCGGCGGGCTTTCCCGGCCTGCCGGCCGCGCTGGTCCATGTGGCCGAAAAATACGGCCGGCTGCCCCTGTCCGAAAGCCTGGCCCCGGCCATCGCCCTGGCCCGCGACGGCTTCCCGGTCTATGCCCGGCTCGAGCGCGGGTACGCCGCCCGGCGCGAGGTGATGGAGCGGTTCCCGGGCACCCGCCAGGTGTACCTGGCCGGCGGCGGGCCGCTGAAGGAGGGCCAGCTGTTCCGGCAGCCGGACCTGGCGCGTACCCTGGAGTCGCTGGCGCGGGATGGATTCGACGGCTTCTACCGCGGGCCGGTGGCGAAAAAGCTGGTGGCCGGCGTGCGTGCCGAAGGCGGGCAGTGGACCGCCGCCGAACTGGCCGCCTACCGGGTGCGCGAACGCGAGCCGCTGCGCTTCAACTACCGCGGCTGGGAAGTGGTGACCGCGCCGCCGCCATCGTCCGGCGGGGTGGCGCTGGCGCAGATGATGCAGATGCTGGCCGGCTGGGACCTGGCCAGGCTCGATCCGGCCCTGCGCGCGCACCTGACCATCGAGGCCATGCGCCGCGCCTTCCGCGACCGCACCTTCTACCTGGGCGATCCGGACTTCGCCGACGTGCCGGTGGAGGTGCTGACCAGCCCGTATTACGCGGCCGGCCTGCGCTCGACCATCAACCCGGAAAAGGCCACCCCCAGCGACATGCTGCCGGGCGGGGCGGTGCCGCTGGAAGACGAGGAGACCACCCATTTCTCGGTGATCGATGCCCAGGGCAACCGGGCCGCGGTCACCCAGACGGTGAACCTGCTGTTCGGCTCGGGCCTGGTGCCGCCGGGCACCGGGGTGATGCTCAACAACGAGATGGACGATTTCGCCCTGGTGCCGGGCCAGCCCAACGCCTTCGGGGTGATGGGCTTCGAGGCCAACGCGCCAGAGCCGGGCAAGCGCCCGCTCAGTTCGATGACCCCGACCTTCATGGTCTCGCCCGACAAGGTCGCGGTGCTGGGCACGCCCGGTGGCAGCCGCATCATCACCATGGTCCTGCTCGGCGCCCTGGGTTTTGCCGACGGGCTGGATGCGCAGCAGGCCGCGGCGCTGCCGCGCTACCACCACCAGTGGTGGCCGGATGTGGTCGGCGCCGAATCGGGCGCGTTCACCCCCGAGGTCGCCGCGCAGCTGCGGGCCAAGGGGCACACCCTGAGCCTGCCGGGAGAGAACGTGAGCGGCCGTGCTTCCAGCCATGTCTGGGGCAACATGCAGAACGTGCTCTGGGACCGCCGTGGCAACGTGCTCGGCGCCGGCACCGATCCGCGCAATCCGGTCGGCAGCGGGCGGGTGCGTGCGGTGGCCGCCGAAGGTGAAGCCCGCGCGGTACCGGCTTCGCCTTGATCGCGCTGCCCCGGTCGTGGCCGGCTTGCGGATTCTTAACCGCCCGGCCGCTAACGTGGCCGGCATGAAACTCTGGTCGATCAAGGGCAATACCCAGAAGCTGGACGGCGGGGCGATGTTCGGCAACGCGCCACGGGCGATGTGGGAGCGGTGGGCACGGCCGGATGCGACCAACCGCATCGACCTGGCCTGCCGGGCGCTGCTGGCCAGTCCGCTCAACGGCAAGACCGTGCTGTTCGAGACCGGTATCGGTGCGTTCTTCGAGCCGGAACTGCGCCAGCGCTACGGCGTGCAGGAAGACCGCCACGTGCTGGTGGAGTCGCTGCGCGCGGCCGGCTTCGAGCACGAGGACATCGACGTGGTGGTGCTCAGCCACCTGCATTTCGACCATGCCGGCGGGCTGCTGGCGCCCTGGGTCGAAGGTCGCGCACCGCAGTTGCTGTTTCCCAATGCCACCTACCTGGTCGGCGCCGCGCACTGGCAACGCGCGCAGCACCCGCATCCGCGTGACCGCGCCAGTTTCATTCCCGAACTGCCGGCCCTGCTGGAAGGCAGCGGCCGGCTGGAGCTGGTCGATGGGCCGCATTCGCGTGCGCTGGGCGATGCGGTGCGTTTTTCCTTCAGCGACGGCCACACGCCGGGGCTGATGCTGGCCGAGATCGTCGGGCCGATGACCGTGGACGGGCAGCC
Organism: Pseudoxanthomonas sp.; assembly: GCA_018060215.1. GTDB lineage: Bacteria > Pseudomonadota > Gammaproteobacteria > Xanthomonadales > Xanthomonadaceae > Pseudoxanthomonas. The sequence continues at coordinate 28,526 of JAGOWL010000012.1, forward strand.
GCACGGTGGCGTGGTGTTCTGCGCCGACCTGATCCCGGGCCGGCCGTGGGTGCACCTGCCGGTCACCATGGGCTATGACCGCAATGCCGAACTGCTGATCGACGAGAAGCGCGCCTTCCTGGAAGACAAGCTGGCGCGCGGGGTGCGGCTGTTCTTCACCCACGATCCCGAATGCGCGATGGCCCAGGTGGTGCGCGACGACAAGGGCCGGTTCGCCGCCGCCCACGAGGTGGCCGAACTGCGGGCCCGCCCGCTGGCGGCCTGAGCGCAGGCGCCGGGCCGGGCCACCGCCTGGCTACAGACGGGTGCCGAAGATGCGGTCGCCGGCATCGCCCAGGCCGGGCAGGATGTAGCCGCGCGCGTCCAGGCGCTGGTCGATGGCTGCGGTGTAGACCTCCACGTCCGGGTGTGCCGCTTCCAGCGCGGCCAGCCCTTCCGGTGCGGCGACCAGGAAGATGCCCTTGATCCGTCGCGCGCCGGCGCGCTTGAGCATGCCGATGGTGGCGATCAGGGTGCCGCCGGTGGCCAGCATCGGGTCCAGGATCAGGGCGTCGCGCTGGTCCAGGCGCCCGGTCAGGCGCTCGAAATAGGGCACCGGCTGCAGGGTGGCCTCGTCGCGCTGCAGGCCGACCACGCTGACCCGGGCGGCCGGGATCAGGGCCAGCACGCCCGGCAGCATGCCCAAGCCGGCGCGCAGGATCGGCACCACGGTGATCTTGGCCCCGGCGATGCGGCGCACCTGCACCGGCCCGGCCCAGCCGTCCATGGTCGCCGGCTCGGTCTCCAGGTCGGCGGTGGCCTCGTAGGCCAGCAGGGTGCCCAGTTCGGTGACCAGTTCGCGGAAGTCCTTGGTGTTGAGCGCGGCCTGTCGAAGCAGGCCGATCTTGTGCTGGACCAGTGGGTGGCGGACTTCGACGGTCTTCATGGGCGCTCCCGGGGGGTCGTCCTCCAAGGGTACGCAATGGCGGTGCAAAAGGAAGGTGCTTCACCCAATTGAACGATGTCGGATCCGGCCGGCTTGAAAAGCGCCGGAGTCCACGGGCTTCGGGGGGAGCCGCCGCTACAAGGGCAAAGGCTTCGCTTCGGGCGGGGGCCGCCGCT
>JAGOWL010000199.1 GCA_018060215.1 Pseudoxanthomonas sp.
TGTACGGAAGCCGCCGCCCGGGCCGGGGCGCGCTGGGCCGGGCGCCCCGGCGGCGGGCCTAGCTGACCATGCGCCCAAGCAGCCAGGCCCAGGCCGGCAGGGTGAGCAGGCTCAGCACGATGCCGTAACCGACCAGTGCCGCCGACAGCCGCGGTGCCAGCCCGTGGGCCATGGCCAGGGCGGCGGCGGAGATCATGGTCGGCATCGCCGATTCGAGCACGTTGGCCTTGAACATCAGCGCCGGCATGCCGAACGCCAGCGAAATCGGCACCGCCAGCGCCGGCATCACCAGCAGCTTGAGCACCAGGCCGGTGGCCAGCGGTGCCACTTCATCGCGCGGCAGCCGGAGCCGGATCGACAGGCCCACCGCCAGCATCACCAGCGGCAGCATCGCCTCCGACAGCCGGCGCAGGCCCGAGGCGATCCATTCCGGCGGCTGCTCGGGCATCACCGTCAACCCGGCCAGCAGCGCCCACACCGGCGGGAAGCGGGCGATGCGCAGCGCCACCTGGCGCGCACTCGGCGCCGAATCGCCGCTGTAGCGGGCCACGATGTACAGGCCCACGGTGGACAGCAGCAGGAAGGTGCCGAACTGGTCGTAGACCACCGCGTACTGCACCGCGTCCTCGCCCAGCAGCGCGCGCACCATCGGATAGCCGATGAAACTGGAGTTGCACAGGCCCACGCACAGCAGCAGCACCGCGTACTCGTCGGCGCGGAAGCGCCAGGCGCGCGCGGCCAGGGTCACCAGTACCCAGGTCGCGCCCATCAGGATCCACGGGGTCAGGGCCACGCCCAGCAGCGACCACTGCATGCGCAGGGACGGCACGTACAGCAGCACGGCCGCTGGCAGGCACACGTACAGCACCACCAGGTTGAGCGTCTCGGAGGCGTTGGCCGGCAGCAGGGTGGTGCGGCCCAGGGCCATGCCCAGGCCGAGCATCAGCAGGATCAGGGCGAAGGCGTCCCAGACCACGATCAGGCCTCAGTCACGCCGGAACCACCCGGTGATGCTGTAGCGCGCCGACCCGGCCCAGGGCGCGACCAGGCTGACCACGTGCGGCTGCGGCACCCGGAACAGGCTGAGCGAGTTCCACAGCGGGGTGAAGGTATCCACCACCCGCCGCTGCTCCGGATCCAGGAAATGCAGCAGCCCGCCCCAGTCCGGCGACCACTGGCGGCTGAGGTTGATCACGTAGGCGAAGGCCCGGTTCTCGTCGTTGGCCAGGTCGTTGTGCGCACGCAGGAAGTGGCCGGCGCGGTAGCGCACGCCGATCGCACTGACCATCCGGATCGCCGGGTCGCCGGTCAACTGGCGGGCGAAGTCCAGGAACTGCGGGCTGTTGAGGAAATCGACCACCGCGTGCAGCACCAGCTGCGGATCGGTGCCGTCGCGGCGCGCATCGATCATCCGGTAACGGTCGAAGTAGAACTCGAAGCCCGCGCGCGCGCGCAGGCAGGTGGCCGCCAGCGCCATCTCGTCGGCGGCACTGCCTGGCGGCGGGCTGCGGTCCTGCCCATCGGCCAGGACCGCATCGCTGCGCTGCGCGGTTTCCCAGGGCACTTCCTCGCGCAGGCACTGGTGCAGGCGCAGGGCCGACGGTTCCTGCAGGAATCCGGGGATCTGCACGCGCCCGTGCGCACGCAGGCGCGCGCGCCAGGGCTCGAGCAGGAGGTCGTTGTTGATCATCGGACGCGACCGGCAGGCGCCCGCGTGGCGCCCGCCCATTCTCGCACGCCCGGAATCAGGGCCAGGCCGGCGGGGCGTCCTGCCAGGCGGCCAGCACCTCGGCCAGGGTCGCCCGCTCCTCCTCGCGCCAGTCCGGCAGCAGCTCGGCGAAGCGGGTGGCATCGGACCATTGTCCGGGCTCGGTGCGCACGGCCGCCGCATACCACGCCACCGCCTCCTGCCGGCGGCCCAGCTTCCACAGCGCCAGGGCCAGGGTCGGCGGCTGCCAGGACGGGGCGCTGGGCCAGCCACCGATCAGGCTGGCCCACTGTTCCAGCGCACGTGCCGGCTCACCGGCCCGATACAGGTCCCAGCCATGGTTCCAGGCCACCGCCCGGGCCAGGCGCTGGTTGCCTGCGGCGTTCTTGCGCGCGGTCCGGTACAGCTCCTCGCCCATGTCCATCCGGCCCGTGGCCATCGCCGTGCGCGCCAGCTGCGCCCGCGACTCCACGTCGCCGGGCTTGCGCGCGATGTTGGCGGCCAGCCGGTCGACCACCGCATCGCCGCTGCCCGGCACCGCCACGATGGCGCGCGTGGTCTGCGGATCGGCGTCGAAATAGAACTCCTTGGGCGCCTGCAATGCCTGCGCATGAGCCAGCACTGAACACATCGCCAGCCCGAGGGCGAACGGAAAACGCAATCTCTTCACTGTTACATCCCCTGCTGCTACATCCCCTGCTGAAAACAGCCTCCCCTTCTGCATCCTACCCGCAGCAGAGCACATCCGGGGAGTGTCCGCCGTCACAGAATGGGGCTTGCTATGATTCCGCACCGGGCCGGCGAGGCCCGGCTCCAGCCAGCGCCAGGGGCCCGCCATGACCAGTACCGCCGAACTCACCTCGCCTTCCTCGGCCAATCTGCCGGGCCTGGAAAGCTACGACCGCGACTATACGCTGGAGCACAAATACACCCGGCGCGATGGCCGCATCTACCTGAGCGGGGTGCAGGCGCTGGTGCGGCTGCCGCTGATGCAGCAGCTGCGCGATGCCGCCGCCGGGCTCAACACCGGCGGCTTCGTCAGCGGCTACCGCGGCAGCCCGCTGGGCGGTTTCGACCTGGAACTGTGGCGGGCGCGCAAGCACCTGGAAGCGGCGCGGGTGCGTTTCCAGCCCGGTGTCAACGAAGACCTGGGCGCGACCATGGTCTGGGGCACCCAGCAGACCAACCTGTTCCCGGGGGCGAAGGTCGATGGCGTGTACGCCATGTGGTACGGCAAGGGCCCGGGCGTGGACCGCTGCGGCGACGTGTTCAAGCACGGCAACGCCGCCGGCACCTCCCGCCACGGCGGCGTGCTGGCGCTGGCCGCCGACGACCACGCCTGCCGCAGCTCGACCCTGCCGCACGGCAGCGAGGACGAGTTCGTCAGCGCGATGATGCCGGTGCTCAACCCGGCCGG
>JAGOWL010000082.1 GCA_018060215.1 Pseudoxanthomonas sp.
CTTTTCGACCATGCAGTGCTCCAGTACGTCGGGCAGGCGCGACCATTGCTCCTGCGGCAGCCATTCCTGCTCGACCGCCGCCAGCGCGAACAGCGCTTCGCGGTAGGCGAAGGTCGCCGCCGGGCCGACCTTGAGGATGGCGTAGTGGTCGCGCACCAGCGCGTGCAGCGCGTTCTCGGTCTGGTAGTCGGTGGAATGGGCCTCGAACACCAGCCGCGGCTGCTGCTGGAGGAAGTCCGACAGGGCGCCGGCGGCCAGCGGGTCGTACATCTGCACGCTGCTGTGGTCGAAGTCCACGCCCGGTTGCACCACCATCGCGATCACCCGCGACCAGGCCTGGCGCAGGTCCGGCGCGTCGAACACCTGGCGGTGGATTTCCAGGGTGTGCGCGGCCGCCTTCGGCGTGGTCACCTGCACGCCGCCGCCGAGCGAACTCTCGCCGCCGGGCACCGGTACTTCGGTGCCGATCACGTACACCGGCATCGGCAGCCCGGCCTGGCGCGCGGTGGCTTCGGCGATGCGCGCCAACCCGGCCGCGCGCTCGGCCACGATCTCGTCCGGCAGCGGGCTGGGATCGTCGGCGCAGGACATGCTGCAGTCCAGGTGGATCTTGTGGAAGCCGGCGGCCACGTAGGCGCGGACCAGCTCACGGGCATGGCCCATGGCCTGCGCCGCCGGCAGCTTCTGCCAGGCATTGGGCCCGAGGTGGTCGCCACCCAGCACCAGGCGTTGTTCCGGGAAGCCGTGGCCGCGCGCCAGCGCCAGCACGTAATCGCGGAACTGCGCCGGATTCATCCCGGTATAGCCACCGAACTGGTCGACCTGGTTGGAGGTGGCCTCGATCAGCAGCAGGCTGTGGTGTTCGCGGGCCACGTCCATGGCCGCCAGCAGGACCTGGTCGTTGCTGCAGCACACGCTGCAGATGCCGACGTTGTGGCCGTTGCGGTGCTGGGCGATGAGTTGCTGGATCGGGGACACGGGACACTCCTGGGCAAGGCCGGCGGCGGCGACGTTGGGCGGGGGCGGCATGCCCGCTCAGGCCCCGGGCAGGTGCTGGCGTGCCAGCAGCGCCGCGCCGCGCGCGCCGCCGGCATCGCCGAACGCCGGCGGCAGGATCGGCGGCACGCGCACGCCGCCAAACAGGTGCGTGGCCACCGCGGCGGGCAGTTCGCGGTACAGGCGGGCATCCTTGGACAGGCCGCCACCGAGCACGATCACGTGTGGATCCAGCGCCAGCACCACCGCGGCCAGGGTGTGGCCGAGCAGGTCCAGGTGGATCTGCAATGCGCGCATGGCCAGTGCATCGCCCTGGTGCGCGCGTTCGATGACGATGCTCGCATCGGCCGGATCGCCGCCCAGGTGGCGGTGGAGCATGGCCACGCCGCCGCCGGCGATGTAGCGCTCCACGCAGCCGCGCAGGCCGCAGCCGCAGTCCAGCAGCGGCAGGCCGTGGCGCTCCAGCAGGTGGGCCGGCACGCTCCAGTGGCCCCATTCGCCGGCGATGCCGTTGTAGCCGCTGACCAGCCGGCCGTGCACGCAGTAGCCGCCGCCGGCACCGGTGCCGAGGATGGCGCCGAGCATGCTCGGCTGGCCGTCGGCGGCGCCGCCATTGGCTTCGGACAGCGCAAAGCACTGCATGTCGTTGCCGAACTGCAGCGGGCGCTGCAGGCGGTGTTGCAGGTCCTCCTGGACCCGCTGCCCGGTCAGGGCCGGGACGTTGGCGCTGAGCAGGCGGCCGCTGTCCGGGTCGCGGACTCCGGGCATGGCGATGCCGACGGCGGCCGCGGGCTGGCCCAGCACCGCATCGGCGGCCTGCACCAGGCCGGCGACCGCGGCCAGGAAGGCCGGATAGTCGCGGCCGGGGGTGTCGATGCGCTGCCGGTGCAGCGGCTGCAGGCCGGCGTCGAAGGCCGCCAGTTCGATCTTGGTGCCGCCGATGTCGATCCCGTAGCAGGCCTGCATGGTGGCGTCCTTCAGTGGTGGATGGTCACGCCCTGCACGACCCGGTTCACGGTGCCGTCGGGGAAGGGATTGTCGGGGCTCAGGCCCTGGGCCAGGGAGCGCTGCAGCGCGTAGCGCTGGGCCAGGCCCAGCCACAACGGTGCCAGCCACGGATCGGGCAGGTCCGGCACGGCCAGGGCGAAGTCGTCGGCCTGGCCGGCCACCGCCGGGCCTACCGACAGCACGCGTGCGGCCACGCCGTCGCCGCGCAGTTCGTCCAGCAGGTCCTGTTCGTAGCGGCGCGGCAGCGCCTGCGCGCTGCGCAGCACCAGCACCAGGGTGTCACCATCGAGCAGGGACTTGGGGCCGTGGCGGAAGCCCAGCGGGGTATTGGCCAGGGCTGTCACCCGGCCGGCGGTCAACTCCAGCAGCTTCAGCGCGGCCTCGCGCGCGGCCGCTTCCAGCGGGCCGCTGCCCAGGTAGATCACCCGCGAATACGGCTGCCGGGCCAGTTCGATCACCGGCTTCGACCAGTCCGTGTCCAGCTGCTCGGCCAGGCGTGACAGCGCCTGCAGCCGCTGCAGCCGCTGCGGCCATGGTGCCGGCTCGAACACGGTCAGCGCCGCCAGCAGCATGCAGGTCAGGCTGCTGGTCATGGCGAAGGAGCGGTCGCAGCTGGCCGGCGGCATCAGCAGGGCCAGGGTGTCGGCGCGGCCGGCACCCCGGCGGGCCAACTCGCCTTCGGCATTGCAGGTGATGTCCAGGAAGCGCACTTCGTCCACCTGGGCGCGCAGCAGGTCCACCGCCGCCACGCTCTCGGGGCTGGAGCCGCTGCGGCCGAAGGACACCAGCAGGGTCGGGCGCTCGCGCTGCAGGTACAGCTGCGGATGGGTCAGCAGGCTGGTGGTGTGGATGGCGCGCGCCTCGGCCGGCCAGGCGGCGTTGGCCGCGTCGGCGGCCATTTCGGCAATGAAGCCGGAGCTGCCGGCGCCAGTGAAGATCACCCGGGTGCCGGGGCGGGCCAGCCAGGGCAGCAGGAAGGCGTCGATCCGCGCCTGGGCCAGGTCCAGGATATCGGCCAGTTCACGCCACAGGGCCGGCTGCTGGGCGATCTCGCGGGTGGTGTGTTCGGCACCGGCCTGGCCGGCGGCGGGGGAGTGCGGGGTCTGCAGGGCGGACATGGGCACGGTCGGGTTGCGCCTGGAAGGGGGCAGGATGGAATTTGCCTTTCCAAATGTCAAATATCGAAAGAATATGGAAATATATTGCTGCAAATATCAGGGTGTTATCTTGCGTATTAATTGACATCTTTCGTTTTGCTGCCCTACAGTCGCCGGCGGCCCCGCCACACAGGAACAACCGCCCCATGAAACGACGTGATTTCCTCCTCGCCGGGGCTGCGCTGGGCGCGGCCACCCTGCTGCCGAGCGGGCCGGCGCTGGCCGGGCGCGGTCGCGTGCGGATGGGCATGATCGGCACCGGCGCGCGCGGCCAGGTACTGCTGCGCGAGCTGCTGCGCCGCGACGACGTCGAGGTCGTGGCCCTGTGCGACATCGAACCGATCATGCTCAAGCGCGCCATGGGCATGGCGGCCAAGGCCGGCCGGAAGGCGCCGCGGGCCTATGGCCAGGATGGCGACGTCCATGCCTATCGGCGCCTGCTGCAGCATCCGGGGCTGGACGCGGTGATCATCGCCACGCCCTGGGAGTGGCATGCGCCGATGGCCATCGAGGCGATGCAGGCCAGGGTCGCGGTCGGCTGCGAAGTGGTGGCCGGCATCACCCTGCAGGACCACTGGGATGTGCTCAAGGCCCAGCTGGAAACCTCCACCCCGTACATGCTGCTGGAGAACGTGTGCTACCGCCGCGACGTGATGGCGGTGCTGCAGATGGTTCGCGAGGGCCTGTTCGGGGAACTGGTGCACCTGCAGGGCGGCTACCAGCACGACCTGCGCGCGGTGAAGTTCAACGGCGGCGATCCGGACAACCTGTTCAGCGCGGGCGCCGAATTCGGCCCCAGGGCCTGGTCGGAGGCGCGCTGGCGCACCCGGCATTCGGTCGAGCGCAACGGCGAGCTCTATCCCAGCCACGGCATCGGCCCCTGCGCCATGTACACCGGGATCAACCGCGGCAACCGCTTCACCCGGATCAACAGCTTCGCCAGCAAGGCCCGCGGGCTGCATGAGTTCGTGGTCGCCCAGGGTGGTCCGGACCACCCCAACGCCAGGGTCAGGTTCCAGCTCGGCGACATCGTCACCACCACCCTGTCGTGCGCCAACGGCGAGACCATCCTGTTGCAGCACGACACCTCGCTGCCGCGGCCGTACTCGCTGGGCTTCCGGGTGCAGGGCACGCGCGGGCTGTGGATGGACGTCAACCAGTCCATCCACATCGAACACCGCAGCCCGGCACACAAGTGGGAGGATTTCGCCGGCTACCAGGCGCAGTACGACCACCCGGCCTGGCGCAGGTACGCCGCGCAGGCCGAGGGTGCCGGCCACGGTGGCATGGACTTCTTCGTCATCCATGCCTTCGTCGAGGCGGTCAAGGCCCATGCGCCGATGCCGATCGACATCTACGACGCGGTGGCCTGGAGCGCGATCACCCCGCTGTCGGAGCAGTCCATCGCCCAGGACTTCGCCACCCTGGACTTCCCGGACTTCACCGCCGGGGCCTGGCAACACCGCAAGCCGATCTTCGCCTTCGACGCCGGTTGAGCCGGCGCGCGGTCCCGGCGCAGGCGCCGGGCCCATATACTGCGCGCCTTGCCGGCCGCTTCCCGGTTGATCCGGTGCAAGCGCCTGAACTGGAGTCCGTGCGATGCAGCGAGTGCTGGTGCTGGGCAGTGGCGTGATCGGGGTGACCAGTGCCTGGTACCTGGCCAACGCCGGTTTCGAGGTGACCGTGGTGGACCGCGAGCCCGGTCCGGCACTGGCGGCCAGCTATGCCAACGCCGGCCAGATTTCGCCCGGCTACGCCTCGCCCTGGGCCGCGCCGGACGTGCCCCTGAAGGCGATCAAGTGGCTGTTCCAGCGGCATGCGCCGCTGTCGATCACCCCGTCGCTGGATCCGGGCCAGTACCTGTGGCTGGCGCAGATGCTGCGCAACTGCACGGCCGGGCGCTATGCGGTCAACAAGGAACGCATGGTGCGCATGGCCGAGTACAGCCGCGACTGCATGGATGAACTGGCGGCCGAAACGGGGCTGGAATGGGAAGGCCGGCGGCTGGGTACCACCCAGCTGTTCCGGACCCAGGCCCAGCTGGATGCGGCCGCGCGCGACATCGCCGTGCTCCAGCAGGCGGGGGTGCCCTACGAGGTGCTCGACCGCGCCGGCATCGCCCGGGTGGAGCCGGCGCTGGCGGCCACCGGCGAGTTGCTGGTGGGCGCGCTGCGCCTGCCCGGCGACCAGACCGGTGACTGCAGGCTGTTCACCGAGCGGCTGGCCGCACTGGCGCGCGCCAAGGGCGTGGAGTTCCGTTACGGCGCCGATGTCCAGGCCATCCAGTCCGATGGCGAGCAGGTCACCGGCGTGCGCATCGATGGCCGTACCGAGGTTGCCGACCGCTACGTGCTGGCCCTGGGCAGCTGGTCACCGGCACTGCTGCGGCCGCTGGGCATCAAGCTGCCGGTGTACCCGCTCAAGGGCTATTCGCTGACCATCCCGATCACCGATGCGGCCATGGCGCCGACCTCCACGGTGCTCGACGAGAGCTACAAGATCGCCATCACCCGCTTCGACCAGCGCATCCGCGTCGGCGGCATGGCCGAAGTCTGCGGCTACGACCTGTCGCTCAAGCCGCGTCGTCGCGCCACCCTGGAGATGGTGGTCAACGACCTGTATCCGCACGGTGGCGATCTGGCCCGTGCCGAGTTCTGGACCGGCCTGCGCCCGGCCACGCCCGACGGCACGCCGGTGGTCGGGCCCACCCCGTTGCGCAAGCTGTTCCTCAACACCGGCCACGGCACCCTGGGCTGGACCATGGCCTGCGGCTCGGGCCGTTATCTGGCCGACCTGATGGCGCGGCGGCCGACGGCGATCAGCACCGAAGGCCTGGATATCTCCCGCTATGGCGGTCGCCCGGTCGCGACCGTCGAAGGATGAGTGTCAGATGCGTCCGGCCCGTGCCCTGATCGACCTGCAGGCCCTGCGCCACAACTACCGGCTGGCGCGTGACCTCGGCGGTGGCCGCGCCCTGGCGGTGGTCAAGGCCGACGCCTATGGCCACGGCGCGGTGGCCTGTGCGAATGCGCTGGAGCCGGAGGTCGATGGTTTTGCCGTGGCCTGCATCGAAGAAGCCCTGCAACTGCGCGAGGCCGGCATCGGCAAGCCGATCCTGCTGCTGGAGGGTTTCTTCGATGCCGACGAGTTGCCCCTGCTCGCGCGCCATGCATTGTGGACCGTGGTGCATGCGCCGTGGCAGCTGGAGCTGCTGGAACGCACGTCGCTGCCGGCGCCGGTGGACGTGTGGCTGAAGCTGGATTCGGGCATGCATCGGGTCGGCATCGACCCGGCCGACTATCGCGATGCCTGGCAGCGCCTGCACGCGCTGGCGCATGTCGGCGCGATCGTGAAGATGAGCCATTTCTCCCGCGCCGATGAACTGGACAGCACGCGCACCGGTGAGCAGCTGGCCAGTTTCCAGGCCGCCAGCGCCGGCCTGCCCGGTGACACCAGTCTGTGCAATTCGCCGGCCCTGCTGGGCTGGCCTGCGGTGCGCGCGGACTGGGCGCGGCCGGGGCTGATGCTGTACGGCGTGTCACCATTCCCGCAGCCGCACGCCATCGCCGCGCAGCTGCGCCCGGTGATGACCCTGGAATCGAAGGTGATCGCGGTGCGCGAGCTGGCCGCCGGCGAGCCGGTGGGCTACGGCGCCCGCTTCGTCACCGCCGCACCGACCCGCATCGGGGTGGTGGCCATGGGCTATGCCGATGGCTATCCGCAGTTCGCCGCCGCCGGTACCCCGGTGGCGATCGACGGTCGCCCGGGCCGGCTGGCCGGCCGGGTGTCGATGGACATGCTCACCGTCGACCTGACCGACCACCCGCAGGCCGGCGTCGGCAGCCGGGTGGAGCTTTGGGGCAGCCAGGTGCCGGCGGTGGAGGTGGTGGCGCACAGCCAGACCAGCACCTACCGCCTGCTCAGTGCGGTCAAGCGGGTGCCGCTGGTGCATCGGGGCTGAGCCCACCGGCGCGGCTGGCGGCAAGCACACGCCGCGTGCGCGGCCGCAGGCAGCGACCCTCAGGCCTCGATCCGGATGATGTCCCCGGCGTCACGCGCGTAGTCCAGCGCATAGCCCAGTTCGCCGGGCGTCTGTGCATGCAGGAACAGCAGCGGCTGGCCCGCCGCCAGTTCATCGCCCAGCCGCACCTGCAGGTGGACGCCGGCGGCCGGCCGGTCCGGGGCGCCGGCCAGCTTGGCCAGGCGCGAGAGCTTGCGGTTGTCGATGTGGATCACGCGCCCGGCGTGGCCGGCGCGCAGGGGTTTGACGTGCGCCGCCTGTGGCGGTTCGCGCAGGCCGCCCTGGGCCTGGCAGATGCGCTGGAACTTGTCCCAGGCCTGGCCGCTGTCGAGGGTGTCCAGTGCGCGCTGCACGCCGGCGCCCTCGGCCACCACCCCACCCATCTCCAGCACCGCACCGGCCACCAGCGCCGCGCGTTCGCGCAGGTCGGCCGGGGCGTCGGGCTCGCCACGCAGCACCGCCAGCACGTCGCGTGCCTCCAGCGCCGGACCGATGCCACGGCCCACCGGCTGGCTGCCGTCGGTGAACAGGCAGCGCAGGCCCAGGCCGAAATGCGCGGCCACGGCCACCAGGCGCGTGGCCAGGTGGCGGGCCGCGTCCAGGCTGCGGACCTTGGCGGTGGGGCCGACCGGGATGTCGATCACCACGTGGCTGGCGCCGGCGGCGATCTTCTTCGACAGCACCGAGGCGATCAGCTGGCCTTCGGTGTCGATGTCCAACTCGCGCTCCACGCGCACGAAGATGTCGTCGGCCGGGGACAGATGCATGGCCCCGCCCCAGGCCAGGCAGGCGCCTTCGGCCTGGACCACGCGGCGCAGGGTATCCAGGTCCAGGTCCACCGGCGCCAGGGTTTCCATGGTGTCGGCGGTGCCGGCCGGCGAGGTGATCGCGCGCGAGGAGGTCTTGGGCATCACCAGGCCGTTGGCCGCGGCGATGGCCACCACCAGCGGCGTGGTGCGGTTGCCCGGCAGGCCGCCGACGCAATGCTTGTCCACCACCAGCGGCGAGGGCCAGGCCAGGCGCTGGCCGACCTCGACCATGGCCCGGGTCAGGTGCACGGTCTCGGCCTCGTCCAGCGGCAGGGCGGCCGTGGCGGTGAGGAAGGCCGACAACTGCACGTCGGTGTAGCGGCCACGGACCACGTCGAGGACGATGGCGGCGAAGTCGCCGGCTTCGAGCCGTCGCCCATGCACGCGGCGGCGCACGCCGGCCAGCGATTCCAGTACCGGTGGATGCCGCACCTGCACGCTGTCGCCGTCGCTGATGCCCAGCGCCGCCCAGGCCGCTTCGGACAACACCACCAGGTCACGCCCGAACAGGTCGCCATCGGTCTGGTAGAGCAGGGCCTGCACCTCGCGGTCACCGGCCACGATCAGCACCTGCGAGCGCGAGGACAGGCCCTCGGAATGGCAGACGTGGCAGTCCACGTGCATGATCGCGATGCACTGGTGCTGGGCATGCAGGCGCATGCGCATGGCGCGCAGGCCGGGATGGCTGCCGTTGCCGCCGTTGCCGCCGGCATTGCCATCGGTCACAGCGGGTAGCTCCGGTTCTGCAGCGGCACGGTGGCGGGCCAGTCCAGTTCGCGCTGGATGCGTTCGCGCAGGGCTTCGGACGCCTCCGGTTCGCCATGGACGATGAACACCCGTTGCGGAGGCCGGCGGAAGCCGGACAGCCAGCGCATCAGCTCGTCGCTGTCGGCATGGGCCGAGAGCATCGGCAGCTCGGCCACTTCGGCCTCCACCCGCACCCACTGGCCGTAGACCCGGGTTTCGCGCGCGCCCTCGAGCAGCTTGCGGCCGCGGGTGCCGGCGGCCTGGAATCCGGAGAACAGCAGGGTGCTGCGGTGGTCGGGCCCGAACGCGGCGATGTGGTGCAGCACGCGCCCTCCGGTGGCCATGCCGCTGGCGGAAATGATCACCTTCGGATAGCGGTTGGCCGACAGCGCCTTGGACTCCTCGACGTCGCGCACGTAGGTCACCGCCGCGCAGGCGGCCTCATAGTCCTCGCGTGCCAGCTTGTGGTCGTCGTGGTGGCGGCGCAGCAACTCGGTGGCGCTGGTGGCCATCGGGCTGTCCAGGTAGACCGGCACGCTGTCCAGGCGCCCGGCCAGGCGCAGCTTCCACAAGGCGTGGATCAGGGCCTGGGCGCGGCCGACGGCGAAGGCCGGGATCACCACCGTGCCGCCGCGCCTGACCGTGCGTTCGATCACCTGGCCCAGGGCGTCGATCGGGTCGGAGCGATCGTGCAGGCGGTTGCCGTAAGTGGATTCGATCACCACCACGTCGGCCTCGGGCACCGCTTCCGGAGCGTGCATCACCGGGTCGTCGTAACGCCCCAGGTCGCCGGAGAACACCACGCGACGGCCGGCGAAGTCGATCTGGGCGGTCGCCGCACCCAGGATGTGCCCGGCGCGGCGCAGCACCAGCCGGGCGCCCCCGGGCAAGCCGGTTTCCTGGTGCAGGGGCACGTCGACGAACCGTTCCAGGCTGCGCTCGGCATCGGTGACCCGGTACAGCGGCAGCGCCGGCTTGTGCCTGGAAAAGCCCTTGCGATTGGCGAACTCGGCGTCCTTCTCCTGGATCCAGGCGCTGTCGAGCAGGATCAGCCGCGCCACCTCGTGGCTGGCGGGGGTGGTGTAGATGCTGCCGCGGAAGCCGTCGATCATCAGCCGCGGCAGGTAGCCGCAATGGTCCAGGTGCGCATGGGTGAGCACCACCGCGTCGATGTCGCGCGGTTCGGTGGCCAGTCGTTCCCAGTTCAGTTCGCGCAGGTTCTTCAGGCCCTGGAACAGGCCGCAGTCCACCAGGATGCGGGTGTCGCCGTGGCTGAGCAGGTGCTTGGAACCGGTGACGGTACCGGCGCCGCCCAGGCTGGTGAAAGTCGGCATGCGCGTGTCCTCGATCGGGCGAAAGCCGGGCATCCATGCAGGCCCCGGCGCACCCCCATGATGCCGCGCATCCAACGTCCGGGGAAACGCCGGGTTCATCCAGGGATGAAGGGGGGCCGCAAAGCACTGGAGTTTGTTGGCTTCGGGTGGAGCGCCGAAAAGCGAGAGCAGGAGCCTCGACTTCGGCGGGAGCCGCGGCAATTTGGCCTCAAAGCACCGGGATTTGTCGGCTTCGGGGGGAGCCGCGGTAGTGCGGGGATCGTGCGCATCGCCTG
>JAGOWL010000083.1 GCA_018060215.1 Pseudoxanthomonas sp.
GGAATCAGGGGGAGATTATAGCAGCCCTGCCCTGCTGTCTTGGCGCGGCCTGCGGGGGTTGCCGACGCGGGGAATCCCGGGGTGGGCCTCCGCTGCAAGGCCAGAGCAGAAGCATCGCCTTCGGGCGTGGGCCGCCGCTGCAAGGGCAACAGCCTCGCTTCGGGCAGGGGCCGCCGCTGCAAGGGCAACAGCCTCGCTTCGGGCGGGGGCCGCCGCTGCAAGGGGATTTCGTCCGCCGCGTGGTTGCGCGTCCTGCTCCAACACGCGGGCGCGGTACATCCATGTACCGCTCGGACGAAATCCCCTTGCAGCGACGTCCTTCGCGGCGTGGCGTCTTTCGCTTCGGCGGGCATTGCCTTCGCCCTGTTGGGGCCGGCATCGACGAAGCCACGGACATCCAACTGGCGAAAGACGCGGTGGTGCGGGGATCGGGCGCAAGCAGGCCATGGATGGCCTGCGCTCGCCTGTTGGAGCCAGGGACGGCGCAACCAGGCGATGCGCACGATCCCCGCACTGCCGCGGCTCCCCCCGAAGCCGACAAATCCCGGTGCTTTGAGGCCAAATTGCCGCGCCCCCCGCCGAAGGCGACAAACCCCGATGCTTTGACGCTGACTCGCCAAGGCCGCTGACGAAGCCACAGCCCCGGGTTCACCCGAGTCCGGAACAGCCGACCGACACTGGGCTCACAGTTGAACACCGTGGCCTTGGGTGCTGTGCGGGTCGCAGCCGAGCACATGAGGGCCCGTGCGAACCAGGCCGGTGCTGATTCGGTCACCCCCTGCCCGCCTTCAGCCTGCGATCTCCCCTTGTTCCACGTGGAACAAGCGGTACTCCAGCGCCCGCTCCTGTAGGGCTGGCGGGGTTTCGGTGGCGGTGATGAACAGTTGCAGGCCCGGTTGCGCCAGCAGGAAGTCCAGGGTCCGGCGCTGATGGTCGCGGTCCAGTTCCGAAGGCAGGTCGTCCAGGGCGATGATCGGCCAGTGACCGCGTCGCGTCGCGTAGTCGGCGGCCTGGGCCAGCAGCAGGGACAGGGCGGTGAGCTTGGTCTGCCCGCGCGACAGCGCCTCCCGGCCCGGCAGGCCCGCCAGCAACAGGCTCCAGTCCGCCCGGTGCGGCCCGACGCCGGTATGACCGGTCATGCGGTCGCGCTCGCGGCCCAGCAGCAGGGCATCGGCCAGCGACAGCTCCTGCCGGCGCCAGCCCGGTTGCAGTTCCATCCCCTGCAGCTGCAGCCCGTCGGTGAGCCGGGCTGCGCTCGCCGCGGCCTGGGGGGCCAGGTCGGCGAGGTAGCGTTCGCGGTGCCGGGTCAGGCGTTCGCCGGCGTCGGCCAGTTCATGGTCCCAGGCGTCGAGCTGACGCGCCGCGCCGCCGGCCTTGAGCAGGGCATTGCGCTGCTTCAAGGCCCGGGCATAGCGCCGCCACAGTGGCAGGAAGTCCGGTTCCACGTGGAACAGACCCCAATCCAGGAACCGGCGCCGGTTCTCCGCCCCCCCGGCGACCAGGGCATGGCTGCCGGGCTCGAAGGTCACCACGGCCAGGGCCGCACACAGTTGCCCCAGGTGGGCCACATCCTCCCCGTCCAGGCGGCCGCTCCAGTCCTGGCCGCTGTGGCGCAGGCCGGCCCGATGCGTCCGCTCGACGCCAGTGGCCTCCTGCGCCCATTCCACGAACACTTCCAGCGCCGGCGCATGCTCGCGCACCAGGCCATCGCGAACCCGGCCACGGAAGCTGCGGCCATAGGCCATCAGGTGCAGGGCTTCCAGTACGGTGGTCTTGCCAGCCCCATTGGCCCCGACCAGCAGGTTGAGGCCGGGCGCAGGCGCCAGTTCAACCGCCTGGAAACGGCGGATGTTGTGCAGGGTCAGCCGGGTCACCCGCATGGGAAGGCTCCCGCCAGGGCCCGACCCGAAGCAGGACGCCCGGCCAGAGCCGGGCGTCTTGTCAGTTCCACGTGGAACACGTCGCGTCGTTCCTGGCGATCACAACCGCAGCGGCATCACCACGTGCCGGCAGCGGGCGTTGCTGGCTTCCCGCACCAGGGCCGAGGAATTGGCATCGCGCAGGGCGATCACCACGTGCTCGTCGCGCAGGGCGCCCAGTGCGTCCATCAGGTAGTTCACGTTGAAGCCGATGGCCAGGTTGTCGACCCGGGTCTCGGCTTCGATCTCTTCCTGGGCTTCTTCCTGCTCGGGGTTGTGCGAGCTGATCTTCAGCTGCCCGGGCGACACTTCCACCCGCACGCCGCGGTACTTCTCGTTGGACAGGATCGCCGCGCGCTGGAGGGCTGCACGCAGGACTTCGCGATCGAGCTTGACCTCCTTCTCGGCGCCGATCGGGATCACCGCCTCGTAATCGGGGAAACGGCCATCGATCAGTTTGGAGGTGAAGGTGACATCGTCGCGCTTGACCCGGATGTGGGCGCGGCCCAGTTCCAGCTCCAGGGCGCGGTCACCGCCTTCAAGCAGGCGCTGCAGTTCGGTCACACCCTTGCGTGGGACGATGATCTGGCGCTTGGCCCCAGCCGCCTGCTCCAGCGTTGCCTCACACAGGGCCAGGCGGTGGCCGTCGGTGGCCACACAGCGCAGGGTGGGCCCGTTGAGGTCGAACAGCAGGCCGTTGAGGTAGTAGCGCACGTCCTGCTGGGCCATGGCGAAGGCAGTGCGCTCGATCAGCTCCTTCAAGCCGGCTTCGGGCACGCCAATGCGTTCGGTGGCTTCGACTTCATCCACCGAGGGGAAGTCATTGGCCGGCAGGGTGGCAAGGGTGAAGCGGCTGCGCCCGGCCTGCACGGTCACCTTCTCACCGGTCTGGCTGACCGTGACCCGACTGCCGTCGGGCAGTGCGCGCACGATCTCGAACAGCTTGCGGGCCGGGATGGTGGTTTCGCCATCCTGGGCGTCGTCGACCGCGGTGCGGGCCACCATTTCCACTTCCAGGTCGGTACCGGTCAGGGAAAGCTGGCTGTCCTGCACCTGGACCAGGAAGTTGGCCAGAACGGGCAGGGTCTGCCGGCGTTCAACCACGTTGACGACCTGGGCCAGGGGCTTGAGAAAGGCTTCGCGCTGCAGAGTGAAACGCATGGGAATCCGTGCCTCGGGCTTCAAGAAAGAATGTGGAATAAATACAAAAGCGGTGGTGCTGGAGGGGGCGAAAATCTGTGGAAAACAGCTTCAACCGCCTGAATTCAAAGAAATTTTATCGGGTAACAGGCTTGAGGAAAAGGCCTCGGGAGGGAGCAGGAAAAGCTGTGGATGGATTCGGACCCCCGGATCTGTCCACCACTTGTCCCCAACCCGTCCCCGTGTACTCCCCAAAGCTTGTTCCACTGCCGAATCTACCGCACCTGCGTGCCTGCCTGCTCACTCGCTGAGCTTGCGGATCAGTTTGTCCCAGTCCTCGCGAAGCTTGCCATCGGTCTCCATCAGGGTGCGGATCTGCCGGCAGGCGTGCAGCACGGTGGTGTGGTCGCGGCCGCCGAAGGCATCGCCGATCTCCGGCAGGCTGTGTTCGGTCAGTTCCTTGGTCATGGCCATGGCCACCTGGCGCGGGCGCGCCAGCGAGCGGGTGCGCTTCTTGCCCAGCAGGTCCTTCATCTGAAGGCCGTAGTAGTCGGCCACGGTCTTCTGGATGTTGGGGATGCCGATGGCCTGCTGCTGGGCGCGCAGCAGGTCGCGCAGGGTTTCCTGGGCGAACTCGACGCTGATGGCGCGGCCGGTGAAGTTGGCGCGCGCGGTCAGGGTGTTGAGGGCCCCTTCCAGGTCGCGCACGTTGCTGCGCATCTTCTTGGCCAGCAGGAAGGCGACCTCGTCGGGGATTTCCGCCCCACGCTCGCGGGCCTTGGCCAGCACGATCGCCGCGCGGGTCTCGAAGTCCGGTGGATCGATCGCCACCGACAGGCCCCAGGCCAGGCGTGACTTCAGCCGCGGCTCCAGGCCATCGACTTCGCGCGGGTAGCGGTCGCAGGTCATGATGATCTGCTGGCGGCTGTCGAACAGCGCGTTGAAGGTGTGGAAGAACTCCTCCTGGGTGCGGTCCTTGCCGGCGAAGAACTGGATGTCGTCGATCAGCAGCGCATCGATCTGCTGGAACTGGCGCTTGAACTGGTCGGCGGTCTTCTCCTGCAGGGCGCGGAAGAAGGTGTTGTAGAACTGCTCCGAGCGCAGGTACAGCACCCGGGCGGCCGGATTGATCCGGCGCATCTCGTTGCCGGCGGCGAACATCAGGTGGGTCTTGCCCAGGCCGGTGCCGCCGTACAGCAGCAGCGGGTTGTGGGTGCGGTCGCCGGGACGCTGCGCGGCCTGCCAGGCGGCGGCGCGGCCGAGCTGGTTGCTGCGCCCCTCGACGAAGTTCTCGAAGGTGTAGTGGGTGTCCAGGTTGCCGTTGAACGGCGCCGCCGGGGCGACCGGGCGCGGGGCGGCGGCACCTCCGGCGGCACCCGGCGGGGCGGCCGAATCGGCCGGGCGCGGGCGCGAGCCGATCACCAGGGCCACGTTCAGGCCGGCGAAGTGCTGGGCCAGCTCGCGGATGCGCGCCAGGTAGCGGTCGCGCACCTGTTCGACGAAGAAGGCGTTGGGGGCATACAGCACGACCCCGTCGGCGCGCTCTTCGGCCTGCAGGGGCTTGAGCCAGGTGTGGATGTCCTCGGCCGGGAATTCGGCTTCCAGGCGTTCAAGGCAACGGGGCCAGGCTTCCATCGGTACGGCAATGCTCGCTGGGCGGCAGCCCGGGGCCTGGAGGGCGGCGGGCGACCGCATGGGGTCGGGGAGTGGGTCGGAAAGCGGACGCACCAGCCTACCATCGGGTCCGGGATTACCCAAGGGTTATCCACAGGCTCGTGCAACGGTCCGAGCCTCGCCGGCTGAAGCCGGCCGACGGGGTGACTTGACCTGACCCAGGGCGACCCCCTAGAATTTCCGGTTCTTTCGACCCGAATACAGCCGAGTGCCACCATGGCTACCAAGCGCACCTTCCAGCCCAGCAACCTCAAGCGCAAGCGCGACCACGGCTTCCGTGCCCGCATGAAGACCGCCGACGGTCGCAAGATCCTGGCGCGTCGTCGCGCCAAGGGCCGCAAGCGCCTCAGCGCCTGACCGGTCGCTGGCCCGGCGCCACGCCGCTGCCGTCCCGGCCGCCGGCCGTGGCCGCACCGTGGGCCATCGCGATCGGCATCCAGTGATGAACACCGACCCGCGCGCGCGATTCCCTCGCAGCGCGCGGGTTCGTTTGCGCGCCGAATATGCCCTGGTGTTCGAGAAGGGCCGCCGCAGCGCAGACCCCCTGTTCGCCCTGCACTGGCTGGCCGGCCCGCACGCGCCGCGGCTGGGACTGGCAGTGTCGCGCAAGGTCGACCCGCGCGCGGTCGGCCGCAACCGGATCAAGCGGGTCCTGCGCGACGCCACGCGACGCCTGCGGCCGCAATTGGCCGGCGGCGACTACGTCGTGGTGGCCCGCGTGGCGGCGCGCACGGCCAGCAATGCGCAGTTGGTCGAGGCCTGGCACAGGCTGCTGCAGCGGGCTGGCGCATTGCCCCACCCGGGCGGCACCGGCACAATGCCGGCGATCCAATCGTCCCAATCCCCGACTTCTCCTTCTTCGACCCCCACTTCCACGCCGGACGCCTGAACCGGCCGAGCCTGCCTGCCCGATGAACCAGACCCGCGTATTCCTGATCTTTGCCTGGCTGATGGTGGCGATGCTGCTGTGGATGGAGTGGGGCAAGGAACGGGCCGCGCCGCCGGCCGCCACTCCGGCCGCCAGCGCGGCTGCCGCCGGCGGCCAGGCCTTGCCCGCCGCCGTGCCGGCGGCCACCGCCGGCGGTGATGCCGCGGTGCCGACCGCAGCGGCCGTGGCTGCGCCCTCGCCGGCCATCACCGGTTCGGCAGCGAGCGCGGCCCCGCGCATCCAGGTGCGCACCGACGTGCTCGACCTGGTGCTGGACGG
This sequence comes from Pseudoxanthomonas sp., assembly GCA_018060215.1. Taxonomy (GTDB): domain Bacteria; phylum Pseudomonadota; class Gammaproteobacteria; order Xanthomonadales; family Xanthomonadaceae; genus Pseudoxanthomonas. The sequence continues at coordinate 5,941 of JAGOWL010000083.1, forward strand.
TGGCGGCGTGCTGCAGGCCGACCTGCCCCGGTTCCCGCAGAGCCGCCAGGCCGGCGCCGCGCCGGTGCGCCTGTTCGACGCCGACCCGGCCAGTTTCTACGCCGCCCAGACCGGCTGGGTCAGCGCCAGTGGCGCCGCGCCCAGCCACCAGTCCGGCTTCGTGCCTGAAGGCAGTCAGACCGGGTTCGTGCTGGCTGACGGCCAGGACCAGCTGGTGGTGCCCTTCATCTGGAACGGCCCGGACGGGGTCAGCATCCGCCGCAGCTACATCCTGGAGCGTGGTTCCTACGCGGTGGAAGTGCGCGACGAGATCATCAACCAGGGGGCCGCACCCTGGCAGGGCCAGGTCTACCGCCAGCTGATCCGCAAGCCGCCGGTCATCGAGCGCGGCTACACCCGCCCGGAGTCCTTCAGCTTCTCCGGCGCGGCCTGGTATGACGGCGACTACCAGCGTCGCCGCTTCGACGAGGACTACCTGGAGGACGGCCGGGTCAACAGCCACGTGCAGAACGGCTGGATCGCCATGCTGCAGCACCATTTCTTCAGCGCCTGGCTGCCGGACCAGGGCGAGGGCGCCACCATAGCCCTGGATGCCCTGCCCAATGGCGCGCTGGTGCGCGAACTGGGCGACCCGGTGCAGGTCGCGCCCGGCGCCACCGCCACCCGCAGCGCACGCCTGTACGTGGGCCCCAAGCTGGTGTCGGAGATCCGCGCCCAGCAGGTCCCGGGGCTGGAGCGGGCGGTGGACTACAGCCAGTTCTCGCTCCTGGCCATCCTCGGCGAGGGCCTGTTCTGGGTGCTCAACCACCTCTACAGCCTGTTCGGCAACTGGGGCTGGGCAATCATCGGCCTGGTGCTGCTGGTCAAGCTGGCGCTGTATCCGCTGTCGGCCGCGCAGTACAAGAGCTTCGCCAAGATGCGCAAGTTCCAGCCGCGCATCGCCCAGCTCAAGGAGCGCTACGGCGACGACAAGCAGAAGTTCCAGACGGCGATGATGGAACTGTACAAGAAGGAAAAGATCAACCCGATGGGCGGCTGCCTGCCGATCCTGGTGCAGATGCCGGTGTTCCTGGCCCTGTACTGGGTGCTGGTGGAATCGGTGGAACTGCGGCATGCGCCGTGGATCTGGTGGATCCAGGACCTGACCGCGCGCGATCCCTACTTCATCCTGCCGGTGCTCAACGTGGCGGTGATGTGGTTCACCCAGAAGCTGCAGCCATCGCCGGGCATGGATCCGGTGCAGCAGAAGATGATGCAGTTCATGCCGGTGGCCTTCGGCGTGATGATGGCCTTCTTCCCGGCCGGCCTGGTGCTGTACTGGGTCACCAATGGATCGCTCGGCCTGCTGCAGCAGTGGTGGATGATGAAGAAGCACGGCGAGCCGGCGCCAAAGGCCGCCCCGGCGAAGTGACCGCGCCGGCCGCCCGCATCCATCCCGCAGGAACCCGCCGCAACGGCGGGTTTTTGCCAAGCCGGACCGGGTGGCGATGAACACCGGCCCGGGCAACGACACGATAGCGGCGATCGCCACCGCGCCCGGCGCCGGTGGCGTGGGCATCGTGCGACTGTCCGGCCCGCAGGCACTGCGGATCGCCCAATGCCTGTGCGGGCACGCCTTGCTGCCACGACGCGCCCGGCGCGCAACCTTCACCGACGCCGCAGGCGAACCGATCGACGACGGCCTGGTGCTGGCGTTCCCGGGCCCGCACAGTTTCACCGGCGAAGACGTGGCCGAACTGCAGGCTCACGGCAGCCCGGTGCTGCTGCGGCGGCTGGTGGAGCGTTGCTGCGAGCTGGGTGCGCGCCCGGCCGGTCCGGGCGAGTTCAGCCAGCGCGCATTCCTCAACGGCAAGCTCGACCTGGTCCAGGCCGAGGCGGTGGCCGACCTGATCGCCGCAGCCGACCTGCGGGCGGCGCGTGCGGCCCGGCGATCGCTCGAAGGGGTGTTCTCGCAGCGCGTCGAGGCCATCGCCTCGACCCTGCTGCGCCTGCGCGTGCATGTGGAAGCGGCCATCGACTTCGTCGACGAGCCGATCGAAACCCTGGGCATCGACGCGGTGCGGGCCGACCTGGACGCCCTGATCGTGGCCTTGCAGGCCTTGATCGACCAGGCCGAGCGCGGCCGCCGCCTGCGCGATGGCCTGCATGCGGTGCTGCTGGGTCCGCCCAACGCGGGCAAGAGCTCCCTGCTCAATGCCCTGGCTGGCGACGCGCGTGCGATCGTCGCCGACGTGGCCGGCACCACCCGCGACGTGCTGCGCGAGACCGTACGCATCGATGGCCTGGAGCTGGAACTGTCCGATACCGCCGGCCTGCGCGAGGGTGGCGATGCGATCGAACGCGAAGGCATGCGCCGGGCCCACGTGGAGGCGCAGCGAGCCGACGTGGCCCTGCTGGTGCTGGATGCGCGCGACCCCCAGGCTGGCCGCGCCGCGCTGGAGCAGGCCACCGCCGGCATCCCCGCGCGGCTGTGGATCCTCAACAAGGCCGACCTGCTGGCTCCCGGATCCGGTGCACCCGACCCGGCAGCCGATGGCGATGGAAAGGGCGGCGGCAACGGCGAGGAGCTGCGGGTTTCGGCCCTGACCGGACAGGGGATGACGGAGCTGCACGCGGCACTGCGGGCGCTGGCCGGCGCAGGGATGCACGAGGCCGGCGATGGCGAGTTCAGCGCACGTGCGCGCCAGGTCGACGGCCTGCGCCAGACCCGCGCCCATGCCCAGGCCGCCGCGGCCCAGCTGGCGGTGGAACGGCTGGAACTGGCCGCCGAGGAGTTGCGCCTGGCACATGCCGCGCTGGGCCGGATCACCGGGCAGGTCGATGCCGACCAGCTGCTCGGGCACATCTTTTCCAGCTTCTGCATCGGCAAGTAATCGTCGCACAGCTTGACCGACGTCACGTTTCCCATGGCTGATGGATGCCTGGACGGTCATGTGGGCGCTTGTGGAAGGCCCCGCGGCGGTTGACAATCAAGGTGGGATGGCGCGAGCTAGGGGTCGTGCCGCCCGGCGGTACCACGGATCGTGCAAGGGGGAATCACCAATGCTGTGCAAGAACATTCCGGCCCGTTCGCGGCTGGGCGCCTGCCTGCTGTTGACGGTCGCACTGGCCGCCTGTTCCAGGCCCGAACCATCGGCACCGGCGCCGGCCACGGCGCCGGCCCCCACCAGCGAAAGCGCGCCGGCTGCGGCGGCCCCGGCCCCCACCAGCCCGCCGGCCACGGTGGTGGCCGCCAACGTGCAGGCGATGGGCGTGGACCAGTTGCGCGAAGGCGCGGCCAAGGCCTTGCGCGAGAATCGGATGTACGCGCCGGCGGGCGACAACGCCATGGAGTACTACCTGGCCCTGCGCGACAAGCTGCCCGACGATGCCGGTGTTTCCAGTGCGCTGACCGACCTGATGCCCTACACCGTCATCGCCGCCGAGCAGGCCGTGGCGCGCGAGCAGTTCGACGAGGCGCAACGGCTTGCGGCCCTGATCGACAAGGCCGACGCCAGTGCGCCGGCGCTGCCGCGTATCCGCCAGAGCATCGTGGCCAGCGAGCAGGCGGTGGCCAAGCGCAGCGAAGAGACCGCGGCCCGGACCAAGGCCGAGGCCGAGGCGCGGGTGCTGGCCCAGCAACAGGCCGCGCAACAGGCCGCACTGACCGCCCAGGCCGAGGCCGAAGCGGCTGCCAGGCTGCTGGCCGAGCAGGAGGAAGCCACCCGCCAGGCGGCGATCCGGCGCGAAGCCGAGCAACGCGAGGCGGCGGCGCGCCAGGCGGCCGAAGCCAGTGCCGCCGCCGCGGCCGCCGCACGACCGGTCGCGCGCAGCCTGCGTTCGATCAGCACGCCGGCACCGCGGTTCCCGCCCGACGCCCTGCGTTCGGGTACCTCCGGCGAGGTGCTGGTGGAGTTCACCGTCGGTACCGATGGCAGCGTCACCGATGCGCGCGTGCTGCGCGCCGAGCCTGCGCGGACCTTCGATCGGGAGGCGGTCAATGCGGTGCGCCGCTGGCGGTTCGAACCGGTGGATGCACCGGTCACCACGCGCCGCACCCTGGTGTTCAACCCGGGCGGCTGATTCCCGCCGCCCACGTTTTCGAGGTGGGATGCGAACAAGGCCCGGCATTGCCGGGCCTTGTCCGTTTCCACCCCCGGCGATGCCGCCGGGCCCAGGTGGCCAGGCTCAGGTGGAGATGGCCAGCTTCTCCTGGCGGTAGCGCAGCACCGCCGCCAGCCACAGCAGTGCGGCCAGGCCGATGCTGCACCCCAGGTACACCGCCCACACCTGGGCGCTGATCGACTCGCCGCGGATCACCTTCAGCAGCAGCTGGTTCTGGGCCAGGAACGGCACCGCGAACTGCCACAACTGGGTCTTCACCGGGCTGACCATCAGCATGATGGTCGGGATCATCGGCAGC
>JAGOWL010000200.1 GCA_018060215.1 Pseudoxanthomonas sp.
GCCCATGGCCGTGGCCAGCAGCAACAGGGTGACCGGCTCGGTCCAGCTGGGTGAATCGTTGAGCACGTAGCGGGTGAACACCTGCCAGGACTGCACCAGCACCAGCCCGACCAGGGCGATGGCGGCGATGGCGATGACCACGGCGGCGATCGAGTCCAGCACGCGCTGGGCGGGGCTGGCGGCGGCGGTGGCGGCGGAAGTGTGGGTCATGGCGGCTCCGGGCTCAGGCCAGTTCGCGGATGCGGCGATACAGCTCGCCGACCCCGGGCTGGTCACGGTAGGCGGCGAGCAGGGGCTCGGCGGCGTGGCGGAAGGCCACCAGGTCGGCATCGTTGATCTGGACGCCGGCGGCCAGCACCGCTGCGCGTGCGATGGCTTCGGATTCGTCCCACTTGGCCCGCATCACCGGCACCGATTCGCGCGCAGTGCGCACCAGCAGTTCGCGGTCGGCCGGGGTGAGCGAGAGGAAGCTGGCGCGCGACATCACCAGCACGTCCGGCGCATAGGAATGCCGTGTCTCGGACCAGTAGCGGGCGGCCTCGAAATGGCGGCTGGAATGGAAGCTGCGCATGTTGTTCTCGGCACCGTCGATCATGTGCGTTTCCATCGCCGAGAAAGTCTCGCCCAGCGACATCGGCGTCGGGTTGGCGCCGAGCAGGCGCACCAGGTTGATGAAGATGTCCGAGGCCGCCACCCGCATCTTCATCCCGTGCAGGTCCTGCGGCACCACGATCGGGTGCTTGGTGTTGTAGAAGCAGCGGCCGCTGGAGTCGTAGATCGCCAGGCCGACCAGGTCGCGGGTCTCGAAACTGCGCAGCACCGACTCGCCGACATCGCCATCCAGGACCGCGCGCAGGTGCTCGACCGAGTCGAACACGTAGGGCAGGCACAGCGCCTGGGTCAGCGGAAAGGCATTGTTCAGGGCGCCGGAGAACACCCGGGTGATGTCGATGACGCCGTAGCGCGCCATGTCGATCGCTTCGGCCTCGCGGCCGAGCTGGCCGGAGTGGTAGAGCCGGATCTTCAGGCGCCCGCCAGTCTCCCGCTCCAGGGTCTGGCCGATCCAGCGCACCGCCTCGACGGTGGGATAGTCGGACACGTGCACGTCGGTGGCCGTCAGGATGCGCGGGCCGTCGCTGTCGGCCTTGTCCACGCCCGATGCCAGCACGCGGCCGGCGGCGACCAGTGGCAGGGCACAGGCCGCGCCGGCACCGAGCAGCAGGCGGCGGCGGCTCAGGCCGCTCACGCGCCACCGTCCTTGCCGGCCGCCACCGCGTGGCAGTCCAGGCGGGCGTGGCCGGCGAACTCCACCCGGGCGTGCTGGCCGGCGGCGATGTCATGGATGCCGGTGGCGTTGCCGGTGGCGACATAGTCGCCAGCCTTGAGCGGCCGGCCGCGACGGGCCGAGCGCGACAGTGCGAAGGCGAAGGCCGCACGCAGGCCGCCGGGCAGGTGGCCTGCGCCGCCACTGCCGACATGGACGTCGCCGACCCAGGTTTCGGCCAGCAGGCTGGATTCGTCCAGGGTGGTCCAAGCCGGGATCTGCGGGCCCAGCACCAGACCGTTGTTGTTGCCGAAATCCGACACCACTACCCGCGGCCCGAGCTGGTTGATCGTGGCCAGCGGGCTGCTGGCCACCTCCACGCCGGTGAACAGGGTGGTCGGCAGCGCGGCGGCTTCTTCCGGGGTCCAGTCCTGCTTGCCGGGCGGTGCGTCGGCGTCCAGGCGCAGCACGTACTCGGCCTCGACCGCGGCGAAACCCCCGGCGAACACCGGGATCGGCGTGCTGCCACCGGTGGCATTCCACAGCTGGCGCGAGAAGATCGGGCCGAGCAGGCGTTCGTCGCCGGAGCCATCGCGGCGCTCGGCGGCGATGTAGCCGACCTTCCAGCCCACCACGGTGTCCGGCCAGCGCGCGATGGCCAGGTCCTGGACCTGGTAGGCGGTGACCAGGTCCTCGGGAACGGGGCCGGGAAAGGCATCCAGCGCGCTGCCCTGGCGTCGCGCGGCGACGAAGCTGGCGGCGATGGCGGCCAGCCCGATGGGCGTATCGTCCTGGTGGGCGGTGTCGGTGCTCAATGTGCTACCCCGGGAGTGGACTCGGACATGCTGCGTCGCGGATCGACAGCAGGTGGGGATCCTGTATATGGTAAACCGGTGTCATTCCGCAATGTGCAGCGCGTCATTTCGTCGCTGCGGTGCAGCAAACGGAGGGTTTCCTGATGTCCCCACAGGCTAGTCCCCCGCCGGCCCGTCCGCGGCCCCGGGCCGCCGCCGGCCGCCGCCGCCATGCGTCGATGGCCGTCACGATGGCCGGTGTTCTGGCGATCCTGGCCAGCCTGGGCGGGACGTTGCCGGTGCGCGCCGCAGGGCCACCGTCGGCCGTTGCTGCGGAACCAGCGCCAGCACAGACACCGGCACCGCAGCGGTTGCCCTTGTGGCCCGGTGCCGCACCGGGTTCGGAAGGACTGCAGCTGCAGCGGCGCGAGGTCGAGCGCAGCACCGACCCGGCCCGGCCCGACCGCTATGCCGACCACATCGGCCAGCCGAGCCTGACCGTGTACCGGCCTGCACATCCGGATGGCAGGGCCGTGCTGGTGATACCCGGTGGCGGCTACCAGCGGGTGGTGCTGGACAAGGAGGGCACCGCCCTGCTGCCGGCCTTCGTCGACCAGGGCGGCCTGACCCTGTTCGTGCTGGAGTACCGCCTGCCCGGCGAAGGCCACCGCGATGGCCGCGAGGTGCCGCTGGCCGACGCGCAGCGGGCGATGCGCCTGATCCGCCAGCGCGCGCCGGAATGGGGCGTGGATCCGGAGCGGATCGGCGTGATGGGGTTCTCCGCCGGCGGCCATGTCGCCGCCAGCCTGGCCACGCGCCATGGGCAACGCAGCTACGCGCCGGTGGACGCCGCCGATGCGCAGGATGCCCGCCCGGACTTCGCGCTGCTGGTGTATCCGGTGATCGACATGGGAACGCATGCGCATCCGGGCTCGCGGCAACGGCTGCTGGGCGATGCTCCTGCGGCCGAAGCGATCGAAGCCTACTCGCTGCAGAACCGGGTCGATGCGCACACCCCGCCGGTGTTCCTGCTGCATGCACTGGACGATGAGGTGGT
>JAGOWL010000201.1 GCA_018060215.1 Pseudoxanthomonas sp.
CCAGGGTCAGCCGCTGCCCGAGTCCGGCGACCTGGCCGAACTGCGCGACGCCATGAGCCTGGTCTGGCGCATGCTGCTGTTGTGGTTGGCCTTGCTGGCCCTGCTGGTCATCGCCGGCTGGGTAAGCTGACCCGCCCCCGTAGGTCGGCCCCACGCGGCCGACGCCCCGTAGGTCGGCCCCACGTGGTCGACGCCCCCCGCGTAGGTCGGCCCCACGCCCCCGACGCCCCGTAGGTCGGCCCCACGTGGCCGACGCCCGCCTAACCCGGCGCCAGCAGGCTAAACGGAACCCACGGCAGATTGCGCGCGACCCAGTACCCGGGCAACACCCACAGCCACAGCTTCGGCTGCATCGCCACCGCCATCACCGGCTGCAGCGGGCGCGGCTGCCAGCCCTGGCCCCAGGCCACCATCAGCGGCATCAGTGGCAGCAGCAGCATCCCCAGCGGGTTCATCGCGAAGGCGCCGGCGATGTCGCCATGGACCAGCGCATGCAGTGCCCGGGTCAGGCCGCAGCCGACGCAGTACCAGCCGGTGAAGGCATGGAACATGCACGGCGGGAACGGGCTGCTGGCCGCATTCGGATCGAAGTTGCGCAGCAACCACACCCCGGCGCCGACCGCGATCGCGGCCGACGCCAGGCCCACGGCCCACAGGAGGCGTGATGCGGTCATCGAACCGGCTTACTGCATGTGCTGGAACTGCTCGATCATCTCCTGGTACTCGGCCATGCCGCCGGAGCTGAAGAAGTAGATCGACCACAGCAGGCCGACGATGGCCAGGCCGGTGGCCACCCAGCACCAGGTCTTGGCGTTGGCCGAAGCACGCTGGGCGCCTTCGAAGTCGCCAGCGGCCAGCAGGTTGTTGACCTTGGCGGCGAACACGATCGCCACGATGCCGACCAGGCCCAGCGGGCAGCACAGGCAGGTGGCCAGCACGGTGGCGATGATCGCCCAGGCCAGGTGGTTGGGGACGGGCGCGTCGGCTTTGGCGCTCGGCGGCGGCACGTAGCTCATGGTGGCGACTCCTGGTTGGGTGGGTGGGGCAGGGTGGCTGCAGGACTCAGTTGACGCCGGACAGGCCGGCCAGCAACGCCAGTCCGCCGAAGAAGAAGAACCAGATTGCGATGAATACCGGTCCGGCCAGCGCCGAGCACCAGGCCCAGAAGCTGGCCTTGCGCGCCGATTCACGCGCCCCGGCGATGTCGCCAGCCGCGCGTTTGCCATCCACCTTGGCGGCATGGACGATCGAGACGATACCCAGCGGCAGGCAGCAGAACAGGGTGGTCAGGATCGCCCAGACCAGGTTGTTGGGAACATACTCGGTGGAACCGCCGGCGGGCGGCAAGGCATTCATGATGGCGTTGATCCCCGGGAAAACGATCCAAGCCTAACCGAGCCGGGTTGCATCGAACAGGGGTGCCGGCTCAAGCCGCATCCCCGCGCAGTGCCCGCACCCGCGCTTCCAGTACCTCGGCCGTGATCCCGTCGCCGGACAGGGGCGCCGTTGCCATCACCTCCACCCGCGCACGCAGCCGCCGCGGCACCCGCATCCGCTCCAGCAGGCCGGCTTCGGCGCGATCGCCACGCCGGCTCCACATGCTGGCCCACATCCCGCGCAGCGCCATCGGCACCACCGGCACCGGCCGGCCGGCGTCGGCGGCGCGCTCCAGCACCTTCTCCACCCCGGACTTGAACGGCGCGATGCTCCCGTCGCGGGTCAGCGCACCCTCGGGGAAGATGCACACCAGCTCGCCCTCGGCCAGGGTCGCGTCGATCTCGTCGAAGGCCCGCTGCATCAGCGCCGGGTCCTCGCGCACCCCGGCGATCGGGATCGCGCGGGCGGTGCGGAAGATCCAGCGCATCACCGGGATGTTGAAGATCCGGTAGTACATGACGAAGCGCACCGGGCGCGGAATGCTGGCGGCCAGGATCAGCGCGTCCATGTAGCTGACGTGGTTGCAAACGATCAGCGCCGGACCTTCGTCGGGCACGTGTTCCTCGATCCCGTGCGGGCGCAGCCGGTACAGCACCCGCACCAGCAGCCAGCTCAGGAACCGCATCAGGAACTCGGGCACGATCGTGAAGATCCAGATCGCCACCAGCGCGTTGGCGATGGCCAGGGCCAGCAGCACCTGGGGGATGGTCCAGTGCAGCACGGTCTGCAGCACGATCCCGGTGCCGGCCGCGGCGACGATGAACAGCGAGTTCTGGATGTTGACCGCGGCGAACACCCGCGACATCTCCGAGGCCGGGGTGCGGCTCTGCACCAGGGCGAACAGTGGCACCACGAAGAAGCCGGCGAACATGCCGATGCCCAGCAGGTCGATGACGATGCGCACGCTGCCGGGCGCGGCCAGGAATCCGGGCACGTCCAGGCCGGTGATCGGCGCGGCGCCGGAGCGGGCGAAGTACAGGTCCAGCAGGAACGCGCTCATGCCGAACGCGCCCAGCGGCACCAGGCCGATTTCCACCGTGCGCGCCGACAGTTTTTCGCACAGCAGCGAGCCGGTGCCGGTGCCCACCGAGAACAGGGCCAGGGCGAAGATGTACAGCGAGGCCGAGTTGGCGGTCCCGCCCAGGTGCAGTTCGGCATAGGCCGGCAATTGGGAGGTCAACAGGGTGCCGAAGAACCAGAACCAGGAAATGCCCAGGATCGCGTTGCGTACCCCGCGCTGGCGCCGGGCCAGGCGCAGCATCGCCAACGACTCGGGCAACGGGTTCCAGCGCACCTTCAGGTCCGGGGCGCCGGCATCCACCCGCGGGATCAGTCGCGCCACCAGGTTGCCCAGCACGGCCAGGGCGATGATCGCCGTGGCCGCCACCACCGGGCCCTGCGCACCGGCCAGCTGGAAGATCATCCCGCCGAAGATCATCCCGCCCAGGATCGAGATCGAGGTGCCCATCTCGACCAGGCCGTTGCCGCCGGTCAATTCCTCGGGTTTGAGGATCGCCGGCAGCACCGAGTATTTCACCGGGCCGAACAGGGTCGACTGCACCCCGGTGCAGAACAGCGCCACCAGCAGCACCGGCATGTTGCCGGTGAGGAAGCCGATCGCGGCCAGCGACATGATCGCGATCTCCATCGCCGTGGTGATCACGATCAGGCGCTG